>NZ_CAXBDN010000268.1:0-5954 GCF_963974375.1 uncultured Marinobacter sp.
TGGGTGGCAGACTTTGTCTGGAATCAGTGGCAACCTTGGTCTGGAATACGCAGTCAGGCGCCGGACTCAAAAGCGACGTAGCGTTGAAAAGCCCTTGGAACGCTCACATTAGGGAGGTAATCGAAGAGCACAATCGACAGGTTAGAGAGGAGCGAGATCTTGGGCCATTAGGGCGCAGTCAACGCAAGACTGTGAGATCAGCGAATAGGGAGCTCAAAGCGCAGCTTTTAAAAGCAAAAGTGGATCTTGATTTCGTGTTGTCTCAAGTCGCAATTTGGGAAGCTGAAATTGCGTTCTACAAGAAAGAAAATGATCGTTTGATGCGTAAGATTGAGCGTCTGTCCGGTAGTTGACGCCTGGTGCTGGCGTTGTAACCATAACTTGGCCGTTTTGGCTACCCAATGTTTATCATCTAATGCTGATGCGATCAGTTGGGTAGCTATGGTCCTTTTTTGTCGCTTTAACCTTGGAAGTCAAAGGAGCCTGTGAATAAATCTGTGTAACTGCCCATGCCATTGGAGGTGGCCGTCCAGGCGGTCACCGAACTTGATAATAAAGCCATTCAAGGCCGGCTTCCAATTAAGAATGGGCATGGTCCATTTCTGAGAGGCCTGCTGGATTGCCAGGAAGGCTTACTCTAAATCTTTAGATGCGCTTTGAAGTGGTTCAATTGCATCTGGCATAAGCTCCCTGGGAGGGCAAAACAAGCAGTTAGCGAGAAGGTAGATTTTTTCGAGGGTTACGTTCACCTCTCCCCGCTCAATCCTGCCTAAATAACTCCTGTCTATTCCCGCCTCGTGAGCAAGGCGCTCCTGTGAAAACCCTTTTGATTTTCGAATAGCCCGTAGATTCCGACCAAACGCCTCACAAACTGGTGAGCCCATTCCTCGCCCTCACAAAAGGCAAGACTATGGTTTCTTGAGGCATAACAGGCCACGGCATATACTACCCATTTTTATGGGTCGATCAGATCGACCTAATGACCAATTGGGCCTTTGAATGGAAAAGTTACAATCACTGAAAGTGGATAAAACGCTGATCGACTTACTGCGGAAGCAATCAAATACTCCTTTCTCGACCACTGATATTCGGGATATCTATGTGCTCCAGATTCCCGAAGGTCAGCGACCGGGTCGCAACCAGCTCCGAAAACATATCTATAGAGAGCTATTGCGACTTGAATCAGTCAAGCTGGTTGAGAGGCACCAAGGATCTACCGGCCGCGGGTGCAAATTTATCTTCAGCCCAGAGCACTCAAGTGTTGAGCTGGAACCTAAACGGTCGCCGTTTGAAAGTTGTGATCATCAAGCTGAGTTGACGATGGATGGAGAAACTCAACGAGCCCTTCAGGAAGAACTCTCCCAAAGAAGGGTTGAACTTGTCGCCAGCATTGGGGAAGCGGAGGAATATCAACGTCTCTATAACAAATACCCCGCGCTTCGAGGTGCTGTGAAGGAGCAATATTTGGAGTCGCGGGAGAGAAGTACGAAAATCCTTGGGCAACTTCGTGCAGTTGAGTCTGTAATCACCAAAATTGGCCTTCCCTCATGATGAAACTCCGCGCTTGGCAGAACGAGTGCATTGCTCAGGCCTTGTTGTCCTTTGAGCATCAAGCCCATTTCCTGTGCCATGCAACGCCAGCAGCAGGGAAAACTGTAATGGTTGCATCTGTCGCCAAGGCTCTGTTTGAGCGAGGTAAGATTGATTTTGTCGTATGTTTTTCCCCTTCGCGAGCAGTTTCCCAAAGCGTTTCCACAACTTTTAGCCGGATTCTCGGGAAAAGCTTTAATGGACAAATTGGTGCTGCTGGTGGGTCGTATACATACCAGTCGATGGCTACGCTGCCAAAGGATCTTTGGCGCGTATTGAGTGATCACCGAGTGCTGGTAGTCTTGGACGAGATTCATCATTGCTCCGGGAGCAACTCTGACGATTTGGCGCTTGGTAACAGTTGGGGGAGAACCATCTTAGAGCGGATTCAGGGTCATGCGTCCTTCACTATCGCATTATCTGGAACCCCCTGGAGAACAGACAATACCCCTATTGCACTGGCGCGGTACACCCAGCCTGACGGCGAGCTGCATTGTGATTATGAGTATGGTTTAAGGCGAGCCGTCGTAGATGGGGTATGCCGAACTCCAAAGATCGTTCTCACTGATAACAGAGAGATCCAGCTGAAATCTTCTGAGATCGGCCTTCGGACCTATTCGAGTATCCGCGAAACAATCAAACACGGACATATTTCCTATCCCGATTTCCTTTCCCGGGATGAAGTACTCGACCATACACTCTCGGAAGCATCACATAAACTGTCACAAATTCGACAGCGAATTCCCAATGCCGGAGGGTTGGTTGTCGCAGCAAGTGTCGCACATGCAGAGCACATTGCGACCAGATTTGCAGCGCTGGGTGAAAGGTCAGTTGTTGTTAGTTGTCGAACACCAGACGCCTACCAAATAATCAATGATTTCAGGGTGTCCAAAGACCGCTGGATTATATCGGTGGGCATGATCAGCGAAGGAACGGACATTCCTAGACTTCAAGTGTGCTGTCACCTCAGCCGAATCCGAACAGAGCTTCATTTTCGGCAAGTTCTTGGGAGAATTTTGCGGCGCCAGGTCGGCGAACCGTCAGAGATTGGAGGCTGGCTTTATGTTCTTGCAGAACCAACCCTCGCGGAGTTCGCGCGGAGAATTGGTGAAGATCTTCCGGAGCAAAATGTGGTTTCGTTTTCCCCCAAAGCTTCAAAGCAGAGCCTTGGTAGCGTTGAGAAAAGCAGGATTCTAACCAGTGGCGACGAGTCTTCAGCGTGGGATCTTAGTTTTGGTACCGAATACACATTTGGTGATGAAGGGGAGTTGATCGAATCAAGAAAATCCGCGGAATTTTCTATGAGCAACCATTATTGGAGCGAGATTCTGTCACTGTTCGAACATAAAGTGGTGTGACCTGTGACCCCTTGCCGATCGACTCCGGTGAAGCTGTTTGCCGCGATTGCTTGCTCAGCTAAACGACGAGACTATGAACGACCAAACTCTGTTGATTGTTGACCTTGAGGCGACCTGCTGGGGCAGCCGGCACGCCCCGGACCGCACGCCCCAGAGCATTCACAATATGGAGATCATCGAGCTTGGATGCGTATTGGCGAGCCGACCAGGGGAGGTATTGGATGCCCGCTCTTTTCTCGTCAGACCCACTCGTAATCCTTTGCTGAGCGACTTCTGCACCGAGCTTACGAGTATCACTCAGTCGATGGTGGATGCGGCACCGACGTTTCCAGAGGTGATCCAAACGATGAACCTCTGGCTTGCTGATCTTTCCAGCGAATTCGTATGGTGTAGCTGGGGCAATTACGATCGCCTGCACATTGAAGCGCAGAGCCAGCTGGATGGGGTTAAGCCTGCGATGTTGACTTACCCACATTTGAACTTGAAACGTATCTGGCGGCGCACCACTGGTCAGAAGAAAAAAAATGGGCTAGCCCATGCCCTCGCATTCCATGAACTCGCATTTGAGGGCGCCCACCATCGAGGCGTAGATGATGCCCGTAACATTTCAAGACTGCTGCCTTTTATGGATTGGTCTCTCGAGCGCGAGTTGCAGACACCACCCTCACAGTTTCCCCTTAATCAGTGAGCTAACCCTGGCTCCGCCGCTTGAGAAAGCGCAATGAACGTGACTTACACATCATCCGTTACTGGAGAAAAAGCGACCGTGCAGGTGGACCAAAGCATCTGGTCGATACTCAAAAAAACACTCGAGATCACGTGCGGTGACAGAACATCAAGCGATCAGAGGCTATCGGTCGATTACTGGGTCACTGCTTTCGACAAGGAATACCGAACTTGGGCGAAAGACGACACCGACCTTCGCAGCCTACATCGCAAAGCGGCTAGGTGAGGAAATTCTTATGGATCTGGAAGCTATCGGTGGGCATCAGTGGAAAGCTGTCTAGTCGACGGGCTCTATGGTGACGGCGCCAGCGCAGTCCAGCCCATTATTAACAAGTAACGTGAAATCATCGCCCGGGTGGATTCCCTGGGAGAAGTTCTGCACCTTCCGTAACCACCCTTCTGAGCAAAGACCGCTGAAATAGGCTGGCAAGCCCATATCTGAAACATAAGGCTCCGAGCGTAATGGCATGCTCCAACTTAGCGGCTGGCCAGCCATGTTCAGATATTCTTCTGCGTACTGAAACTGCGATCCGCTGCCAACCCGCTCCAGGTAACCGGCCAACCGGCCGTACATATACACAACCGCTTTCGTGCGCTTGATGGCCATTGAAGGTACCTTATCGTTAGGGAATGAGTTAAAGAGTTAGAATTCCATATTATTCGACGAGGCACACGCAGTGAAGCTGATCTGTATTTCAGACACCCACAGTCTGCACCGGCGAATTCCGGAGATCCCGGATGGTGATGTGTTGATCCATGCGGGTGATTGTCTTGGTCAGGGCACACTGGAGAACATCGAAGACCTCAACGATTGGCTGGGAACGCTGCCGCATCGGTATAAAATCGTGATTGCCGGGAACCACGACTGGGCCTTTCAGGAAACGCCGAAGCAAGCTCGGCAGGCCCTCACCAATGCCATTTATCTGGAGGACAGTGGTATCGAAATCGGAGGCGTTCGTTTCTGGGGTTCACCCTGGACACCCACCTTCCTGGATTGGGCATTTATGCTGGATCGCGGAGAGCAACTTTGCGAGAAATGGGCGCTCATCCCCGACAATACCGATGTGCTGATCACCCACGGGCCGCCAAAAGGCATTGGCGATGAGGTGAATCTGGGATTCAAATGTCAGAATGTCGGCTGCATTGATTTGCTTGACCGAATCCAGCAACTCTCACTCAAAGCGCACATTTTCGGCCATATCCATGAAGGCTATGGGGAGTACCTGCGGGGAAAAATGCGCCTGATCAATGCCAGTACCTGCACCCCACGGTATGAGCCATGCAACGCACCGATTGTGGTGGAGGTTTGATGTTGATCTGAATGATGAAGAACCCTCGGAGATGGCGAGTCTAATGACGTGGATTAACTGTAAAGAACAAATGCCAGCGGATATGGATGTTGTTATCGCTCTGTACCTCGGATATTGGCCTGGTAGAGGAAATGGGGGCATCACTGAAGCCTATGCTGTGGATGGGCAGTGGGTCAATATCCCTGAAAGCATCACTATTGCTGGATGGATGCCTGTACCGGACAAGGGCGAGTTGCCTGAATGGCTTGTAACATCTATTGATGATGAAGCACTCGTTGACCTGTGCAAAAAGCGACTGACTGAAAGGAGTGTGCATGTTAATCCGGATGACCTATGAAACCAGTGACGGATTCGTGCACTGAAATAACACTAGTATCTGAGGGTGCCCAAAGTGACCGCAGAAGAACTGATCGCACAATTGCAAGCCCTGCCGCCGGAAACGCGAGTGCTGGTCGAAGGTTACGAAACCGGGTTCGATGATATTGTTGCCCTGGAAACGGTTGAGGTGGCCAGGATAGCTCAACCGGGAGACTGGGAGGGTGAGTACGATAAGCTGGCTCAGCTGCCTTACTCTGATCAGGGAGTTAAGGGCGGCCTGCGAGGGCTGTTAAACCAGCTTAAACCGGATGAGCGATTCACCGAAGAAGAATCCAGAGATAGCGCTATCTATGATGAGGTGGAGTGTGAAGCATCAAAAAGCAGCTCCACTCCCGAAACCGGAGCGCTGCAAGTCGCGGTGATCCGGGGACGTAGAGGCCATCGAAGGTAAGGCCATGAAGGATAAGAAACCTTGCAGCTTGAGTGACCTGATGGCCCAGTGTGACCCCAACGCGACGATGCCAGAGGCGCTGCAGGACTGGGAGCAGGCTGCGCCGGTTGGCTTGGAACAGGTCGTTATGGGTGATCAGGTGGATAGGTAATCCCCCCAATAAACCAAGATGATCAAAAGTAGAATTTTCCGTAAGCTAAA
>NZ_CAXBDN010000269.1:0-5879 GCF_963974375.1 uncultured Marinobacter sp.
GAGGTCCCAGCGGCACGCAGTAGGTCAACGAATTAACCAGACGGGACACTAGTTCTCGTATACTGGGGCCAACCAACCGCCACTTACCGGGCTACAGCGGAGGTATTATTTCATGAGCACGATTCCGGTCGGCATCAGCAGTTGCCTGCTGGGCCGGGAAGTCCGCCACGATGGCGGTCACAAGCATTCCCGCTACTGTACCGGTGTGCTGGCACGGTATTTCGACTTTCGCCCGGTCTGTCCGGAGCTGGAAGCAGGCCTGGGTGTGCCGCGGCCGGCCATCCACCTGCGGGAGTACCCGGAAGGTCTGAAGCTTATCGAGAGCAATGGCTCAGCCGATCACACCACAGCCATGCAGGCGGTGATCGATGGTGTGCTGCCGGAGCTGCACGATCTGCGGGGGTATATCCTGATGGCCAAATCCCCCAGCTGCGGCATGACCCGGATCAAGGTTCATAATCCCGAGGGTCAGGTGATTCACCGGGACGGTCGCGGCCTGTTTGCGGCGGCCCTGATGGCCCGCTACCCACTGTTGCCGGTGGAGGAGGAAGGTCGACTCAATGACGATCAGCTGCGGGAAAATTTTATCGAACGGGTGTTTGCCTACGACGACTGGATGCAGAATGTGGCCGGCGACAAGCTCACCGCACGGGCACTGATCGAATTCCACACCCGCCATAAATTCCAGCTGCTGGCTCATTCTGAACGAATTTACCGCCAGCTGGGACCAATGCTGAGCGACCTCAGGTCGGAACCCCTGAGCACCATCGCCGATCGCTACATCGCGCTGTTCATGGAGGCCATGACCCGACAGGTGACTCGTGGTGCCCACGTTAATGCCATGCAGCATCTGATGGGTTATCTGCGGGATGCTCTGGGTGACGAGGAACGGAAAGTATTGCTGGAGCAGACCGAAGCCTACCACCGTGGTGAGGTACCCCTGATTGTGCCCATGACATTGCTGCGCATGGCACAACGCCGGGAACCCGTGGATTACCTGCACACCCAGAAATACCTCAGCCCCTACCCTGACGATCTGGGCCTGCGCAACCGGGTGTGACAGAGCCAGCCTCAGAGTCCCCGTCACCGGACACCCTCAGCGGCATACCAGGTGACGGGGGAATTCTCAGAAACCGTACAACAGTGACAGAGACGTGATGGTATCAGTTTTCCTGGAGCCTTCCGGCGCGTCAGAGACGTGTTTGACCCGGTAGGCAGCCTTCATGGACAGATTATCCACAATGGTGGCCTGTAAGGACGTTTCTGACTCTGTGATCACGTTGTTCTCGTCGAGCCCGAGTTCCGAGCTGACGGTCTGCCGAAACAGCGCGGATTCGGAGAGTGCGTAATCAAACTGGCCAGCCAGTCTGGCAATGGCCTCGTCTTCATCGCGGCTGCCGGTGTCCGGATCAGGGACATCCAGTTTGTTGAACCGGTAACCGGCACCGATTGACAGGTCCAGAAACGACCGGGTGCCGGACTCCCAGACACGGTTTCCATAACCGGTGGTTACCGAGGACTGGAAATCATAGCCCGAGAAGCGGTCGTCCTCGTAGGCACCGCGCAGGTACCAGTACTGGCGCTCGGTGAACTTGTAGTTGGTTTCCAGCGCGGCACGATAGCGCTCTGCCGTAGTGGTATCATCGGATTCCGACACATTGGACCGGAACTCACCGATATTGCGCCATTTTTCCACTTCATGAACCAGGCCGAGACGGGCATTGAGGTTGGTCTCATCAGAGTTGCCTGAGGTGATCAGCAAGCCAAGCTCGCCCTCGCCTTTCCAGTCACGGGTTTCCGCATTCAAGGCTGGCGATGCTGCCAGCGCCACGATCATGGCGGTTGTGGTCAAACGCATGTCTACTCCTGGTTTATTGAATGTTCATGTTGGCATCGACTGGTCGCCGGCGAATCAGGTTCTGACCGTGTTTTCGCCCGCTCTGCTTTGTTGGGCCTGGCGCTCCCGTTGTGCCTGTTTACGGGCTTTACGCTCAGCAATCACGCGGGCCGCTTCACCACCCACATGGATTTCACCCCTTTGCTCGGCAAGACGGATCTGACGCTCCCGCTCGGCAAACCGGGCTTTCTGTTCCGGCGTCAGGGTATCAAGACACTGATGGCAACTCACCCCCGCCTGATACTCCGGACGCTGTTTGTCATCTTCTGTAATGGGCCGGCGGCAGGCGTGGCACTGATCGTAGTCGCCCCGCTCCAACTGGTGGTTAACCGTTACCCGGTCATCAAACACAAAACACTCGCCTTGCCACAGGCTCTGTTCCTGCGGAACTTCTTCGAGGTATTTCAGAATCCCGCCATGCAGGTGATACACCTCATCAAAGCCCTGTTCCCGAAGATACGCAGTGGATTTTTCACAGCGAATACCGCCGGTGCAGAACATGGCCACCTTCTTGTGTTTTGCCGGATCCAGATGCTGTTTCACATATTCCGGAAACTCACGGAAACTGTCGGTAGCCGGATTTACCGCATTCCGGAAGGTACCGATTTCCACTTCGTACTGGTTGCGGGTGTCTATGAGCAATACGTCAGGATCCGAGATCAGCTCATTCCAGTCCTGTGGCTGAACATAGGTACCCACAATGCGGCGGGGGTCGATACCGTCAACGCCCATGGTGACGATCTCTTTTTTCAGTTTTACCTTGGTGCGCTTGAAAGGCTGGATATCCACCAGCGACTCTTTGTAGTCGATGCCATCAAAACGATGGTCGCTGGCAATCCGGTTTTTGATGGCATCAATGCCCTCGCGACTGCCGGCAATAGTGCCATTAATACCCTCCCGGGCAAGCAGCAAGGTACCGTGCACACCTTCCGCCAACATCAGATCCAGCAACGGCTGACGCAGAGCCTCAAAATCATCAAGGCTGGCAAATTTGTACAACGCACACACAACAATGTTCTGACTCATAATCCTCGTCTCCTGCGGGCCGGATCGTAAATCCGGAGCATGATTTCACATATTCTCAAAAGAAACGGCACCAGGCCAAAGGCCGGGTGCCGTTGCAAGAGGGCGAATTTTAACCAGTTTCCAGGTAAAGCGCCAATCAGCGAGCCAGTTCGCGCTCCACTACAGCCGAAAGCTGGCCCCAGCCAGGCTGGGTCAGGGCAATGTTGTTCACCAGAACCGTAGGCGTGCTGGCAACCCGGAGCTGTATGGCCACCTGCAGGCTTTGCTCAACCGCTTCCCTGTGCAGCTCCGAGCTCATGCAGCGATTGAAGCGACGCTCGTTTAGCCCCAGGCTCCCGGCATAACCGGCAAACACCTGAGCGGGATCGCTGGCGTTGGACCAGGCGGACTGTTGGCGGTAGAGCTCGTCGTGCATGGCCCAGTATTCGTCCTGGTCACCGGCACAACGGGCGGCCATAGCTGCCGGCATCGCATTGCCATGCTGACGCAAGGGCAGATCGAAGTAGACAAACCGGACCTTGCCGGAATCCACATATTCCTGCTTCAGACGCTGGCTGGCCTCGGAAAAACGCGCGCAGGCGGGGCACTGATAGTCAGCAAATTCCCGCACCACTACCGACGCATCTTCCGGGCCCACTGAAATGCCATAACGGTCAAGCTGGGCCGGAAACGGCCCGGTTTCCGGAGCTGCCACGGGCAGCGAATCAGAGGTCGGTGCCGGTGGACGGGTCAGGAAAAACACCGCCACCACCACTGCGGCGACAGCGACCACACCGGCACCGATCCACAACGGCGTCTTCGAACGTTGGCGCTTCGGCACCGGCGCTGGTGCTCCGGTTTCCTTTCTTCGTTTTGCCTCACCCATGGAAAATCCCTGTCGTTGATTCAGTCATCTTCAAGCTCTATTTCCTCTGCGAAAAATCCGGTAGCGGGGCTACCCGAGTATTCAACCTCAACCACTGCTCCGGTCAGCTCTTCAAGCTGGCCGGAATCATCAAACTCGGTCGAGCTGTCTACCGTGATGGTAACACCAAGAACGACAAACTGTTGCTGCTGCAGGTCAACAGCGGTGACCCGGCCCTGCAGCTCAAAGCCTGATTCAGCCTCATCATCCACTTCAATGTAGATGGCATCCAGCAGGTTTTCCCGGAATCGCTGGATACCTTCCACTTCAAAGGTAAACTGCTGGTCAACGGTGATCTGCCGGTTGTTGAGCAAGTCATCAAAAGTCAGCGCCCGCTCGTCGCCCTCGTCCATTTCAATCCGGGTATAGGGCCCGACCCGCACGGTGACGCCGCCCAGTTCAAAGGTTCCGGCATCCAGATTGAAGCTATTACCGATCGGGACGCCCTCCAGCTCGGCATCCGCCTCCCGTAACTCCACTTCGTCCGCAAAGATGACACCGCTTTCGAGGCGACCTTCCACCTGCAACAGCAAACCTGGCCGGATATCGGACGGCGCAAGGTCATCAAATTCTGTCTCGACGCTGGTTTGGACGGGAATTCCATTCAGCTCGAAAGACCCTGTTCGTCCTTCACCCGAGAATGCGAGTGTGGCTACTCCCGCCAATTGCAGATCCCGGTCTTTACTGCTCAGTTCCGCCAGCAGTGCCGGGCGAATTGCAGTCGCCTGGATATAGGGTCCGCTATTGTCCTCCAGATACCGGCCCTGAATGTCCAACTGACGGGATTCATCGGTCAGAATGCTCTCATCAACATCCTCGTCACGGTAGCTGATACGCAAACCGCCCAGCCGGAACTGGTCCAGATCAGTATCCAGGGAACCGCTGTCGATAAAACCCTCAACCTCAACATCTTCATTATTGACCGGCAGGGCGCCAATAAAGCTGGCGCGGTAGAGGCCATCGTCCCGGAGCCAGCCACTGACCCGGACAAAATCACCGGTACCAATGTCCGCCAACGCGGCAAAATCCGTGCGGGTCTGGGCATCCAGCAGCACCTCAAGGCCCATCACCCGGATACGACCGGTGCGGGTCAGGGGGTCCCAGGGCTGGGTCACCGCCGTCACCGGTCCTCTCAGGGTATCGTCGTAGACAACAGAGTCCGCGACGCCGAGGCCATCGTCTTCCCACAAGCCGTCGATCTGCACCAACATGCCAACGGCCAGGTCATCCTGCTCACGGACGCCGTCACCGCTGATGCTGGCATTATCGGTATCAAACCGGACCCCATTCAACACCACGCTGCCAAAACCGGATACCGGGCCAACACTGGAGCCGGTGCCACGAATACCGCCATCAGCGACAGGACCTATGCCTATGCCTCCGTCTCCGCAACCGGCCAGCAACACCACCAGAACCAGAAGCAGGGCCCGGTTCACTCCATTTGCCTTGAAACCTGACATGAAACATTCTCCTGAAGCCCGGATCCGGGCTCTCGCCTGGTCTATCTGTTGAAATCGTTATAGCGCTTGCCTGCCTGAAAAACGGTTCGTTCTGGCGGCTGTTGCCGAAAACCTGCATCCGCCGGTTTCAACGGGCCGTAGGCCACACGCCGGAGCAGCAGATGGCCGGAATCATGACGTTCAACCAGCCCCAGGCACAGCAACTCATCAAGCACTGTGGCAGGGGTCAGCCGTCGGTCTGCCAGCGCCACCAGCCGGATAAACCCTTCACCCTGACCACCGGTGGCCAGGGGTAACAACGCCGGCTCGCCCTCGGCATCACGAAATCTAAGGTCACTGAGCCAGGTGCTGACGACTTTCTGGGCAGCCGTCGACAACAGGGTGCCGACCAGCTCGGACAGCTGCCAGTGCGGATGGTTTTCGCGGGAAAGCCGGGGGCTCATGTGTCATCTCCGACGTCGGTATCGGCCTGCAGTGGCTCTTCAAAATAGAACACACTGACCCCCGTCCTGACAGCAGGTTGCTGAGTGGCTGTAGCACGACCCTCCTGACCATGAACATCCTGGTCATGGGGCCCGAGCCAGCGATCCAG
>NZ_CAXBDN010000270.1:0-5772 GCF_963974375.1 uncultured Marinobacter sp.
TTGCCACTGCCGGCAATCTGATGCTCCAGCTCGTAGCTGATGTCGAAATGATCTTCAATGGCCCGCTTGCCACGACCGGTAACGAAACCGAATTCATGGATACCCGCGTCGGCAGCTTCTTCAACGCCGTACTGCACCAGCGGCTTGTTTACAATCGGCAGGATTTCCTTGGGCATGGCCTTGGTGGCCGGCAAGAAACGGGTGCCGTAACCGGCGACAGGGAACAGACATTTCCTGATCATGGAGCTTCCTTTTTCAATTTCGATACATGGATAGAGGGCTGCAACCCACCGTCAGCGGGCTAAAACGTGATGCCGATCAACAGTGTACCGGACTTCTTGATAAATCGGGAGGGCCAGACTGGTATGATTAAGCAAGCTGATTGTTGGCAAGATATGTAGTGCTATCTGATGAATTGTTGACAAAAACGTCCTTCTGGCGTAGTTTCGACTTGAAATCAGCCCCTATTGTTGACAAATAACCATGCTGGCAACGAATCAATCTCAAACCCGGGCCGACGACGCCTTTGATTGTCTGCAAACAGCCATTGTAAAAGGTGATCTGGTTCCCGGTGAGAAAATCGGTGAGGTAGAGCTGTGCGATCGCTTCAACCTGACCCGTGGCCCCTTGCGGGAGGCTCTGGGGCGTCTTGAATCCCGCGGTCTGTTGATACGCCGCCCCCACGCCGGCGTCAAGGTAGTGTCGGTCAGCGCCGAGGAACTGATGGAGCTGTACCGCATTCGCGAGGTAATGGAAGGACTGGCAGCGCGCCAGGCGGCGGAACGGATGACCGAACAGGAAATCGCGGATCTGATGGCCACCCTCGACAGTCACGAAACCATGATCGAGCAGGTCCGGGGCCAGGCCTATTACCAGGCGGAAGGGGATTACGATTTTCATTACCGCATCGCCACCGGCAGCCGCAACACCAAGCTCGCACAAATGCTGCTGGGTGATCTTTACTACATGGTACGCATGTACCGCTATCGCCTGAGTACATCCGCCGGCCGCCCCCACAAAGCTCTGGGTGAGCATCGTCGTATTGTGGAGGCCATCGCCCAGCGAGACGGCGAACTGGCCGAATTCCTGATGAAACGACACATTAATGCAGCCCGCCAGAATATTGAGAAAAAGATTCAAGAAGGCCTTTTAACCATTTGATCATAAAGAATATAAGACGAGGTATTTTGATATGAGCAGCAGACTGTCCGCCGGAGCACGATTCCGCAAAGCCCTGAAAGAAAACACCCCCCTGCAGATCGTGGGCACCATTAATGCCTACACCGCCATGATGGCGGAGCGGGTAGGGCACCAGGCCATTTACCTGTCCGGCGGTGGCGTCGCCAATGCCTCCTACGGGCTGCCGGATCTGGGCATGACCAGCCTCAACGATGTCATCGAAGACGTCCGTCGCATCACAGCGGCCACAGAGGTACCGCTGCTGGTGGATATCGATACCGGCTGGGGCGGCGCCTTCAACATTGGCCGTACCATCAAGGAAATGGAACGTGCCGGTGCTGCCGCCGTGCACATCGAAGACCAGGTGGCCCAGAAGCGCTGCGGCCACCGTCCCAACAAGGAAATCGTCTCCAAAGACGAGATGGTTGATCGCATCAAGGCCTGTGCCGATGCCCGTCAGGACGAAGATTTCTTCATCATGGCCCGTACCGACGCCTTCCAGAAAGAAGGTCTGGAAGCCGCTATCGAACGGGCCCAGGCCTGTGTTGAGGCGGGTGCCGATGCCATCTTCGCTGAAGCCGTTACCGAGCTTGAGCACTACAAGGCGTTCTCCGATGCCCTCGACGTGCCGATTCTCGCCAACATTACGGAATTTGGTGCCACCCCCCTGTACAACCGCAAGGAACTTGCCGAGGCCGGTGCCGATATGGTTCTGTACCCCCTGAGCGCCTTCCGTGCCATGAACAAGGCCGCACTGGCGGTGTACCAGAATATTCTTGATAAAGGCGACCAGAAGGACGTGGTAGATACCATGCAGACTCGCATGGAACTCTATGATTTCCTTAACTATCACTCGTTTGAGCAGAAGCTGGATGAACTCTTCCAGCAGAAGAAAGACTGACAGCGACTGACAACCTATTCTGATTGAGGAGAACAACAATGGCTGAAGCAAAAAAACTGAGTGGCGCAGGCCTGCGTGGTCAGGTCGCTGGTGAAACGGCCCTGTGTACCGTGGGTAAAACCGGTTCAGGTCTGACCTATCGCGGTATTGATATCCGCGAGCTGGCCGACAACGCCAAATTCGAGGAAGTGGCCTACCTGCTACTTCGCGGCAAGCTGCCAAATCAGTCCGAGCTGGACGCCTACCAGGAAAAACTGAGCGGCCTGCGCGGTCTGCCGGATGCCCTCAAAACCGTGCTGGAGCAGATCCCGAAAGACGCCCACCCCATGGACGTGATGCGCACCGGCTGCTCCATGCTGGGTAACCTGGAAACCGAGAAGAACGACTTCTCTGACCAGTTGGATCACATCGACCGGATGCTGGCGGTGTTCCCGTCCATCATCAACTACTGGTACAACTTCGCCCACAAGGGCAAGCGCATCCAGACCGACACCGCAGCAGACTCCATTGCCGAGCATTTCCTGTGGACCCTGCACGACGAGAAGCCGGATCCCCTGCACGTGAAGGTGATGCACGCGTCGCTCATCCTGTACGCCGAGCACGAATTCAACGCCTCTACCTTCACCGCCCGGGTCTGTGCCTCCACCCTGTCGGACATCCATAGCTGCGTGACCGGTGCTATCGGTTCCCTGCGTGGTCCGCTGCACGGTGGCGCCAACGAAGCCGCCATGGCGATGATCGAGAACTGGAAATCCGCCGACGAAGCGGAAGAAAAAATCATGGGCATGCTGGCCCGCAAAGACAAGATCATGGGCTTTGGTCACGCCATCTACAGCACCTCGGATCCCCGCAACGCCATCATCAAGGAATGGTCCGAGAAGCTGTCGAAGCAGGTGGGTGACACCGTGCTTTATCCGGTCTCCGAGCGGGTCGAAGCGGTCATGTGGCGCGAGAAGAAACTGTTCTGCAACGCCGACTTCTTCCACGCCTCCGCCTATTACTTCATGGGCATTCCCACGGCGCTGTTTACCCCGATCTTCGTCTGCTCACGGGTCGCCGGCTGGACCGCCCACGTGATGGAGCAGCGCGCCAACAACCGCATCATCCGCCCGAGCGCCGACTACACCGGCCCGGAACATGCGGACTGGGTGCCCATCGAGAAGCGCTCGTAACGACTACTGATTAGCCACGGAATCCACCGTCCTTCGACAGGCTCAGGACGAACGGGGTCCAAGGTCCGACACCCGTTCGCCCTGAGCCAAAACTCCGTTCGCCCTGAGCCCGTCGAATGGTGTGATCACCGGACGCGGAGTTGTGTCCTTCGACAAGCTCAGGATGCACGAGGCGTTTGGCTCAGGGTGAAAGCACCGTTCGCCCTGAGCCTGTCGAAGGGCGCGTGGCTCAGAGCAAGCGGAATCCGTAGCCAAAACCTTTTTCAGAAGGCCAAGACATGAACACCCAATACCGTAAAAAACTCCCCGGCACCGACCTGGACTACTTCGACACCCGCGAGGCCATCGAAGACATCCAGCCCGGCGCCTACGACAAACTGCCGTACACCTCACGGGTGCTGGCCGAGCAGCTGGTTCGCCGCTGCGATCCGGCAGACCTCACCGATGCCCTGAAGCAGTTTATCGAGAACAAGCAGGACCTGGATTTTCCCTGGTACCCGGCCCGTGTGGTCTGCCACGACATTCTGGGTCAGACCGCGCTGGTGGATCTGGCCGGTCTGCGTGATGCCATTGCCCTGAAGGGCGGTGATCCCGCCAAGGTCAATCCGGTAGTACCCACTCAGCTGATCGTGGATCACTCCCTGGCGGTTGAGCACGCCGGCTTCGAGAAGGACGCCTTCGAGCTTAACCGCGCGGTGGAAGACCGTCGTAACGACGACCGGTTCCACTTCATCAACTGGACCAAAACCGCGTTCAAGAACGTGGATGTGATTCCGCCGGGCAACGGCATCATGCACCAGATCAACCTGGAGAAAATGTCTCCGGTGGTTCAGGTGCGTGACGGCGTGGCCTTTCCGGACACCTGTGTCGGCACCGACAGCCATACCCCGATGGTGGACGCCCTGGGCGTCATTTCCGTAGGTGTGGGTGGTCTGGAAGCCGAGAGCGTGATGCTGGGCCGAGCCTCCATGATGCGGGTGCCGGACATCGTCGGCGTCGAGCTGACCGGCAAGCTGCAGCCGGGCATCACCAGTACCGACATGGTGCTGGCTATCACCGAATTCCTGCGCAGGGAGCGGGTGGTGGGTGCCTACCTGGAGTTCTACGGTGAAGGCGCAGACAGCCTGACTGTGGGCGACCGGGCTACCATCTCCAACATGACCCCGGAATACGGCGCTACTGCTGCCATGTTCTACATCGATGGCCAGACCATCGACTACCTGAAGCTGACCGGCCGTGAAGACGACCAGGTTGCTCTGGTGGAACAGTACGCCAAGCACACCGGCCTCTGGGCCGACAGCCTGAAGACCGCCGAATACGGACGTATCCTGCGCTTTGATCTGTCCAGCGTTGCGCGCACCCTGGCAGGCCCTTCTAACCCCCACGCCCATCTGCCCACCTCCGAACTGGCGGCCCGTGGCATAGCCGGCAAGTGGGAGAAGGAAGAAGGCCTGATGCCGGATGGCGCCGTGATCATCGCCGCCATCACCAGCTGCACCAACACCAGCAACCCCCGCAACATGGTTTCCGCCGGTCTTATCGCCCGTAACGCCAACAAGCTGGGCCTGACCCGCAAGCCCTGGGTGAAGTCCTCCCTGGCGCCGGGCTCCAAGACCGTCAAGATGTACCTGGAAGAAGCCAACCTGCTGTCGGAGCTGGAAAACCTCGGCTTTGGCGTCGTGGCCTTTGCCTGCACCACCTGTAACGGCATGAGTGGCGCCCTGGATCCGGTTATCCAGAAAGAAGTGGTGGACCGTGATCTTTACGCCACCGCGGTACTGTCTGGTAACCGCAACTTCGATGGCCGCATCCATCCCTACGCCAAACAGGCGTTCCTGGCCTCGCCGCCGCTGGTGGTTGCGTACGCCATCGCCGGTACCATCCGCTTCGATATCGAAAAAGATGCCCTGGGCTACGACAAGGACGGCAACCCCGTCACCCTGAAAGACATCTGGCCCAGCGATGAAGAAATCGACGCCATCGTCAAGAAATCGGTGAAGCCGGAGCAGTTCCGCGCCACTTACATCCCCATGTTTGATGTGACCCGGGAAGCCCAGGCGCAAACCGATCCGCTGTACGACTGGCGCAAAATGAGCACCTACATCCGCCGCCCGCCCTATTGGGAAGGCGCGCTTGCAGGCGAGCGCACCATGAAGGGCATGCGGCCCCTGGCGATACTGCCGGACAACATCACCACCGATCACCTGTCGCCTTCCAACGCCATCATGATGGACAGCGCGGCCGGTGAATACCTGCACAAAATGGGTGTACCGGAGGAAGACTTTAACTCCTACGCCACCCACCGGGGCGATCACCTGACCGCCCAGCGGGCCACCTTCGCCAACCCCAAGCTGATCAACGAAATGGCGGTGGACGAGAACGGCAAAGTGCAACAGGGTTCCCTGGCGCGGATCGAGCCGGAAGGCAAGGTCACCCGCATGTGGGAAGCCATCGAAACCTACATGGAACGCAAGCAGCCGCTGATCATCATCGCCGGCGCCGATTACGGCCAGGGCTCGT
>NZ_CAXBDN010000271.1:0-5765 GCF_963974375.1 uncultured Marinobacter sp.
CCCATGACCAAGAAGGCCATTTCCAACCTGATCAACACCTGTTACCGGGTGGCGGGTTTGAAGGACACGGTCATCTTTGCTGACCAGATCATGTACATGGGTTTCCACTACGCCACGGTATCCGGTACCTCCATTGGCTTTAACGACTTCGAGATTCCTCCGGAGAAGTACGAGCTGGTTGACGCCGCCACCGACGAAGTTAAGGAAATCGAGTCCCAGTATTCCTCTGGTCTGCTGACCCAGGGCGAGAAGTACAACAAGGTTATCGATATCTGGTCCAGGGCCAACGACAAGGTGTCCAAGGCCATGATGGAGCGCCTCTCGAAAGAGCAGGTTGTTGATTCCGAAGGCAAGCCGGTGTTTGACGACGAAGGCGAGCCTGTCATGCAGGAATCTTTCAACTCCGTTTACATGATGGCAGACTCAGGCGCCCGGGGTTCCCCCGCCCAGATCCGTCAGCTGGCCGGTATGCGAGGCCTGATGGCGAAGCCGGATGGCTCCATCATCGAGACGCCGATTACTGCCAACTTCCGCGAGGGTCTGAACGTACTACAGTACTTCATCTCGACACACGGTGCCCGTAAGGGTCTGGCCGACACCGCCCTCAAGACTGCGAACTCAGGTTATCTGACGCGCCGTCTGGTGGATGTGTCCCAGGATCTGGTGGTCACAGATGTTGACTGTGGTACCGAGGAAGGCCTGCTGATGACACCGCATATCGAAGGCGGTGATGTGGTTGTGCCTCTGGGTGATCGTGTTCTGGGCCGGGTTACGGCTCGTGACGTGTTTACTCCGACCGATAAAGACAATGCGGTTGTAGCTGCCGGTACACTGCTGGACGAGAAGACCATTGAAATGGTTGAGCGTGCCGGTGTGGATGAGGTCTGGGTGCGGTCTGCAATCTCCTGTGAAGCTCGTCATGGCGTGTGTGCTTCCTGCTACGGCCGGGATCTGGCGCGTGGTCACCTGGTCAACGTCGGTGAGGCGGTCGGTGTTATTGCGGCCCAGTCCATCGGTGAGCCGGGCACCCAGCTCACCATGCGTACCTTCCACATTGGTGGTGCGGCAAGCCGGGCTTCTGCGGTAGACAATATCCAGGTCAAGCACGGTGGTCAGATTCGTCTCCACAACATGAAATCCATCGAAAGAACCGATGGCTCTCTGGTGGTGGTGTCCCGCTCTTCTGCGCTGGCTGTCGCTGACGACCAGGGTCGTGAGCGTGAGTGGTACAAGCTGCCTTACGGCGCAGTACTGAGCGTGAAGCACGGTGACGTGATTGAAGCCGGTGTGGTGGCGGCCAAGTGGGATCCCCACACTCACCCGATCATCGCGGAAGCTCAGGGTATCGCACGTTTTGTGGGTATGGACCAGGGTATTACCGTACGCACCCAGACCGACGAGCTGACTGGCCTGTCGACAATTCAGGTTATCGATCCGAAAGATCGCCCGGCGGCAGGTAAGGATTTGCGTCCGGCTATTGAAGTACGAGATGCCAATGGCGAGGAACTGACCCTGCCGGGCGGCGCGCCGGCTCACTACTTCCTGCCTGCTGACGCGCTGATTACGCTGTCCGACGGCGGCAATGTGGAAGTGGGTGATGTGGTTGCCCGTATTCCACAGGAAAGCTCCAAGACCCGTGACATCACCGGTGGTCTGCCACGGGTTGCCGATCTGTTCGAGGCACGTCGCCCGAAAGAGCCGGCAATACTTGCAGAAATTACCGGTACGGTGTCGTTTGGTAAGGAAACCAAGGGCAAGAAGCGTCTTGTGATCACACCGCGTGACGACGAGCCCTATGAGGTTCTGATTCCGAAGTGGCGTCAGATGAACGTGTTCGAGGGTGAGACCGTGGAGCGGGGCGAGGTGATTTCCGACGGCCCGTCCAACCCGCACGACTTTCTTCGTCTGCTGGGCGTGGTCGAGCTGGCCAAGTACATCACCAACGAGATTCAGGACGTCTACCGTCTGCAGGGTGTTGTCATCAACGATAAACACATCGAGGTTATCGTTCGTCAGATGCTGCGGAAAGTGGAAATCACCGATCCGGGTGAAACCACATTGCTGGGCGGTGATCAGGTGGAATACAACCTGTTCCTGGATGCCAACCTGGCGGCGGTTGCAGCGGACAAGCAGCCGGCGAAAGGCGAGCGGCAGTTGCTGGGTATTACCAAGGCATCGCTGGCTACCGAGTCGTTTATTTCGGCAGCGTCGTTCCAGGAGACCACCCGGGTACTCACCGAAGGTGCAGTCACCGGCAAGCGGGATTACCTGCGTGGCCTGAAAGAAAACGTGGTGGTGGGTCGTCTTATTCCTGCGGGAACCGGTCTGGCTTACCACGCCGAGCGTCGTCGCAAGCGCGAGCTGGAAGAACAGGGCGTAACCGCACAGGATGTCGAGGAAGCGCTGAGTGCCGAGCTCAATCGCGAAAGCTGATTGAGTTGGCGCGCCAGGCCCCGGTAATTACCGACATGGGTGCTGGTTAAAAAGAGATCAGTCGTCTTGACTGGCCGGGGGCGCAGGCTTACACTTGCGTCCCTTAAATTTTACCCCCGTTTTTCGGGGGTAAGTTTCATTAGAATGGTTTTTTTGGAGTTTGCTTACATGGCAACGATCAACCAGTTGGTACGTAAGCCTCGTAAACGTCGGGTTGCCAAGAGCGATGTACCTGCTCTTCAGGCCTGCCCTCAGCGTCGCGGTGTATGCACTCGTGTATATACCACTACGCCGAAGAAGCCGAACTCAGCACTGCGTAAAGTGTGTCGTGTTCGTCTGACTAACGGTTTCGAGGTTTCCTCATACATCGGTGGTGAAGGTCACAACCTTCAGGAGCACAGTGTAGTGCTGATCCGTGGCGGTCGAGTAAAAGACCTTCCGGGTGTGCGCTATCACACTGTTCGCGGAACACTGGACACCCAGGGTGTACAGAACCGTAAGCAGGGCCGCTCCAAGTACGGTACTAAACGACCCAAGTCCTGATTTCCCTATGGGTGTCTTTTATCGTTACTACTGACGGTAAGAGTAAGGCTGAGTAGCAGTGGCTATCTCAGGGGTTCCTGAAGACCTTTAACGACAAGGGCTTATCGATGCCTAGAAGAAGAGTTGCAGCAAAACGGGAAATTATCCCGGATCCCAAATTCGGCAGTGCACGACTGGCCAAGTTCATCAATCACGTGATGGAAAGTGGCAAGAAGTCCGTTGCAGAGCGCATTGTGTACGGTGCGCTTGATATCGTTGCCGAGAAATCCAAGGAAGAGCCGATCGAAATGTTCGAGAAGGCCCTGGAAAACATCCAGCCGATGGTCGAGGTCAAATCTCGTCGTGTTGGTGGTGCTACCTACCAGGTGCCTGTAGAAGTACGGCCTTCCCGTCAGAACGCGCTGGCAATGCGCTGGCTCGTTGAATACTCACGGAAACGTGGTGAAAAGTCCATGGCCCAGCGCCTGGCAGGTGAAATCCTGGACGCCGCTGATACCAAGGGCGCCGCTGTGAAGAAGCGCGAAGACGTTCACCGCATGGCTGAAGCCAACAAGGCGTTCTCTCACTTCCGTTTCTAATAAGCCGAGGTTTATACAGTGGCACGTAAGACTCCGATTAAACGTTACAGAAACATTGGTATCTGTGCGCATGTGGACGCGGGTAAAACCACGACCACAGAAAGAATTCTCTACTACACTGGCCGCAGTCATAAAATGGGCGAGACCCATGATGGCGCGTCTACCACTGACTGGATGGAGCAGGAGCAGGAGCGGGGCATTACCATTACCTCCGCCGCTGTTACTACCTTCTGGAGTGGTATGGACAAGCAGTACGACGAGCACCGTATCAACATCATTGATACCCCGGGCCACGTAGACTTCACTATCGAAGTTGAGCGGTCTTTGCGTGTGCTTGACGGTGCCGTTGTTGTGTTCTGCGGGTCCTCCGGTGTTGAGCCGCAGTCCGAGACAGTCTGGCGTCAGGCGAACAAGTATGAAGTTCCCCGCATGGTGTTCGTCAACAAGATGGACCGTGCCGGTGCCAACTTCCTGCGCGTGGTTGACCAGATTGAAAAGCGTCTTGGTGCTATTCCGGTACCCATTCAGCTGCCAATTGGCGCTGAGGATGAGTTCGAAGGCATCGTTGATCTGCTTCGGATGAAAGCGATCTACTGGAATGAAGCCGATCAGGGTATGACCTATGAGCTTCGGGATATCCCGGAAAACATGGTTGAAGAGGCCAATACCTACCGCGAAAAGATGATCGAAGCTGCTGCTGAGGCCAATGAAGAGTTCATGGAGAAGTACCTCGAGGGTGAGGAGCTTAGCTATGAGGAGATCAAGAAAGGGCTGCGTGATCGTACGATCGCCAACGAGATTGTCTTGGCAACCTGTGGTTCTGCGTTCAAGAACAAGGGTGTTCAGGCGGTACTGGACGCTGTTATTGAATTCCTTCCGGCACCGGATGAAGTCAAGGCAATTCGCGGCGAAATCGATGAGGATGGTTCTGAAGAAACTCGTCCGGTTGACGACAAGGCGCCTTTTGCTGCGCTCGCGTTCAAGATTGCAACCGATCCGTTTGTCGGTACTCTGACCTTCTTCCGGGTTTATTCCGGTACGCTTGAGTCCGGGAATGCCGTCTACAACTCGGTGAAGCAGAAGAAAGAGCGTGTGGGCCGTATGGTTCAGATGCACGCCAATGACCGTGAAGAGATCAAAGAAGTTCTTGCCGGTGACATCGCTGCCGCGATTGGTCTGAAAAACGTGACCACGGGTGACACCCTGTGCGACGAGAACCACAAGATCGTTCTTGAGCGTATGGAATTCCCCGAGCCGGTTATCTCGGTGGCGGTAGAGCCGAAGTCAAAGGCTGACCAGGAAAAGATGGGTGTTGCACTGGGCAAGCTTGCTCAGGAAGATCCTTCCTTCCGTGTACGCACTGACGAAGAATCCGGTCAGACCATTATTTCCGGTATGGGCGAACTGCATCTGGACATCCTGGTTGACCGTATGCGTCGCGAGTTCAAGGTAGAGGCCAATATTGGTAAGCCTCAGGTGGCCTATCGCGAATGCATCCGCAAAGCCGTTGACGTTGAAGGCAAGTTTGTTCGTCAGTCCGGTGGTCGTGGTCAGTTCGGTCACGTACGCGTGAAGATCGAGCCGCTGCCCCTTGATGATGACTCTGAAAACTTCATCTTTGTGAATGAGGTTGTTGGTGGTGTGGTTCCCAAGGAATACATCCCGGCGGTTCAGGCAGGTATCGAAGAGCAGATGCAGAACGGCTGTATTGCCGGCTATCCGCTGCTGGGTATCAAGGCCACGCTGTATGATGGTTCTTACCACGAAGTCGACTCCAACGAGATGGCCTTCAAGATCGCCGGCTCCATGGCGATGAAAAAAGGTGCGCTTGAAGCCAGCCCTGCGCTGCTTGAGCCCATCATGAAGGTTGAGGTTGTTACACCTGAAGATTACATGGGTGATGTCGTTGGTGACCTTAACCGTCGCCGTGGCCTGATTCAGGGTATGGATGATGGTGTTGCAGGCAAGATCGTGCGTGCAGAGGTTCCGTTGTCGGAGATGTTCGGTTACGCCACTGACCTGCGTTCAGCAACTCAGGGTCGGGCGTCCTATGCGATGGAATTCTCTCGCTATATGGAAGCTCCTTCGAACATTGCCGAAGCAATCATTAAAAAGGGTTGATTCCCGGACTTAAGTAACAGGAAGAGGTGTAACCGTGTCTAAAGCAAAATTTGAGCGTAACAAGCCGCACGTCAACGTGGGCACCATTGG
>NZ_CAXBDN010000272.1:0-5720 GCF_963974375.1 uncultured Marinobacter sp.
CCAGTGGTCACGGTGGGTAACGGAATTTGGCGGGTCACCGGTGTCCATTCCGGTAAACGAAACCTACGAGGCGTTGAACCAGGGTGTGGTGGATTGTACCGCTCATAATCTGCCGGACCTGATCAACTTCAAGTTCATCGATATTGTCAGCGATATCACCATGGGCGTCCCGGGCAGTACATTCGGTGGTGTTGGCACCAATATTAACACTGACGCCTGGCGCAGCCTGTCAGAGGAGGAGCGCAAGTCCGTGTTGTACGGGGCTGCAGTGATCAATGCAGAACTGGCCATGCAATACCACGAGGAGCACGAAGAAGCCCTGCGTCAGTTGGCCGAACGGTCGAATGAGATCACCATGCATGAGCCGGAGGCCTCGTTCCAGGCTGAAACCCGAGCCTTCCAGAAAGCCGATCTTGCAACCATCCCACAGCGCTACGCCGAGCGCTACGGCATTGAGAATGCCGAAGAAATGTCTGCGGCGTTTACCGAAGTGCTGGCCGAATGGATGGATCGGGTCAGCGATGTCCACACCCGGGAACAGTTGGTTGCGCTTTACTGGGACGAGATCTTCTCGAAAATCGATGTGAATAGCTACGGTATGTAACCTTGTGATCAGCCACCCCGGGCCTCTCAGCCCGGGGTGGCTGTCGCTGATCACCCTCCTTCTGTGCGGTTACGTGGGATGGAGAGTAAACCCGCAAGACCATGATGAGATAGTCGGTTTGTTTTCCGAGCCAGTCAGGACGGCCCGCCTGATGACAGTTTTGCATAGGCATGGCCGCCATCAACCGCAATGGTATCACCCACAACGTAATCGCCTGCCCGGGATGCCAGATAAATAGCGGCACCCGCCATATCCTCATCATTACCTACTCGTCCAAGAGGTGTTCTGTTGGCGACCGCGTCTGCCTGATCCCGTGCAGCCCGGTTCATCTCGGAAGGGAAGGGCCCCGGCGCAATGCCTGTCACCACAATGCGATCCTGTACCAGGCGCGCTGCGAGGCGGCGGGTCAGGTAGATCAGGGCAGACTTGGAGGCGTGGTAGGAATAGGTTTCCAGAGGGTTAAGGCTGATGCCGTCAATGGATGCAATATTGATCACCTTGGCCGGCCGGGCGTCAGAGGCACCAGCTTTTAGCAGGCCATGCAGGGCCTGGGTCAGGAAGAAGGGTGATTTCAGATTCAGGTCCATCACCTTGTCCCAGCCATGCTCGGGAAACTCGTCAAAATCCGCACTCCAGGCCGCACCGGCATTGTTCACCAGAATGTCCAGATGGGGCTCCAGGGCTTTGAGCTTTTCAGTCAGTTCCTGGCAACCTGCCACGGTGGACAGGTCCTGGGGTAGTGAAATACAGCGGCCATTGCCCTGAGACAGTTCCTCCGCCGCCGCATCGCACTGATCCGCCTTGCGGGACGAAATATACACTTTGGCACCCTGGGCAATGAAGCCGGCGGCGATCATCTTGCCGATACCGCGGGAACCGCCTGTCACGAGGGCCGTACGGCCTTCAAGGGAAAACAGATTTTCAAACATACGTGTACTCCGGTCGTTGTGGTTGTAGGAGTTTGCTGCGTCTTGTGTAGGGCGCAGCGGCACGCCCCATTCTGACCTTTGGTGGTTGGATTTAGAAGTCAGTGCCCGGACTGGGTGTGCTACAAGCCGTGGCTGTTTACATCAACTTTTGAGTAGATCTCATCCCAGTAAAGCTGTCCCAGCTCTTCGCTGCTGTTTATATCCTGAACCAGCACGATCCACTTCTCCAGCAGCGCCCGGAAATCACCCATCATTTCCTCGCCCCGGCTGACCTTGTACCGCGAAGCGTAGAAGTCGATGTTGTGCACAAGATCTTTTTTCACGAATTCCCGGGTTGCGTTCAGCATCTCCGGTGATGCCGAGTGGACACGAATGCCGGCGGCCCGGGCCTGGTCGAGGGTGTCCTGTTCACGAACCACCGACTGGTAGGGCACATCTGCCGAGTAATAGGCACCTGCTTTAAGCAATGCCCGGCGCTGTTCGGAAGTCAGGGAGCGCCAGACTTGCTGGTTGGTGCTGGCCCCGCTGGCGCCGGCATACAGTCCCCCGGGGACATCCAGGGTGATGTCGGTGACGGTGTCGATCATGCCCATGTTGACCAGTTCCGGTGCGGAAGAGGCGGTACAGTCAATGACGCCCTGATCCATCGCCTCGGGCAGCTCACCGACCGTGAGGGATACCGAGGTGCCGCCAAAGGATTGAACCCAGCGTGCCCAGTGGGCTCCGCCAACCCGGAATCGTAATCCGTTCATATGGGCCAACTCGGTAACTTCGCGGCTGCACAACAGGATGTAGCGGGAACTGGCCGAGTTGCCGGTGTAGACCTGATTCTGGTCGGCATACTCCTGGTTGCACTCCGGACATTCAAAAAACACGAATTCGGACATGGCACCCTCGAACGCCAGTGCATCACGCCCGTTGGCCAGTTCAGCCTGGTCCAGCAGGTGCAGCAACATCGAGCTTTCGTTAATCATGTTGCTGTGAGGGTAAAGCGAGGGGAAGTAGGCGGTCAGGACCCTGCCATTGTCTGCCAGCCCATCGCGGATACCATCCGACATTTCAGCACTACTGAGCAGGGAGCCGGCGAACACCCGCATTGCCAGTTCACCGTTGGAGAATTCCCTGACGTGCTCGGCGTAGGTGTGGGCCGCAATATCCGGTATCGAGCCGGACGGATAGGCATGGGCGTAATTCAGGGACTTCTGGGCGTAACTCGCTGGTGCGAGGGCCATGGCAGATGCCATCAGGGCACCGGTCAACAGATTCAGGCTGCGCTTGTTCACAATGATCTCCATGCCGGCGCGTTCCCGGATGATGGTTGTTTCGTGGAAGCCGGGAAGCGGATCTGGTTCCCCTTTTGCTCAGCGCGGCGCAAATCCGAAGGTCAGCAGGTCCACCATCTCGCTGGCTATCTGCGTGGCGGTGCTGGGTCCATCAGTCGAGAACCAGCGGGCCGGCGAGTTCAGGGCGCCGGCCACTGTATATGACAGCAAGCGTGGATTACAGGCGATCATCGAGCCGTCGGCAATGGCTTTCTCTATCATATCCTGCAGGGCATCGTTGACGCGGCGTTTCAGTAAACGAAACTCCTGACGACCCTCTGCTGACAGGGATTCCTCTGCAGTCAGGATGACACAACGGCCAAAGTCATCCATGTTGATCTCGGCATACCGCCGCAGGAACATCCGCAATCTGTCGATGCCAAGACCGGACTCCAGGCGGGCCTCCCCGGCTGCTTCCATCAGTTGATCCAGACCCCGGGTAACACAGTGCAGCAGCACCTGTTCCTTGTTGCCGAGGTAGTGATAGATGGTCGGTTTGGAAACCCCGAGGCTGTGCGCAACGTCGTCCAGTGAGGTACCGTGGAAGCCGCGCTCATTGAATATCCGCACAGCCGCACGCAGAACCGCCTGACGTTTGGCCTCGCGCTCCTGCTGCTTCTGTTCCCGGTTCCGAAAGGGAGAGGTTTGTGTCATAGCCTGTTTGTACCCGTGCGGATGGTTAGCTGTTATTGACAGCTTTTGAGTGTGTTTTTAGTATACTCGTCAGTATACAATATTCGACACAGTAGATCGCAAGCACAGCAGATCACAAACTGAACGCAAAGTCAGGCTGTCCAGTTTTGGCAGCGACCCCGCACGCAGCAACGGAGCTCCACAGATGAACAACGACAACATGGGTCCGGTCGGTGAGAACGTTTTCCCCGATCAGGCAAGAGCAGCAGAGATCGCAGAACGGGTCGAGCGTTTTGTACGTGAAGAGATTGTGCCTTATGAGCGTGATCCGAGACGGGATCACCACGGCTGCCCGACCGATGAACTCACCATGGAGATGCGTGAAAAGGCGCGGAAAGCGGGCGTTCTGACCCCCCATATCTTCCCGGATGGCGGTCATCTCAGTCAGCGTGGTACCGCAATGGTGCTGATCAAGAGTGGTCTGTCGCCACTGGGCCCGTTGGCCTGTAACACGGCGGCGCCGGATGAGGGCAACATGTTCCTGCTGGGCAAGATGGGCAGCCCGCTGATCAAGGAGAAATTCCTGACACCCATTGTGGAAGGAAAGATGCGTTCGGCTTTCTTCATGACCGAGCCGGCTCAGGAAGGCGGCGCGGGCTCAGACCCTTCCATGTTGATGACGGAATGCCATAAAGATGGCGACCACTGGGTTATCAATGGCCGGAAGGCATTCATTACCGGTGCGCAGGGCGCCGGCGTCGGCATCATCATGGCCAAGGCGCCGGAGGGTGCCAGCATGTTCCTGGTTGACCTGCCGGATCCGGCCATCACTATTGACCGAGTTCCCAATACCATCGACAGCTCCATGCCCGGTGGCCACGCTACCCTGACCATCCGCAATCTGCGGGTGCCCGAGCAGCAGATGCTGGGCGCCGCCGGCGACGGTTTCCGCTACGCCCAGGTGCGTCTGGCCCCGGCTCGTCTGTCCCACTGCATGCGCTGGCTTGGTGCCTGCATCCGTTCCAATGAAATTGCCACCAATTACGTCAACCGCCGGCAGGCCTTCGGCAAACCGCTGATCGACCATGAAGGCGTAGGCTTCATGCTGGCGGAGAATATGATCGATATCCGCCAGGCCCAGCTGATGATTGACTGGTGCGCCAGCGTGCTGGATGCGGGTGGCAATGGTAACGTCGAGAGTTCCATGGCCAAGGTAGGCGTGAGTGAAGCCCTGATGCGTATCGCTGACCGTTGTGTGCAGGTGATGGGTGGCAACGGCCTGACTGAAGACTCGATTGTCGAGCAGGTGTTCCGTGAAGTGCGGGCATTCCGCGTCTACGATGGCCCGACAGAGGTTCACAAGTGGTCCCTGGCCAAGAAAATCAAGCGTAACTGGGAGCGGGAGCAATCATGAGCACGCAGGATCCGGTCGTCGAAGCTGGCGCAGTCGCCAGCGGTATTCCGCTCACGTTCGAGGTTTCAGTTCTGGAAGCCTGGATGAAAGCCAATGTGCGGGACTTCCAGGGGCCGCTGGAAGTCATCCATATTCAGGGTGGCCAGTCCATTCCTACGTACCGGCTTGATTCGCCGTCCGGCAGCTATATTCTGCGGCGCAAGCCATCGGGCAAGCTCCTGAAAGGCGCCCATGACGTAGGCCGCGAGGCGATGGTTCAGAAGGCTCTGTTCGGACAGGGTCTGGCGGTACCGGAAGTGGTCGGTGCCAGCACCGACGAGTCGGTCGTAGGTACCGAGTTCTATATCATGAGGCGGGTTGAAGGCCGCATCTTCTGGGACGCCACCTTCCCGGGGGTAGACCAGCGGGCGGACTATTTTGACGCCATGAACGCCACCCTGGCACAGCTTCACAGTATCGATCCGGTTGCCGCCGGCCTGGAAGATTACGGCCGCGCCGGCAATTACTTCGAGCGCCAGATTGCGCGCTGGTCGAAGCAGTATCTGGAGGACACCGACGCCGGCCGGGACCCCAACATGGATGCCCTGGTGGCCTGGCTGCCGGACAACATTCCCGGCGGCGATGAAGTCTGTGTGGTCCACGGCGATTATCGCTGTGACAACATGATCTTCCATCCCACCGAGCCCCGTGTGGTGGCGGTACTGGACTGGGAGCTGTCGACCCTGGGTCATCCGCTGGCGGATTTTGCCTATCACGCGCTGATGTACCGGATGCCGCCTGATATCGTCGCCGGACTGGCGGGTGCCGATCTGGAGGCG
>NZ_CAXBDN010000273.1:0-5687 GCF_963974375.1 uncultured Marinobacter sp.
TGATCGGCATCAACAAATCCGGTGGTACCGTGGATGTGGGTATGCTGGAGCACGCCATCCGCGAGGACCTGAACGAGCGGGCACCTCGGGCCATGTGCGTGATGCACCCGTTAAAAGTGACGCTGACCAATTACCCGCAAGACCGTGAGGAGACGCTGGAGCTGCCGGTTCATCCACAAAACCCGGACATGGGAACCCGCCAGGTACCCTGGACCGCCGAACTGTACATCGACCGGGAGGATTTCGCGCAGGAGCCGCCCCGCAAGTGGAAGCGGCTGGCGCCTGATCAGGCGGTCCGTCTGCGCGGCGGTTACGTGATTACCTGCAGGGAAGTGATCCGTGACAGCGAGGGCAATATTATTGAACTGCGCTGCGAGTACGATCCGGCGACCCTGGGCGTGAACCCTGAAGGCTACAAGCCCAATGGCGTGATTCACTGGGTGTCGGCCACCAACAGCGTCGAAGCCGACATCAACCAGTACGACCGGCTGTTCCTGCACGAAAACCCTGACAGCGACAAGGATGTGAATTTTACCGATCACCTGAATCCGGAATCCCTGGTACGTCTGGAAAAGGTGAGAGCCGAAATGAGTCTTGGTCAGCCCCGGGCCGACCTGCCTTATCAGTTCGAGAGGGAAGGTTACTTCTTTTTTGACGAACAGGCGTCAGAGAGCGGTCGCCTGGTGTTCAACCGCACGGTAACCCTGCGGGACTCCTGGCCCCGAGGCAGCAACTGAGCGCTCCGGAAGACCGCAGGTCAGGTTCCGGAAATAACGTAAACCCAGACAGACAGTGAGTGCATTGTGATCCGAATCTACAACACCCTGAGCCAGCGCAAGGAAGACTTTACCCCCATTCAGTCGGGCAAGGTTCGCATGTACGTCTGTGGTATGACGGTCTACGATTACTGCCATCTGGGTCACGCCCGGGTGCTGGTGGCGTTTGATGTGGTGACCCGGTACCTGCGCCACCGCGGTTACGAGGTGCAGTATGTTCGCAACATTACCGACATCGACGACAAGATCCTGCGGCGGGCAGAGGAAAATGGTGAACCCTTTACCGAGCTGACCGACCGCATGATCGATGCGATGCACGAGGATGAGCGTCGGCTGGGGGTGCTGGCACCCACGGAAGAGCCACGGGCGACCGCGTTCATTGACGACATGATCGCCATGATCCAGCTGTTGATCCGTAAGGATCATGCCTACGCCGCAGATAATGGTGACGTCTACTTTTCCGTGGCAAGTTTCGATGGCTACGGCAAGCTCAGCAAGAAAAAACTGGAGGATCTGCTGGCGGGCGCCCGGGTAGACGTGCAGGAGGCCAAGCGCAGTCCGGCGGACTTCGTGCTCTGGAAAGCTGCGAAGCCCGGCGAGGCCAGCTGGCCATCGCCCTGGGGTGATGGTCGCCCGGGCTGGCATATCGAATGTTCTGCCATGGCCAGCCGTTGCCTGGGTGATACCTTTGATATTCATGGTGGCGGCCCGGACCTGCTGTTTCCCCATCACGAGAACGAAATTGCCCAGTCCGAGTGCGCCACCGGCCATCACTTCGTGAATACCTGGATGCACGCCGGCGCCATTCGCGTGAACAAGGAAAAGATGTCCAAATCCCTGGGTAACTTTTTCACGATTCGCGAGATTTTCGACAAGTATCCGGCGGAAGTGGTGCGCTACTTTCTGGTGTCCAGCCACTACCGCAGCCAGGTGGACTATTCTGAGGAGAATCTGGCCGAAGCCGGGCGGACGCTGGAACGTCTGTATCACGCGCTGCGGGGGCTGACGCCCTCGAAAGCGGCACCGGAAACCGATTTTGACCGTCAGTTCCACGCGGTCATGGACGACGATTTCAATACCGCCGGTGCCATCAGTGTGCTGCATGCCGTCGCCGGAGACATCAATCAGGCCCGCCGCGACCACCGTGAGCAGGAGGCCTGTGACCTGGCTGCCGTTCTGGTCCGGCTGGGCGGTATTCTTGGTTTGCTGCAGCAGGATCCGGAGGCATTCTTCCAGGCGGGAGCGCCCGGCGAGCTTGGCGCTGAAGAAATTGAAGCGCTGATCGAGGCAAGGGCCAACGCCCGAAAGGCGAAGAACTTCGCAGAAGGTGACCGCATTCGCGACGAATTGCTGGAAAAAGGCATCATCCTTGATGATACCCGTGAGGGCACCAGCTGGCGTCGGGGCCAAGTGTGAATTTAGCGAAAATATGGCGTAAACTATCGCGCCTTGAATCACCAATGATCAAGATCTGATCATATCGCCCCGGTTGTGGCCTTTACTGGCCAGGCTGGGGTGTCAGGCAGAATACAGTCAACATTGAGGCAGATAACGATGACAGAACGCGTGCAAGTGGGTGGCCTGCAGGTCGCCAAGAACCTGTTCGATTTCGTAAATAACGAAGCGATTCCGGGAACCGGCGTTGATGCTGACAAATTCTGGGCGGAATTTGACAAGATTGTCCACGAGCTGGCTCCCCGTAACCGGGAACTGCTTGCCAGGCGTGATGCGATCCAGGAAAAGATGGACAGCTGGAACCGTGACCATAAGGGCAAGCCGCTGGACATGGCCGAGTACAAGGCGTTCCTGAAAGAAATCGGTTATCTGGTGGACGAGCCGGCAGACTTCCGCATCGCCACCTCGAATGTTGACCCTGAAATTGCCACCATGGCTGGCCCGCAGCTGGTGGTGCCGGTGATGAATGGTCGTTTTGCCCTGAACGCGGCCAATGCCCGCTGGGGCAGTCTTTACGACGCTCTGTATGGCACCGACGCGATCTCCGAGGAAGGCGGTGCCCAGAAGGGGCCCGGCTACAACCCGGTGCGTGGTGCGAAGGTCATCGAATTCGCCCGCAACCTGCTGGACAACTCGGCACCGCTGGCCGCTGGCAGCCACAAGGATGCAGCAGAGTATCTGGTAGAAGGCGGCAAACTGGTGGTCAGGCTGCAGAGCGGCGACACCACCGGTCTGAAAGATGAAGCCGGTTTTGTTGGCTATACCGGTGCCCCTGAGGCGCCCACTGGTGTTCTGCTGGTGAAGAATGGCATGCACTTCGAAATCCAGATTGATGCCAGTCACCCCATTGGTCAGGACGACGGCGCCCACGTCAAGGACGTGCTGATGGAGTCTGCGCTGACCACCATTATGGATTGCGAAGATTCAGTAGCGGCCGTCGATGCGGACGACAAAACCCTGGCCTACAGCAACTGGCTGGGCCTGATGAAAGGGGACCTGCGGGAAACCTTCGCCAAGGGTGGCGAGCAGGTTACCCGCGAGATGCACGCCGACCGTGTCTACAGCAAGCCGGGCGGTGGTGAGCTGAAGCTCAAGGGTCGCAGCCTGATGTTCGTCCGTAATGTGGGTCATCTGATGACCAACCCCGCGATTCTGCTGAGTGATGGCCTGGAAATTCCGGAAGGTCTGATGGACGGCATGCTGACCTCCCTGATTGCCATCCATGATCTCAAAGGTGATGGTCAGTACCAGAACTCCACCACCGGGTCCGTGTACATCGTGAAGCCGAAGATGCACGGTCCGGAGGAAGTGGCATTCACCAATGAATTCTTCGGTCGTGTCGAGGATGCTCTTGGCTTGCCCCGCTTTACCCTGAAAGTGGGCATCATGGATGAAGAGCGTCGCACCACCGTCAACCTCAAAGCCTGTATCCATGCGGCCCGGGATCGCGCGGTGTTTATCAACACCGGCTTCCTCGACCGTACCGGCGACGAAATCCACACATCCATGGAACTGGGTCCGTTTATCCGCAAGGGTGCCATGAAGCAGGCCACCTGGATTGCTGCCTATGAGCAGTGGAACGTGGATATCGGCCTGGAAACCGGATTCTCCGGAGTTGCCCAGATCGGTAAAGGTATGTGGGCGATGCCGGACCTGATGGCTGGCATGCTGGAGCAGAAAATCGGCCACCCGAAATCAGGTGCCAATACTGCGTGGGTTCCATCGCCCACCGCAGCAACCCTGCACGCTACCCATTACCATCAGGTGAATGTGGCGGACGTCCAGAAGCAGCTTGAGAGCCGTACCCGGGCCAATGTCGACGATATCCTGACCGTACCGGTCATGGACGATCCGTCTGCACTGTCCGCTCAGGAGATCCAGGAAGAACTGGACAACAACGCTCAGGGTATCCTGGGTTATGTCGTGCGCTGGATCGATCAGGGCGTAGGTTGCTCCAAGGTGCCTGATATCAACGATATCGGCCTGATGGAAGACCGTGCCACCTTGCGGATTGCCTCTCAGCTGCTGGCCAACTGGTTGTACCATGGCATCTGCACGGAAGCGCAGATTGTTGAAACCATGAAGCGCATGGCCGCTGTGGTCGATCGGCAGAATGCCGGTGACCCGCTGTACAACAACATGGCGCCCGGTTTCGATGGTATCGCCTTCCAGGCTGCCATGGATCTGGTGCTGAAGGGCCGTGAGCAGCCGAATGGCTACACCGAGCCGCTGCTGCACGCCTACCGCCTGAAGGCCAAGGCCGCCCAGTAACGGCAGCGGCTTTAAGACACAAAAAACCCCGCATGATGCGGGGTTTTTTGTGGGTGTTTATGGCTGACTCAGGACCCGTTATTGGTCTTTGTGCAACACATTGGCGGCATACAGGGTGTTCTGCAGCAGGGTGGCAATGGTCATCGGGCCTACACCACCGGGAACCGGGGTGATCCAGGCCGCGCGCTCAGCGGCTGCGTCGAATTCCACATCCCCTCGCAGTTTGCCGTCTTCCATGCGGTTGATGCCCACGTCGATAACGGTGGCCCCGGGTTTGATCCATTCGCCTTTAACCAGACCCGGTTTGCCGGCAGCGGCAATCAGAATATCCGCGCTGCCCACGAAGCCCGCCAGATCCCTGGTAAAGCGATGGGTCACCGTGGTAGTGGCGCCTTTGAGCAAAAGCTCCATGGACATGGGGCGGCCGACAATGTTGGAGGCGCCCACAATCACCGCGTGCTGGCCTTTGTAAGGAGTACCAATATGGTCCAGCAGGGTAATGATGCCGCGGGGTGTGCAGGGCCTCAGGGCGGGCTTGCGCTGCATCAGGCGCCCGATGTTGTAGGGGTGGAAGCCGTCTACATCCTTGTCGGGTCTTATGCGGGTCAGCAGCGGGTCGGCATCAAGGTGCGCCGGCAGTGGCAGTTGCACCAGAATGCCGTCGACGGCCGGATTGTCATTGAGCTCGTCGATCAGGGCTTCAAGGGCCTCCTGGCTGGTCTCTTCCGGCAGGTCGTAGGACAGGGAGTGAATGCCCGCCTCGTCGCAGGCCTTGCGCTTGTTGGTGACATAGACACGGGAGGCAGGGTCCGATCCCACCAGAACAACGGCCAGTCCCGGCGCTCTCAATCCCTGTTGGCGGCGGCTTTCGACGCCGGTGGCCACCAGCTGGCGAATGCCCGCGGCAATCACTTTTCCGTTGATCAGTTCTGCGGTCATGATAGGGTCTTTTAAAGCAGGTTGGTAAGAGATGCGGCATTCTCTCATGTCCGTGGTCCGAGGCCAATTCCCTGTGATGGTGGTAATTTTCGTAATGGTGAGTTGACGGCGGGGTCCTGCGTGGGTAATATGCGCGCCAACTTTGCTACGGCAAGAGTTGTTCAGGTTTCGGGGTATAGCGCAGTCTGGTAGCGCGCCTGCTTTGGGAGCAGGATGTCGGGAGTTCGAATCTCTCTACCCCGACCA
>NZ_CAXBDN010000274.1:0-5685 GCF_963974375.1 uncultured Marinobacter sp.
TGCGATCATGTCATTCAGGATATCCGCCTCGGTACGGTCCGGGTAGAGCTCTGCCAGAGCCGCAATCCGGGCAGCATCTTCCAGCGGTAACCTCAGATTGTAATCATGAGTCCGGTCCTGCGTTGTCTTCGCCTTCTCCCAGTGGCCCGGAAGGTCAGTCACTTTCATGGTATCTCCTTGCGCTTGAGTCAAAACATCCTTGCGGATGAGACGTGAGGTGTTTATTAGTATTCTAACACCCTAGGGTATTCGTCAACTGAACAAGGATTCAACTGTGGCAGAACTTCACCCGGAACTGAGAGAAAACGTCCGCCTGCTCGGCGAGCTGCTCGGTGAAAACATCCGGCAGTATCCAGGCGAAGAGATCTATCAGCTGATCGAGGAAATCCGCGCGGCGGCCAAGGCAGACCGGCGCCAGGAAAGTGGCTCCGGCCAGCGCCTGGTCAGTTTGCTGAGCAATTTGCGGGACGATCAGATGCTGCCGGTCACCCGGGCTTTCAATCAGTTTCTCAATCTGGCCAATCTGGCGGAGCAGTACCACGGTGTACGCCGCAAACGGGACCACGAGTCGGACCTGATGGTGGAGTCACTGGCGGATGTTTTCGAACGGTTGAAATCCGCTGGCGTGGCTCCGCAAGAGATTCATCGCAAGGTTTCCGATTTACGGATCGAGTTCGTGCTGACGGCGCACCCTACGGAAGTGGCGCGACGGACCCTGATCATGAAATACGATGAGATATCCGGCTGCCTCGCCGGTCTGGATCATGACGACCTGTTACCGCCAGAGCGGGATGAGATCATGGACCGGTTGCGGCAACTGGTGGCAGAGGCCTGGCACACCGACGAAATACGCCATGAGCGACCGACCGCCGTGGACGAGGCGAAGTGGGGCTTTGCGGTCATCGAAAACAGCCTGTGGCAGGCACTGCCACGGTTTCTCCGAGGTCTGGACCATGCCCTGACCGGGGCGACCGGTGACGGACTGCCACTGGCAGCCACACCGATACGGATTGCCTCCTGGATGGGTGGTGACCGGGACGGTAATCCGAACGTGACCCACAAGGTAACCCGCTCGGTCTTTCTGCTGGGCCGCTGGATGGCAGCAGATCTTTACCTGCGCGATGTGCAGGCTCTGCGCTCGGAGCTGTCCATGTGGCAGGCGAGCGATGAGTTGAGGGCCGAAGCCGGCGAGTGCCGGGAGCCCTACCGGGAAATTCTGGGCCGCCTGCGTGAGGCGCTGATCCGGACCCGTGACTGGGCGGAAGCCATGATCAATGACGAGCCTGCGGATAACAAGGGCATCCTTTTTGAGAATGAGGACCTGACCGGGCCTCTCGAGTTGTGTTATCGATCGCTGATCGACTGTGGCCTCGAGACCATCGCCAACGGCCCGCTGCTGGATACCATACGGCGGGCCCACACCTTTGGCCTGCCGCTGATCCGGCTGGATATCCGCCAGGAGGCAAGTCGCCATGCCGAAGCCGTGGCAGAAATGGTGGACTACCTCGGCGAAGGGAATTATCTGGAGTGGCCTGAAGCCCGGCGTCAGGACTTTCTGTTGCGGGAGTTGCAGGGTCGGCGGCCATTGGTGCCACGGGACTGGCAACCTTCGGAGCCGGTTCGGGAAGTGCTGGCTACCTGCGAAGTAGTGGCTGGGCAGACGCCCGAAGCCCTGGGTTCCTATGTCATTTCCATGGCCAGCAAACCGTCGGATGTGCTCAGCGTGATCCTGCTGCTGCGGGAAGCCGGCATGAAATACCCGTTACGGATCGTGCCGCTGTTTGAAACCCTGGATGACCTGCGGGGTGCGCCGGCCAGCATGGAAGCGCTCTATAAGGTGGACTGGTACCGCCAGTATTGCGGAGACCAGCAGGAAGTGATGATCGGCTATTCCGATTCCTCCAAGGACGCCGGCCAGATGATGGCAGCCTGGGCCCAGTATCAGGCTCAGGAACAGCTGACCGAGGTTGCCAGCCGCTTCGGGGTGCACCTGACGTTGTTTCACGGCCGCGGTGGCACCGTTGGTCGCGGCGGCGGCCCGGCCAACCGGGCGATTCTGTCGCAACCCCCGGGATCGGTGAACGGCAGCTTCCGGATTACCGAACAGGGTGAAATGATCCGCTTCAAGTTTGGTCTGCCACGACTGGCGGAACAGAGTCTGACGCTTTACACCACGGCAGTGGTGGAGGCGACCCTGGCCCCGCCACCGGCCCCGGATCCGGAATGGCGGGCGGTCATGGACTGGCTCACCGAGCGTTCACTCAAGGCTTATCGTGATGTGGTGCGGGAGAGTCCGGACTTTGTGCCCTATTTCCGCCAGGCCACACCGGAACAGGCGCTTGGCAAGCTGGCTTTGGGCAGCCGTCCGGCCAAGCGCAAGGCCAGCGGTGGCGTGGAAAGCCTGCGTGCCATTCCGTGGATTTTTGCCTGGACCCAGATGCGCCTGATGTTGCCCAGCTGGCTGGGTAGCGATGTGGCACTGGCCGACGCAGAAAAAGCCGGGAAAATGCCCGTGCTGCAGGACATGAGGCAGAACTGGCCATTTTTCCGCACGTACATCGATATGTTGGAGATGGTGCTGGCCAAGGCCGATCTGCGGATTGCCAGCTATTACGACCAGACCCTGGTGGAACCGGGCCTGCAACATCTGGGCGCCTCTCTCAGAGAGCGCCTGAGCGAATGTATAGAACAGGTCAAGGCACTAAAGAACCAGCAAGTGTTGCTGGAAGACGAACCGGTTTTTGCCCAATCCATGAAAGTAAGGAGCCCCTACACCGATCCGTTGCATTATCTGCAGGCGGAACTGCTGCGACGTGACCGGGAGGCGGAGGCCAATATCAGTGTCGAAGGCGCTGATGCCGAAGTCGTGCCCGTACCGGAACTGCTGGAACAGGCCCTCAAGGTGACTATGGCAGGTATTGCCGCTGGCATGCGCAACACCGGGTGAGCCGGGCTGAGGTTGGCGGGGGTGTCCGCAAAAGCGTCGAATGGCGCACGATCCGGATGCCTGGGCCGGGTCGCAGGCTCCACAAGTTGTGCTGCTGTGGTAATCTGTGTGCCTGATTTGCGGTAACATTCGCGTTGCAACTGAACACCACCAAGTACGATGACGATCAAGGAGCAGTCTGTGGCACTGGCCGCCAAAGTGGAGCAGTTCCTGAACCGCAAGGGTGTAAGCTATGACCTGCTGCCGGTGACCAACCAGGCGGGTAGCAGCTTTGATTCCGCAGTTATGGCCCGTGGCGGTGCCGTGGGCAGCGTAATCCGCTGCACTGCAATGATCGACCTCAAGGGGGTCATCCTGGTGGTTCACCCCTATGACAGTTCGCCGGACGCTGACGCCATCGAGCGCCATACCGGGCGCCGGTTTCAGCCCCTGACCGCCGCACAGACCAACCGCCTGTTTGCGGATTGCCTGCCGGGGTTCGTGCCACCGTTCGGTGCCGCCTACGGCGTACCGGTACTGGTGGAACAGGCGTTACTGGAAGAGAATGCACTGATCATGGCCTGCGGTGGTGCCGGTGCGCTTATGGTTCTGAGTGGCCGTAACTTCCGTCTCGGTATGGCCGGCTGCGACCGCGGCACTGTTACCCTGCGTCAGGGCGGCCACCAGCCTGCCAGTGGTATTACCCTTGAGGAAATCGCCGAGAAACTGCAGAAGCTGTATCGGTTGCCGCCGATGCCAGCCCTCGCTCTGCGGATTCTTCGTCTGACCGGTGATTCGGACGCCTCGGTCAGGGAGCTGGCTGAACTTATCGAATTTGATCCGAGCCTTACTGCGCAGGTTATCCGTTATGCCCGTTCTGCCCTTTTTAACTACCCTGGGCAGGTGGAATCCGTGCACGAAGCGGTCACCCGGGTGCTGGGATTCGACCGGGTTGCCCATATCGCCGTTGGTATTGCCTCAGTCAGGGCCTTTGATATTCCCCGCCAGGGAGTACTCGGTATGGATCAGTTCTGGCGCCACTCACTGTATACTGCGTTTCTGACCCAGCGCATGGCGCCCCATTGTGATGCCGATCCCGGTCTTGCCTACCTGTGTGGCCTGCTGCATAACTTCGGCTTGCTGCTGGTGGGGCATCTGTTCCCGGCCGAGTTTGCTGAACTGAACCGCCTTCGGGAAGCAAACCCCGAGGCCAGCATGCGGGCCCTCGAAGATCAGGTTTTTGGCAACCACGACAGTCAGCAACTGCTGACTGTGGGCCACGGCGTGATCGGCGGCATCCTGCACAAGCTGTGGGAACTGCCGGGCGCGGTTGTCAAAGCAGCCGGTATGCACCAGCAGCTTCACTATCAGGGGGATCACCGGGTCTACGTTGTGCTGGTTCAGCTGGCCAACGGCTTGCTGAAAGAGATCGGGGTAGGCGACGAATTCAACCCGGACGATCTCCAGCAGCTGGCTGCGGAGGCCGGTATTGATCCTGCGCAGCTTGATGAATTCCGCAAGGATATGGCTGAGGTAGCAGAAGACCTCGACAGCCTGGCCTATTCACTGGCATCCTGACCCGCTGTTTTTCGTCGTCTTGGACCTCAGGCCGGGTATCTGAAGCTCTACGACTCACGTCGACTTTCTCTTCTGGGGCCGAGTTCGTATAATGCGGGCTTTTCCCTGACCATCAGTTCTGTTTCGGGTCTCCGGAGAAATCCCAGAGGTTGTCGCAAAGCCACTGTCGCTTCTCGCAGACGGGCTGCTTCGCAACAACCTTTAATCGATAACTAGAAAACACGGGAGCACAACGTATGCGAATTATCATGTTGGGGGCGCCGGGTGCCGGCAAGGGGACCCAGGCTCAGTTCATCACGGAACGATTCGGTATTCCCCAGATCTCCACGGGTGACATGCTGCGTGCAGCCGTCAAATCCGGCTCCGAACTGGGTCAGAGAGTGAAAACGGTCATGGAAACCGGGGCACTGGTGTCTGACGACATTATCATCGCCCTGATCGAAGACCGGGTGAAGAAGCCCGATTGCGCCAATGGCTATCTTCTGGACGGGTTTCCGCGCACCATTCCGCAGGCCGAGGCGTTGAAAGATCAGGGCATCGTCATCGATTACGTAGTCGAAATTGCGGTAGATGACGAAGAAATTGTTCACCGCCTGTCCGGACGTCGGGTCCACGAAGCCAGTGGCCGCATTTATCACACCAAGTACGATCCACCCAAGGTGGATGGTAAAGATGATGAAACCGGTGACACCCTGGTTCAGCGAGAGGATGACAAGGAAGCCACGGTTCGTAAGCGTCTTGACATCTACCATGCCCAGACCGAACCGCTGATCGGCTATTACCGCGAGTGGTACGACAAGGATCCTGAAGCTGCTCCCAGATACGTCCGGGTTGAAGGGGTTGGCTCCCTTTCCGATATTCGTGAGCAGATCCTGTCCAGGCTGGGCTGATGGCGCTCCTGTGAACCTGCTTGCCATTGATACGTCCGCCGATGCCTGCTCCGTTGCCCTGCTTTGCGGGGATCAGCTCAGCGGGCATTGTCGTGTCGAGCCCCGCGGCCACACCCGGCTGATCATGCCGATGATCCGTCAGCTTCTGGCCGAGCAGCGTATCGCAGTAGACGAACTGACCGTGCTGGCCTTTGCTGCAGGCCCGGGTTCGTTTACTGGTCTGCGTATCGCAACGGGGACTATCCAGGGCCTGGCCTGGGGGCTGGATATACCGGAGATCGGAAGAGCGTC
>NZ_CAXBDN010000275.1:0-5580 GCF_963974375.1 uncultured Marinobacter sp.
CTCGTAGGCCCGCTTTTTCGGAATGTCTGCATAGGCTTCCGCCGGAGATCGGTTATTGGCCAGTTTGAACAGGCCGCCGAGCAACACTGGCACGTATTCGAAACGCGCATCGGTACGGGCTTCGATATCCGGGATCACCCGGTGGCAGAGGTAGGCGTTGGGGCTGCCGAAATCAAACAGAAACTGAGCGACAGGTTTGGTCATATTGGTTCTCCTGGTAGAGGCAGCAGGTGCCGGCGTTTTAAAGGCCTTACCCTATAATTGACATTAATATAGGTATTTAACCTACTATTTTTAAATCATTTAATTACCAATTCTCCAGCCAGGGCCGAAGGTCGGTTTCATGAGTCCAGGCGTCGCGGGGCTGCAGATGTATCTGCCAGTAGGCTTCGGCAATACTGTCTGGAGACAGGATGCCGCCCTGCTCTTTCAGGGCGTAGCGTTCAGGGAAATTGGTGCGGATGAAATCCGTATCGATAGCGCCATCGATGACCGGGTGGGCAACGTGGATGCCCTGGGGCCACAGCTCCCGCGCCATGCTTTGGGCCAGTGCCCGCAAGGCGTGCTTGGCACCTGAGAACGCCGCAAAACCTTCCCGCCCCCGCAGACTGGCGGTAGCGCCGGTGAAGATGATGGTGCCGCGGCCCCGGGGCAGCATCACCCTGGCAGTCTCCCGACCCATCAGAAAGCCTCCGAAACAGGCAAGCTCCCAGACTTTGCGGTACACCCGTGAGGTGGTTTCGGTAATACCGAAACGGACGTTGGCGCCGATGTTGAACACCGCCACTTCGATGGGCGCAATATCCCGCTCGATCTTCTCGATCAGTTCAATCATCTCGTCTTCGTTGCGGGCATCGCTGCCAAAGCCATAGGCGACGCCTCCGTCGCTCTCGATTTGTTCCGCCAACGGTGTCAGCTTGTCAGCCTGGCGGCGGGTGACGCAGGCGATATAGCCTTCCCGGGCGAAGCGGCGGGCGATGGCACCGCCGGTGGCGTCACCCGCTCCGATGACGAGAATCGCTTTCTTCTGGTTCATGTGTAGTGTCCCGTCTGGTTATTAAGTTCTTTTATGGAACCCTGGTTCAGACTACAGTTCCTTTTTGGAATCTGTCAACATGAACAACCAGGCTTTTGATACCCCCTTCAATCACGCCGGAGAGACCATGCGCTGGGACGACCTTGATCAACAACCCTGCTCCCTGGCCCGCACCCTGTCGGTGGTGGGTGACCGCTGGACGTTAATTGTCCTCAGGGACTGCTTTCTGGGTGTAAGACGCTTCGACCATTTCGAGGAACGCCTCGGAATCACCCGCCATGTACTGGCAGACCGGCTGAAGAAACTGGTAGACGGTGGCGTGCTTGAAAAGCAACCCTATCAGGACAAACCTCGGCGCTATGAGTACCGGCTGACCCAAAAGGGCAAGGATCTGTACCCGGTGATTCTGTCACTGGTCCACTGGGGCGACCGCTACATGGCCGACGAACAAGGCCCGCCCATCCGCCACCGCCATCGCAGCTGCGGCCACCTTACCCGGGGCGTACTGACCTGTTCGGAATGCGGTGAACCGCTGCAACCAAGGGATGTGACAGTTGAGGAAAGCGAAGGATGGGAAGGGCGTCTTTTGCCATTGGCTACGTCGAATTCGGGCCCGTAAAGTCGCGGCATAAGGCTACACTAAGCGGTACCCGATCCGATCAATTCAACAACTCAAAAGGCGTGCAATCAATGATCGACGAAGACACCCTCACTGCCCTCAAAACCGCCTTCACCTACATGCCGCAGCCGGTGGAGGTGAATCGCTTCGAATACGGCGACGATACCGACCGTGTTCTGGCTCAGGTGAACTTTGTGCGTGAAGTACTGATCAGCCACGGTATTGACCCTGAGGAAGTGGCCGGGGATATTAACCCGGACTCGGCACCCAACTCCTGTTACTGATCTGGAAACCACATGCTGAACCTGCTTTTTATTCTTATTGGTGTTGGCCTGCTCACTACCGGTGGTGAGGCCCTGATCCGGGGTTCGCTCGCGGCTGCAAAGCGGCTGGGTGTATCACCATTGCTCAGTGGTCTGGTCATTGTGGGTTTTGGCACTTCGTCCCCGGAACTGGTGGTCTCCATCGACGCCGCCCTGAACAGCCGTCCGGATATCGCCGTGGGCAACGTGGTTGGCAGTAACATCGGTAACATTTTGCTGATTCTCGGGCTATGCGCACTGATATCACCAATGGCGGTAAAACCTCTTGCCTTGCGCCGTGACGCGGTCACTGTCGTTGGTGCCAGCGTCCTGTTTCTGATTCTGGTGGGCGGCTCGGCACTTGGCCGACCTGATGCGGCCATTTTTCTGCTGGCGCTGGCGGCTTACCTCGGCTGGGCGTACTGGACCGAACGCTCCGGGAATGCACCCTCTGCCGAACTGTACCAGGCCGAAAGCACCGAGCTATCCGCATTGCCCAAAACAGCACTGTGGATCATCACGGCGATAGTGCTGGGGCTGGTATTGCTGATTGCCGGCTCACAGATTCTGCTGAAAGGCGCGGTTGGTATTGCTGAGCTATACGGCGTATCAGAGGCGGTTATCGGCCTGACCCTGGTGGCGGTGGGTACTTCGCTGCCGGAGCTGTCGATCTCGGTTATCGCGGCGCTTCGCCGCCATGCCGATGTGGCCATCGGCAACATTCTGGGCAGCAACATTTTCAACCTGCTGGGGATTCTCGGCATATCTGCTCTGCTCCAGCCGCTGCCGGTCCATGCCCGGATTTTGCAGTTTGATCAGTGGGTGATGCTGGCCACCGCCATCCTGTTACTGATCTTCCTTTACACAGGGCGTCGCCTCAGCCGGATTGAGGGCGGCATCCTGTTGTTCGGCTATTGCCTGTACGTTGGCCTCAGCTTCACCACCTTCGGCGTGTAAGCGCCTGAATCAGGCCACGCCCACTCCAGAACTTGCCCCTGAGCATGACTTCTGTCTATATAGGAGGCTTACAAAAACAACGGAAGGAGTAAATTCGATGTTCGAAAACCTGTTTTCACTGGAAGGACGCACCGCTCTGGTTACCGGCGGATCCCGTGGTATCGGCAAGATGATTGCCGCCGGTTTTATTGCCCAGGGCGCAAAGGTGTATATCTCCTCCCGCAAAGCCGATCAGTGCGATGCCGCCGCTGAAGAGCTGTCAAAAGGCAATGGCCGTTGCATTTCCCTGCCCCAGGACCTGTCTACCGTAGACGGCTGCAAGGCGCTCACCGAAGCCCTGAAAGCGAAGGAAGACCATCTGGATATTCTGGTGAACAATGCTGGCGCAGCCTGGGGCGCAGATTTTGATGAGTTTCCGGAAAGTGGCTGGGACAAGGTCATGGACCTCAACCTGAAGTCGCCGTTCTTTCTGACCCAGGCGCTTCACGAAATGCTGAAAGCCGGCGCTTCGGATGCAAAACCGGCCAAGGTCATCAACATTGCCTCTATCGATGGCATTCGTCTGAATCCGCTGGAAACCTATTCCTACCACGCCTCCAAGTCAGGACTTATTTTTCTGACCCGTCGTATCGCAGCCCGCCTGATTCAGGATCGCATTGTCGTGACCGCGATTGCCCCGGGCCCCTTCCCGTCAGAAATGAACCGCGCTGCCCGCGACGAATCCGATGAAGTTGCAAGAAGGACACCGTCGGGGCGTGTGGGTACCGATGAAGATATGGCCGGAGCTGCCATTTACCTGGCCTCGCGAGCCGGTGACTACGTGGTGGGTGACACCATTGCAGTTGATGGCGGCCATGCCTACGCACGGCTGTAACAGGCTGAGCTGAAATGCACAATCCGAAAAACAACAACGGGTAACACTCATGTTTGATGAGCTGAATTCGGGCACCAAAGCGGTTGCCGAGCGACATTCATTCAGCGTCGATGATCTCGACGCTTTTTTATGCAAACACCTGCCCGGCTTTGCCGGCCCCATGACCGTTGAGCAGTTCAAGGGCGGACAGTCCAACCCCACGTTCAAGCTGACCACACCGGGTCGCAATTACGTTCTGCGCATGAAGCCCGGCCCGGCCTCCAGCCTGCTGCCGTCGGCCCATGCCATAGAACGTGAATACCGGGTCCAGAAGGCACTGTACGGCAGTGCGGTGCCAGTGGCAGAACCTCTGCTGTTGTGCGACGACGAAGGTGTGATCGGGCGGGCGTTCTATGTCATGGATATGGTCGAAGGCCGGGTACTGTGGGACCCGACCATGCCAGGGGTATCCCTGAACGAACGCTCTGCGCTGTATGATGAAATGAACCGGGTGATCGCTGCCCTGCATACCGTGGATTTCGCAGCACGTGGGCTCTCGGACTATGGCAAACCTGCCAACTATTTCACCCGCCAAATCGATCGCTGGACCCGGCAGTATCGCGCCTCGGAAACAGAATCCATCGAAGCCATGGATAACCTGATCGCATGGCTGCCGGAAAACCGTCCGCCGGAAGACGGCCTGGTGTCCATAGTTCACGGTGACTTTCGCGCCGACAACCTCATTTTCCACAGCAGTGAACCGAAGGCGGTGGCGGTACTGGACTGGGAACTGTCCACCCTGGGCCACCCTCTGGCGGATTTTGCCTATCACTGTATGGCGTGGAATCTGCCCCGGGAGATCCGTGGTCTGGCGGGAGAGGATCTGCCCGGACTGGGAATTCCTGGCGAGCAGGAATACGTCGCGAAGTATCTGGAACGTACCGGGTTCACCATCAGCGGTAACTGGAATTTCTACCATGCCTTCAACATGTTCCGCCTGGCCAGCATCAACCAGGGCGTTGCCAAGCGGGCCATGGATGGCATAGCCTCCAGCGAAACCGCTCACCTGGCCGGCAAGACCACCCGCCGCCTGGCCGAACTGGCCTGGTCCTACGCCGGAAAAGTGGACCGGAATATCAACTGATATCCGGTCACAGCGAACAGGAGCATGATCAGTCATGTACACCTTTGATGATATTGCGCTGGAACAATGGCAGGTAGGCGGACTGGATACCCGGGTAGCCAGCGTCGGAAAGGGTCCGGTGGCCCTGTTTATCCACGGCTGGCCGGAGTGCTGGTACTCCTGGCGTGAGCAGATGGTCTTGCTGGCCAATGCCGGCTATCGGTCCGTTGCACCGGACATGCCGGGCTTCGGCCACAGCCAGGGGCTGCCCGGGATCGCGGATTACAACATCGCACGCATCAGCGAGTTTCTGCTGCAGCTGATCGCTGAGGCTGGCGATTCTCCGGTGCTGCTGATTGGCCACGACTGGGGCGCCATCAATGCCTGGAACTTCACCCTGCGCCACCCGGAGGCCGTATCCCGCCTGGTCACCATGAGTGTCCCTTTGCGGAAGCCCGGCGACCAGCCTCCGACGGAGCAACTGCGGCGTATTTTCGGTGATCGCTTTTTCTATCAGTTGTATTTTCAGACACCCGGTGTTGCCGAGGCCGAGTTCGATGCCAACCCGGAAGGTATCCTGCGGGCCCTGCTCTGCTCACCGGACACCCCACGGGCAACGCCGCGACTGGGCAAACCCATCAGCGAGGGCGGCGGCTGGACTGACCGGCTGGGGGCGCCGCTGGAGCAACC
>NZ_CAXBDN010000276.1:0-5541 GCF_963974375.1 uncultured Marinobacter sp.
GTCCATCGGGGCCAAATCCCCAGAGATTGACCACCGGCCCGATGGTGATATCAAAGGCTCCGCCCGATGCCTCTGCAATCCGGTTTGAGGTTTCCAGAACCCGGAACAACGCCGTAGACACCGGAAACCAGGTCGACTGATCCTGCTGACGATTGAACGCCGACAACTCTGAATCCTCGCGCCAGGTCGACATCGAAGCATCGACACCTTCAAGGACTGCTTCGATGCCCTGAGCCAGATCCTGCAACCGATCGTCATCCTCGGTCAATACGACGTTGATCTGGTATCGGGTGCCGAAAATACCGCCGGAAATTTCCCAGACATTTTCGTCAGGCTGAAACGAGCAACCCGCCAGGGTCACGAAAACCAGAGCCATGAAGGCTCTGGTCAGCGCAACCCGGGCGGGCTGAATCATGCGGGATGTCATTGGTTCTAGTTAACCTCCGAAGTCATCCAGCATGATGTTGTCATCCTCAACACCAAGATCTTTCAACATCTTGATCACCGAGGCATTCATGATGGGCGGTCCACACATGTAGAACTCACAGTCCTCAGGGGCCGGATGGTCCTTCAGATAGTTATCGTACAACACGTTATGGATGAACCCGGTATAGCCCTCCCAGTTATCCGAGGGAAGTGCGTCAGACAGGGCACAGTGCCACTCGAAGTTCTCGTTCTCTTCGGCAAGCATGTCGAAATCTTCCACGTAGAACATTTCGCGAACACTTCGGGCACCGTACCAGAAGCTGATTTTACGCTTCGAGTTCAGGCGCTTGAGCTGATCGAAGATGTGGGAGCGCATGGGAGCCATTCCCGCACCGCCACCGATAAACACCATTTCCGCATCGGTTTTCTTGGCAAAAAACTCGCCAAAGGGCCCCATTACCGTCACCTTGTCGCCCGGCTTCAGATTGAACACATAGCTGGACATGATGCCTGGGTTATGGTCAGTGCCCGGTGGCGGTGTAGCGATCCGGATATTGAACTTCAGGACGCCTTTCTCTTCCGGGTAATTGGCCATGGAATAGGCACGGATCGTATCTTCCTTGTTGATGGCCTTGTAACGCCAGATATCGTGCTTGTCCCAGTCTTCATGGAACTCTTCCTCGATATCGAAATTCTTGAAATCGATTTCGTAGGGAGGGCATTCCAGCTGTACGTAACCACCGGCGCGGAAATCCACTTCCTCACCTTCCGGCAGCTTCAGCACCAGCTCTTTGATGAAGGTGGCAACGTTATGGTTGGAAACCACTTCGCATTCCCACTTCTTGACCCCGAAGAACTCTTCCGGAACCTCGATCTTCATGTCCTGCTTGACAGGTACCTGACAGGACAGGCGCCAGCCTTCCTTCTCTTCACGGTTCGTGAAGTGGGTCTTTTCCGTAGGCAGCATGGCACCACCACCTTCAAAGACCTTACATTTGCATTGGGCACAGGTGCCACCACCGCCACAGGCAGAGGACAGAAAAATGCCGTTGCCAGCCAGGGTATTCAGCAGTTTACCACCTGCCTCAGTGGTCAGCGTATGCTCAGGGTCATCATTGATCTCAATGGTGACATCCCCGGTGCTGACCAGCTTGGAGCGTGCAGCCAGTATCACCGCCACCAGTGCAAGCACGATGACTGTGAACATGACCACGCCAAGAATGATTTCTGTATTCATGGTCTCGCCTTCTCGTTAATAACCGATTAGCCGGGTACGCATCACAGCGAAATGCCGGAAAACGACATAAAGCCAAGTGACATCAGGCCCACAGTGATAAAAGTGATACCCAGGCCACGCAGACCTTCAGGCACGTCACTGTACTTGAGCTTTTCACGGATACCCGCAAGTGCGCCGATGGCCAGAGCCCAGCCAGCACCTGCACCAAAACCGTAGACCGCACTTTCTGTAAAGGTGTAGTCCCGTTCAACCATGAACAGGGACGCCCCCATAATCGCGCAGTTAACAGTAATCAGTGGCAGGAACACCCCCAGTGCTGCGTAGAGCGCAGGAATGTACTTGTCGAGAATCATTTCCAGGATCTGGACTATCGCCGCAATTACGCCGATGTAGGTCAGCAGCCCCAGAAAGCTCAGGTCAACGTCCGGCAACCCGGCCCATGCCAACGCACCATCTCTGAGTACGTTGTTATAGATCAGATTGTTCACCGGAACCGTCAGGGTCAGTACCACGACAACCGCAATACCAAGACCAATGGCAGCCTCTACCTTCTTGGAGATGGCCAGGAAGGTGCACATGCCAAGGAAGAACGCCAGGGCCATGTTCTCAACGAACACGGCCGTTATCAGAAGACTCAGATAATGTTCCATTAAAAGGCCTCCCGGGTTTTATGGGCAGACATCTTGTAGTCCTGCGCTTCGACCTGCTCCGGTTTCCAGGCACGAAGTGCCCAGATGCCCAGCCCGATGATGAAGAATGCACTGGGTGGCAGCAGCATCAGGCCATTCGGCAGATACCAGCCACCATCGTTGACCGAGGTAAGTATGGTAAAGCCGAGCAACTGACCGGAACCGAACAGCTCACGGAACACCGCCACAAACAAAATGGCAATGGAGTAGCCCAGACCGTTGCCGATACCATCCAGGAAACTCAGCATCGGCGGATTCTGCATGGCAAAACCCTCAGCACGTCCCATAACGATACAGTTGGTGATGATCAATCCGACAAAGACCGACAACTGCTTACTGATTTCGTAAGCGTAGGCCTTAAGAATCTGATCCACCACAATGACCAGCGAGGCAATAATGGTCATCTGTACGATGATCCGGATGCTGTTGGGAATCTGGCTGCGAATCAGTGATACCGCAAGGTTGGAAAATGCCGTTACCGCAATCACTGACGCACACATGACCAGCGTCACGCTCAGGCTGGTAGTAACCGCCAGCGCCGAACAGATACCAAGAATCTGCAGGGCAATGGGGTTGTTATTGAATATCGGTTCAAACAGAACCTTTCTGGCTGATAAGTCAGACATTGATCAGGCCTCCCCGTCGCGCAGATTTTTGAGGAACGGTGCAAAACCGTCCTCGCCCATCCAGAAGTTGACCAGATTTTCGACACCACGGGAGGTCAGGGTTGCACCGGAAAGTGCATCTACCTTGTGCTCACCGTCGGGGCCACTCTGGTCGGCGCCGCCCTTGACCAGCTGAATTTTCGGCTGGTCCTTGTCGTCACCATACACTTTCTGGCCTACCCACTGACTCTTCCACCGCGGATTGTCCACTTCACCACCCAGTCCCGGAGTTTCCGCGTGATCATAGAACCCCAGACCTTCGATGGTGTTCAGATCGCCTTCCAGCGAAATGAAGCCATAGAGCGTGGACCAGAGACCCGGGCCGTGAATCGGCAGTACCACCCGCACCAGTTCGTCATTCTCCCGGAGGATGTAGACGGTGGCAGCGTGGGCCCGGCGACGGAGATTGGCCGTATCCTGGTCACCACTCAACCGGATTGAGGTTGACGGTTCACTGGCAGCGCGATACTGGTCATAGCTCAGAACATCCGCAACACCCAGCTCTTCCGGACTGATAAAGCGACCGTTGCGAAGATCCACCAGGCGCGGCTCAAAGCGGCCAAACAGTTCTTCGATGCGCTCGGCTTTGGCGCCACGCTCGGCCATGCCCGCAGCCTGCAGGATGTTGGATTTGATATCCAGCTCCTGATTCAGGGCCTGCATCGGCCGCAGCGAAACCGCCGCAGCCGAAACTATCACGGAACAAACAATACACAGGGCCAGAGCGACCTGCAGGGTCTTTCCGACCGTTTCCTTTTTCTTAGCCACGAGCGAGCCTCCGTTTGATGTTGGCCTGAACCACATAGTGGTCGATCAGCGGGGCAAACAGGTTGGCGAACAGGATGGCCAGCATGATGCCTTCCGGAAACGCCGGGTTGACCACCCGGATCAGAACCGTCATCACACCTACCAGAATGCCGAACAACCAGCGGCCGGTATTGGTCATGGAAGCCGATACCGGATCCGTTGCCATGAACATCATGCCAAAGGCAAAGCCACCGATGACCAGATGCCAGTGCGGCGGTATCGCGAACATCGGATTGGTTTCAGAACCGACCACATTTAACAGCAAAGACATACCGATCATGCCAATCAGCACCCCACCGACAATCCGGTAAGAGGCGATCTTCATGACCAGCAGAATCGCGCCGCCAATCAGTATGGCAAGGGTTGAGGTTTCTCCCATGGAACCCTGAATGGAACCCATAAAGGCCGACATCCAGCCGATCTGGGTTTCCAGTGCCTGCAGTCCGCCACTGGCGGCCCAGCTCAGGGCCGTCGCACCACTGAAGCCGTCGACGGCGGTCCACACCAGATCACCGGAGATTTGTGCCGGATACGCAAAGTACAGGAACGCCCGGCCGGTCAGTGCCGGGTTAAGGAAGTTCTTGCCGGTACCGCCAAACACTTCCTTGCCGATAACCACACCAAAGGTGATACCCAGGGCCACCTGCCACAGGGGAATGGTGGGCGGACAGATCAGTGCAAACAACACAGAGGTCACAAAGAAGCCTTCATTGACCTCATGACGACGAACCGTGGCAAACAGCACTTCCCAGAAACCACCAACAATAAAGGTGACCGCATATATGGGAATGAAGTAGGCCATGCCGTAGACAAAGTTGTCCCAGAGACTGGCCGCATCGTTACCTGCGAAGGCACCAATGAAGGCCGTTCTCAGACCACCGTCGCCCATCAGGGCGTCGGGATTCTCGGCCAGAAAACTGTTGGCCTGAAAGCCGATGTTCCACATACCGAAGAACATGGCCGGAAAGGTACACAACCACACAGTGATCATGATGCGTTTGAGGTCAACGCCGTCACGCACATGGGCAGTCGTGGAAGTCACCTTGCCAGGCGTGTAGAAAATGGTATCAACGGCCTCGTAGAGCGCGTACCAGCGCTGATACTTGCCACCCTTCTCAAAGTGATGCTCGATGCCGTCGAGAAACTGTCGGATTGCCATGTGTTAGCCCTCGATCTCGATTCGGGTCAGATTCTCACGGAGAATCGGGCCATACTCATATTTACCCGGGCACACAAAGGTACACAGACCCAGATCTTCTTCATCCAGCTCCAGCGCACCCAGCTTTTGTGCCATCTCTGTATCGCCCACAATCAGCGAGCGCAGCAGTTGGGTTGGCAGAATGTCCAGAGGCATGACCTGCTCGTAGGCACCTACCGGCACCATGGCCCGTTCACTGCCATTGGTGGTGGTGGTGAAATCAAACAGTTTGCCACGGGCCAGCTTGGCCAGATAGATATTCAGTACCGAGAAACGGTTGGCGCCGGGTGAAAGCCAGCCCAGGAATTCACGCCTGGTGCCTTCCTCCAGTACAGAAACCTGATTGGCAAAACGCCCCAGGTAGGCGCAGGGACCGTCACTGCGACGACCACCGAACACGGAACCGGAAATGGCTCGCACTTCGCAGTCGGTGGCCACTTCGTCCTTGAGCAGTTCGGTGAGACTGGCGCCAACGCGGGTGCGGATCAGGCGGGGCTTGAGGGCCTTGGGGCCACCCAC
>NZ_CAXBDN010000277.1:0-5519 GCF_963974375.1 uncultured Marinobacter sp.
GGCTGTTACTGGGAGCCGGGTTGCTGTCCCTGATACTGGTGCTGACACCGCTGGGGCTCACGGTGAACGGTTCAACCCGCTGGATCCCGCTGGGCCTATTCAATGTGCAGGTATCGGAAGTTGCCAAACTCTGTCTGATTGCCTATCTCGCCGGCTATGTGGTCAGGCGCCGGGATGAACTGGTTAACTCCTGGTGGGGCTTTATCAAGCCGGTGCTGGTGCTGGGGCTGGCTTCAGCACTGCTGGTTATCCAGCCCGATTTCGGGGCGACGGTGGTGCTGATGACTGCAGCTCTGGGCATGATCTTTCTCAGTGGCGTCCGGTTGAGCCGGTTCATGCCGCTGATCGGCATCTGTGTGGCACTGGGCGCGGTCCTTATCATTACCCAGCCTTATCGTCTGAAGCGGGTGGTGAGCTATCTGGACCCCTGGCAGGATCAGTTCAATACCGGCTACCAGCTGACCCAGTCCCTGATTGCTTTTGGTCGTGGTGACTGGACCGGGGTCGGATTGGGTAACTCAATCCAGAAACTGTTCTACCTGCCCGAAGCGCATACCGATTTCATCTTCGCGATTACCGCTGAGGAGTTTGGCCTGCTGGGTTCCATGACGGTACTTATGCTGTTCACCACCATGGTGCTGACCGGGTTTGTCATTGCCCGCAAGGCAGAAAAGCAGGGTATGGCCTTTGCTGCCTGTTTCTCCTACGGCATTACCTTGCTGATGGGGCTTCAGGCCGCCATCAATATGTCCGTCAATACCGGGTTGCTGCCCACCAAAGGTCTGACTTTGCCATTGATGAGTTATGGCGGTTCCAGCCTGATGGTGACCTGCATCGGTCTGGGCATTCTGGCCCGGGTCGAGCTGGAACGTCAGCAACAGGTGCGCAGCGCAGCTGACGCCAGGCCCGCTACGCGGCGGAGGGTCAGCCAATGACTCAGCGGCGCTTTCTGATGATGGCCGGTGGTACCGGAGGCCATGTGTTCCCGGCACTGGCTACGGCCCGCAGGCTGCAGGAGCTGGGGCACGAGGTGCAGTGGCTGGGGTCCGCTGGGGGCATGGAAGAACGTCTGCTGGGAGCCACGGACATTCCGCTGTCGGTGATCTCTGTGTCCGGGCTTCGGGGTAAAGGCCAGCTGGCCTTGCTGGCCGCACCGTTCCGTTTGGTGCGGGCCCTGTTCCAGGCAATGGCGGTGGTACGGCGGGTGCAGCCGGACTGTGTCGTCGGCATGGGCGGGTTTGTAACCGGCCCCGGCGGTCTCGCCGCCTGGCTTGGCCGTCGGCCGTTGCTGGTTCACGAACAGAACGCCGTGGCGGGGATGACCAACCGGATACTGGCCAGATTTGCAAAAACCGTGATGGAAGCGTTCCCCGGCAGTTTTGGCGGGAAGGTGGTCACCCGCTGTACCGGCAACCCGGTTCGCCCGGATGTCGTTGCGTTGCCGGCACCTGAGCAGCGCATGACGGCCCGGACCGGCGCTCTGCGGGTGCTGGTGCTTGGCGGCAGCCTTGGTGCCCAGGCCATCAATCAGACGGTGCCCGCTGCAGCAGCGCTGATGCCGGCGGATGGCCGTCCCGATATCCGACACCAGTGCGGCGAGCGTAATCATGACGAGGCCCTGGCGAACTATGAACGTGCCGGTGTTACCGCCTCGGTTGAACCATTTATAGAAGACATGGCGGAAGCTTATGGCTGGGCGGATCTGGTGGTCTGTCGTGCCGGTGCGTTAACGGTGTCAGAGCTTTGCGCGGCCGGTGTGGGCGCCGTGCTGGTGCCTTTTCCCCACGCGGTGGATGACCACCAGACGGGTAATGCCGGATACATGGTCAAAGCCGGTGCAGCACTATTGATGCCCCAGTCCCGGCTGACCCCCGAGCTGTTGGCACAAACGCTGACGGATCTGATGAACGAACGTCAAAGGGTGCTTGACATGGCCTCTGCAGCCCGTACGCTGGCGCGCCCTGATGCAACGGAGAGAGTTGTGAACTACTGTCTGGAGGCCGCCCATGTCTGATATTACGAACCCGCCGCTGGTTTACCAGGTGCCCGAGATGCGCCGTATTCGTCGCATTCACTTTGTTGGCATTGGCGGTGCCGGCATGAGTGGTATTGCTGAAGTGCTGCAAAACCAGGGCTATGAGATTTCCGGTTCGGACCTGCGGGACGGGCCGGTAACCGAGCGCCTGCGCAGTCTGGGTGTCACCGTACACATTGGTCACCGGGCCAGTAACAGCGACCAGGCTGACGTGGTGGTGGTGTCCTCCGCCGTGGCCCGGGACAATCCTGAAGTGGTTGCCGCGCGGAGTCGCCGGGTGCCCATTGTGCCCCGGGCCGAAATGCTCGCTGAAATCATGCGTTACCGGCATGGTATTGCCGTCGCCGGCACCCACGGCAAGACCACGACCACCAGCCTGATTGCCTCTATTCTGGCCGAAGCCGGACTGGATCCGACCTTTGTGATCGGCGGCAAGCTGAACAGTGCCGGCACCAATGCCCGGCTGGGGGACTCCCGTTATCTGGTGGCGGAAGCGGATGAAAGTGACGCGTCTTTTCTGCACCTGACCCCGGTTATCTCGGTGGTCACCAATATAGAAGCGGACCACATGGACACTTACGGTGGCGATGTGGCCCAGCTCAAGAAAACCTTTGTGGATTTTTTGCACAACCTGCCGTTCTACGGCATTGCCGTCATGTGCCTTGACGATCCCTACGTTGACGAAATCCTGCCAAGAATTTCCCGGGCGATGCTGACCTACGGTATCGAGCGTGAGGATGCGGATTATCGCGCCAGCAATATCCAGTCCGATGGCCTGAAAACGCGCTTTACAGTCCATCGCCCTGGCGGTCGTCCTGAACTGCAGGTTGAGTTGAAAATGCCGGGACGGCACAACGTGCTCAACGCTCTGGCGTCCATTGCCGTAGCGACTGATGAGGGCGTTGCTGACGAGGCCATTTGCCGGGGCCTGGCCGGGTTTGCCGGAGTAGGGCGTCGCTTCCAGGTGTACGGCGATTACCAGACGCCCCAAGGCAGGATTACCCTGGTGGATGACTATGGCCATCACCCCACCGAGGTCGAGGCGGTCATCCGCGCGGCCCGGGATGCCTGGCCCGGTCGCCGGCTGGTGATGCTGTACCAGCCTCACCGCTATTCACGGACCCGGGATCTGTATGAAGACTTTGTACGGGTGCTGTCGGAGGTCGACGGTCTGTTGCTGATGGACGTTTATTCTGCCGGAGAGCCTGCCATTCCCGGCGCCGATACGCGATCCCTGTGTCGCAGCATCCGCCAGCGTGGCCTGGTGGAGCCGGTGCACGTTGAAGACGATGGCGATATCTCCCGGTTGCTGAGCCACATCCTGAAAGACGGTGACCTGCTGATCACCCAGGGTGCGGGTGATATTGGTGGTGTTGCCTCCCGACTGGCTGCTGCAGGAGTGACTGGCCGTGGCTGAATTCAGAACCCGTCCTTACCAGGTAGACGAGCAAACCCGCCGGGCGCTGGGACGTGTGGCGGTGTTTATGGGTGGCGATTCCGCTGAGCGGGAGGTTTCCCTGAAAAGTGGCAACGCCGTCACCGCGGCGCTTCTGGCTGCCGGAGTCGACGCCTATGCCGTAGATGTCCGGGGCTGCCTGCTGAAAGCCGTTGAGAACCCGGATTTTGACCGGGTGTTCATCGCCCTTCACGGCCGTGGCGGCGAGGATGGCACCCTGCAGGCGATCCTGTCGCAGGCTGGCATTCCCTACACCGGCAGCGACATGCTGGCGTCTGCGCTGGCCATGGACAAGCTGCGCACCAAGTATGTCTTCGCCGGCTGCGGGTTGCCGACTCCCGCGTTCCGGTCAATGACCTCCGAGAGCGAGCTCAGCAGTATCGTCGGTGACCTCAAGATGCCGTTGAGTGTGAAGCCGTCCCGGGAAGGCTCCAGCATCGGCGTACGCAAGGTCCGTGACCGAGACGAACTGCTGGCGGCCTACCGTGAGGCAAGCCGCCTGGATCCGCTGGTGCTGGTTGAAGAGTGGATTGAAGGCCCGGAATTTACCGTCAGCGTGCTCCAGGGCCAGGCACTGCCGGTCATCGGGCTCAGCACAGATCATGACTTTTACGATTACGACGCCAAGTACCTGGCCAACGACACCCGGTACCGGATTCCCTGCGGGCTTGAGGTCTGGCAGGAAACCCTGATCCAGAATCTTGCCCTGGAGGCATTCCGTGTGGTGGACGGCCGGTCCTGGGGGCGTGTGGACATCATGCAGGATCACGAGGGCCGGTTCTGGCTGCTGGAAGTCAACACGGTGCCCGGTATGACAGATCACAGCCTGGTGCCTATGGCAGCGGCGGCCGCTGGTATTGGTATGTCGGAACTGGTGACCCGTATTTTGCTGGACACCATTACTGAAGGACCGGAACCGGGAGGCAATGCCGATGCCTGACCGCCTGTTGCTCAGAAGCCGGCTGGTGCCCTCGGAGCCACCCCGGCGCCGTGGTGCAACCTCTTCGGTTGACGAGCAGGGCGTGCTGGATGTGATCCGGCAGTTGCTGGGTGCGGTGCCCTGGTTACACGTTGGCCTGGGCACACTGGTACTGATGCTGGCGGCACTGGTGCCCTGGGGCGCCAGCCAGGTGTTGGCGGCCATGGACAAGCAGATCATGCGGGTGGAAGTGACCGGGCAGCTGGTGGGTGAAAGCACCAACGCCCTGGAGCGGCATGCGGCACCCTGGCTGGGGCGCAGTTTCTTCACGACTGACCTGGCCGAAATCAAACGGGCCTACGAACAGCGGCCATGGGTCGACAGCGCAGCTGTGAAGCGGGTGTGGCCGGATCGGGTGATGGTGGAAATACGCGAGCACAAGCCGCTGGCCTACTGGAACGACCGGGAGCTGATCAGCCGCACCGGCGATGTGTTCCTGCCGGCCAACCGTGAGGTAGCCGGACGCTTGCCAAGCCTGAAAGGGCCGGAAGGCCGGGTGCGGGAAGTCATTGATATGGCCAGAACCATGGCGAACGCGCTTGATGCCCGGGGCCTGGGTTTTGCCGGTATTGCCCTGGAAGAACGGGGCGCCTGGACGCTGACGCTGGCCAACGGAATAGAGGTCGCGCTGGGGCGTGATCAGGTAGAACAGCGGTTTGAGCGTTTTCTGGCGGTATACAACCTCCAGATCGCCAACCGCGCAGATCAGGTGGAGGCCATTGATGCCCGCTACACCAACGGTGTGGCGGTACGCTGGAAGCCCCTGAAAAACGAATCGGATAACAACTCATAGACCTGGTAATTGGTGAACTGAATGTCATCGGTTGATACGGAAAACATGATCGTCGGCCTCGATATCGGAACCTCCAAGGTGGTTGCCATCGTTGGCAAGCGCAAGCTGGATGGATCCATTGAGGTGGTGGGTATCGGATCCCACGCGTCCCGTGGCCTGAAGCGCGGTGTCGTGGTGAATATCGAGACCACCGTACAGGCGATCCAGCGGGCGGTAGAGGAAGCCGAACTGATGGCGGGCTGCAGAATTCATTCTG
>NZ_CAXBDN010000278.1:0-5481 GCF_963974375.1 uncultured Marinobacter sp.
GAAAAAGAACTCGCTTCGCTCAGACACCTTTTTCCGACAGAAAAAACACCCCACCCCACGTCCGATCGGACTCAGGTATTATTTTCTCACTCCGTTCATCCTGAGCTCGTCGAAGGATGAAAACTCCGAATTCCGTGGCAAAAACGTTCTTCAGACAATCCCCAATCGCCGGGCGATAGCCACGGCCTGGGTCCGGCTGCTGGCGTTGAGTTTGGAATTGATGTTGCGCAGGTGGGTGCGCACGGTGCTGTCGGAGACGAACAGCTTTTCTGCCATGGCTCCGTTGGAATAGCCCTCGGAGAGTAGCTGCAACACCCGGATTTCCTTGCGGGTCAGCGGGTCCAGCAGGGTGTCTTCGAGTTCTTCAGCAGAAGCGCTCTCACGGACGGCGGGGCCGAAGGCTTCGATCAGGGTGTGGACAAAGCCGGCAAGAATCGGGTTGGTGATCTCGCAGTTCTGTTCTCTCATGTTCTGGCTGAACAGTACTACGAGTGTGCCGGCGGCAGGGCCTTCGTCGACTATCAGGCGCACATAGCCTTCGGTGGCGGCTGCCTGCAGCACTTCCTTCATCAGTTCCAGTGCTTCCCGGATGTGGGCGTTGCGTTGCAGTGCCATGGCTTTGAGCAGTTTCAGCTTCAGTGCCCGGCGGTAACGGTGTTCGGCGTTGGCTTCGGTGAGTGAACGCTCGATGCCGGGCAGTGCATCTTCCGGATTGCCCGCGAGGATGTCCCAGCGGAACTCTGCAAGTTCGAGATATTCCAGATCGTTTGCTGGCAGGCGCAGGGTGTTCACCCGTTGCCACAGAAAGGGGTCGCCTGCCCGTTGCAGCTCCTGTCGGGCAGCCTCTGAGCGGCCCTGGAACAGCAGTAACCGGGAGCGCTCCAGGCGGGTTGTGGCCACCACCCGGCTGAGCTGGCGGATATGGCCCAGGTGTTCCAGTTCGGTGAGTATGCGGAAGGCCTGGTCAATGTCGCCTTTGCTGAAGGCAATCCGGGCCAGCATGATGTCGCCCAGCAGCATGTGGTCCGGCAGTCCGACGTCCCGTGCCAGTGGGCCATAGACGTGGAGCAGGCGGGCGGCCAGTTCCAGCTGGTTGGATTCGTAAATGGCGCCGGCGTGCAATACCCCGGCCCAGGCGTTGCCACTGGCCTGGTTGAACGAGGATGCCTGTCGCGTTGCGCCTACCGCCAGCCGGAAGCGGGCGGCGGCCTGGCGCTGACGGCCTTCCTGCATGTCGATGATGCCTTCCACGGTCTCGGAATACATGGCGTTGAAGGCGCTGGCGTGGGCGCCCTGGGCATCTCTGGCGCCGTCCAGCAACTGGCGGGCCTTGTCGTACAGGCCCATCACCGAATAGGTGCTGGCCATGGAGTTGATCATGGCCATGTCGGCGAATGGCTGGCTGGTGGGCAGCTCCGGCAGGCCTTTCTCGCCGGCCTCAATGGCCTCTTCCTGGCGGTCCATGACCGACAGCATCAGCGGGCGTATGGCCCGCACATGGGGGCGGATGTTGGGGTTGTCGGAATGGTCCAGCCCGGTCTCTTCCAGCATTTCAAGGGCCTCGGTCGGCCCCCGGGTAAAGCACACCGCCCAGATCCAGATCATCTGGAGGCGTTCATCGGTTTTCAGGTGCTCTGGTGGCAGGCTGCCGAACCAGCGGCTGAGCAGGCGCATGCGGCCCTGGGACAGCAGGTTGGCGGCGTGGTCCTGCAGTAGTCTCATGGCGCGCTGGTAATCGCCGCCTTCAAGAGCATGGTCAATGGCCGGGACCGGGCGATCCTGTTTTTCGTACCAGAGTGAGGCCGCCAGATGGAGCTGCGGTATTTCCTCCGGGTGCTGGATCTGTAACTGTGCTTTCAGAAATTCTGAAAACAGGCTGTGGTAACGATAGGTAGTGTCTTCGTTTTCCAGCGGAGTCAGGAAGGTATTGGTAGAGGACAGGTGCTGGAGCATGGCCCGGGCGTCGGTTTCCGGCAGCAGTGCTTCACACAGAGGTACATTCAGGTGGCGCAGTATGCTGGTACGCAGAAGGAACTGGCGCACCGGTTCGGACTGCAGGGCCAGGACGTCAAAGGCAAGGTAGTCGGCGATGGTCTGGCTCGCCCCGGAAAAGCGTTCGATAAACGAATCGGGCGAGCTATGGCCTTCCAGCGCCAGAGAGGCCAGCCAGAGCGCGGTTACCCAGCCTTCAGTACGACTATGGATCTTGAGCAGGTCCTCCTGGGTCAGGGCCAGCTGGCGTCGGGCGATCAGAAAATCGGTGGTTTCCTCCACACTGAAGCGCAGCTGGGTGGCGTCAATTTCCAGTAGCTGGCCTCTGGCCCGCAGGCGGCCGAGACCCAGTTCGGGCAGGGTGCGGGAGCCGATGATAAATTGCCCGCGCCGGGGCAGGTGTTCAATGATTTCCCGGACCAGGCCCAGAGCGGCCGGATCCTGAATCCGTTCAAAATCGTCCAGGAACAGGGCGAAGGGGGATTCGTGCTCGGCGAGCCGGGCCACTATCTCGAAAGCGGCATCGCCGGAGGAGCCGCTGGCGCTGGCGGCAAAGGCCTGTTCGTCGTCCTGTTCACGGGTCAGCCTGGATACCGCAGCATTGAGGTACCAGATGAACCGGGACACATCATTGTCGGCGTCGTCCAGGGTCAGCCAGGCGGTTTCGATGCCGGCCTGGTCCATGCGGGTCATACACTGGGTCATGGCGGTGGTCTTGCCAAAGCCGGCCGGTGCCCGCACCAGAACAAGCCGGGCTGCGGATGCGGCAAGCACCTGTTCGCTGACGCGGTCACGGGGTACCTGGGCAGCCCTTGAGGTCGGCGGATTGAGCTTGCTGGTCATCAGCACGCGGCTGAGGCTGGCGGAAGACATACCTGAGATGTCCTTTTTTTGGCGCGGGTTTTCTGAACCGCTTTTTTGTAAGGTGACGGGCCCGGACCTTCGGACACCGGGCCCTCAGTCTATGCCGCCGGGGAGTCTGTCGCAAGTCCCCGAGCTATAAGATAAATGTCCGGAAATCAACCTTTTGCGGGGAGTCCGATAGCAATTCGTCGGATACGACGATGTTGGCTGATAGCGGATTACCTACTCTGAGCCCATTACAGACTACAGTACCCGGACCGGGATTTACTGTGCGAAATCAGACAATCAGCACAATAAGAAGGAAACCCTATGAAGCTCGACAATTCGATCAGCGCGGTGGTTACCGGTGGTGCATCCGGACTCGGTGAAGCGGTTGCCCGCCGGCTGGCAGCTTCCGGTGTGAAAGTCGCCATTTTTGATTTTAACGAAGAGCGCGGTGAGTCCGTTGCCGCCGAGCTCGGCGGCGTTTTCTGCAAGGTGGACGTCACCAGTGAAGAAGCCGTCGATGCCGGCTTTGCCAAGGCCCGTGCGGCCATCGGCCAGGAACGTATTCTGGTGAACTGTGCCGGCACCGGTAATGCCTTCAAGACCGCGAGCCGTACCAAGCAGACCAATGAGATCAAGCATTTCCCGCTGCCTGAATTCGAGAAGATCATTCAGATCAACCTGATCGGGAGTTTCCGTTGTGCCGCCAAGTCTGCCGCTGGCATGCTGTCGCTGGACGGCCTTGAAGACGGCGAGCGGGGTGTTATCGTCAACATTTCCTCGGTTGCCGCTCAGGACGGTCAGATTGGTCAGGCGGCCTATGCGGCCTCCAAGGCCGGTGTGGTGGGTATGACCCTGCCCATGGCACGGGATCTGATGGGCGATGGCGTGCGGGTGAACACCATTATGCCGGGACTGTTCCGTACGCCTCTGTTGAACGGCCTGCCGGACAATGTCAAAGATGCGCTCTCGGCGTCGGTACCATTCCCGAAGCGTCTGGGCGAGCCGGACGAAATTGCCTCTCTGGTTGAGCTGATGGCGACCAACAGCTACTTCAACGGTGAAAGTGTTCGTCTGGACGGTGCCATCCGTATGGCGCCACGCTGAGACTGCCTTTCATTCTCGTCGTATCCGACGACGCGGGTGTAGCCAGTGAACGCAAGAATGGCGTCTGACCCGCATCACATACTACGGCCGGCTCAGATCCGGCCCGAGCACACCAACCAGCTGCCAAGACGGCAGTTGCAGCGAGGAAATGAACATGGCTGAAGCATATATCGTAGCAGCAACCCGTACTGCCGGTGGCCGTCGTGGCGGTCGCCTGTCCGGCTGGCACTCAACGGATCTGGCGGGTCTGGTACTGGACAATCTGATTGACCGTACCGGTATTGATCCGGCGCTGGTGGATGACGTTATCATGGGTTGTGTCATGCAGGTGGGCGAGCAATCCACCAACATCGCCCGCAACGCGGTACTGGCGTCAAAACTGCCTGAATCCGTTCCCGGCACCTCCATTGATCGTCAGTGCGGCAGTTCCCAACAAGCTATTCATTTTGCGGCCCAGGCGGTAATGTCCGGTACCCAGGACGTGGTCATTGCCGCAGGCGTTGAGAGCATGACCCGTACGCCCATGGGTTCCAGCCTGTTCCTGGCCCAGAAAGCCAACATGGCCGAGCACTACATGGGACCAAAGATCCGTGAGCGCTATCCGGACGTGCCGGAGTTCAGCCAGTTCATGGGCGCGGAAATGATGGCGAAGAAATACGGCTTCAGCCGCGAAGATCTGCACAAGTTCTCTTTCGAAAGTCATCAGCGCGCCATCGCAGCCACCAACGCCGGCAAGTTCAAGAACGAAATTCTGCCGGTACAGGTTGCCACTGCTGAGGGTGGTTTGCAGGATGAGATGCATCTGGTAGATGAAGGCATCCGTTTTGACGCCACGCTGGAAGGCATTGCAGCGGTGAAAACCCTGCAGGAAGGCGGCGTGATCAGTGCATCTGTTGCCAGCCAGATCTGTGACGGTGCCACCGGTGTGATGATTGTTAACGAGCGCGGGCTGAAAGCCCTGGGTGTCGAGCCGCTGGCCCGCATTCACCACATGAGCGTGATGGGCCACGACCCGATCATCATGCTGGAAGCGCCAGTGCCTGCGACCGAAAGAGCGCTGAAGAAAGCCGGTATGAACATCAATGACATCGACCTGTACGAAGTCAACGAAGCCTTCGCTCCGGTGCCCATGGCCTGGCTGCAGGCTACCGGTGCTGATCCTTCGCGTCTGAACGTCAATGGTGGTGCCATTGCGCTTGGTCACCCGCTGGGCGCTTCCGGCACCAAGCTGATGACGACTCTGGTTCATGCTCTGCAGGATCGCGGCGGTCGTTATGGTCTGCAGACCATGTGTGAGGGCGGTGGCATGGCGAACGTGACCATTATCGAGCGGCTCTGACAACTGGTTGCCTTATACTGCAACCGGAGTGATCCGGGGTCCGGACTTTTCGTCCGGATCCCGGCGCGGTTAAGCCCGACCGTACAACAAAAACAAGCCCTGGCATTCAGGGAGGGAGGTCAAGCGAATGTTTGTAATAGGCCGCATACTCGCCCATATCACGAACGTGATGACCATCATCGGCGGTCTTGCCA
>NZ_CAXBDN010000279.1:0-5475 GCF_963974375.1 uncultured Marinobacter sp.
TGATCAGTGTGCGTGGTCCCGGTGGCGGTTACCGTCTCGGGCGCACAGGTGAAGAAGTGTTTATCGCCGATGTCGTGGATGCCGTCAACGAATCCCTTGATACCACCCGCTGTGGAAACAAGGGCGACTGCCAGAACGGCGAGATGTGCCTGACCCATCATCTGTGGTCCGATCTGAGCGACCAGATTCACCAGTTTCTCAGTGAAATCAGCCTTGCTGACCTGATGAAAAAGCATGAAATCCAGCAGGTGGCGAGTCGCCAGAACAGCAAAACCGCTGCTGAAGATGCCCAAACCATCAATACCGAACGCCTTGAAACCCAGGCGTCTGTCTGAACGAACTCTTTATGAAAACACCGGTATATCTCGATTACGCGGCAACCACGCCGACGGACCCTGTGGTTGCAGAGGAAATGGCACGTCACCTTACCCTTGATGGCGTCTTCGGTAATCCTGCGTCCCGCTCTCACGGTTATGGCTGGCAGGCAGAGGCTGCGGTTGAGCAGGCCCGGCAGCAGGTGGCGGCGCTTATCGGCGCGGATCCGCGAGAGATCGTGTGGACATCGGGAGCGACGGAATCGGACAATCTGGCCATCAAAGGTGTTGTTGACGCAAAGCGCCAGGGACTCAATGGCGCCAGGCCGCACCTGGTGACCTCGGCAATCGAGCACAAGGCGGTGGTGGATACCTGTCACTGGCTGGAAGATCACGGTTGTGAGGTGACCTGGCTTACGCCCGATGCGGCAGGCCGGGTGGATGCGTCGCAGGTCGCTGAAGCCCTGCGGCCGGAAACGGTTCTGGTCAGCCTGATGCTGGTGAATAACGAGCTGGGGACCATCACCGATATTGCCGCCATAGGTGAGCTGACCCGGTCCCGCGGGGTGCTGCTGCATGTTGATGCCGCCCAGGCCGCGGGCAAAATGCCGGTGGATGTGACTGCGCTGCAGGTCGATCTGATGTCGCTATCCGGCCACAAGGTCTATGGCCCCAAGGGTGTCGGGGCGCTTTATGTGCGTCGGGCACCTGAGGTGCGGGTGGAGGCCCAGATTCACGGCGGTGGTCACGAACGGGGTATGCGTTCAGGGACCTTGCCGACCCACCAGCTGGCCGGTATGGGTAAAGCCTTTGAGATCGCCAGAGAGCGGCTGGACGACGATACCGCGCATCTTGAAAGGCTCCGTTCAGCGTTTCTGAAGGGACTGGGTTCGCTTGATGGAGTCCACCTGCACGGGCATTCCGAGGCCAGGGTGCCCGGTATCCTGAATGTCGGTTTCGCCGGCGTCGAGGCGGAGTCGCTGATGCTGGGGCTCAGGGATCTTGCGCTGTCTTCAGGTTCCGCCTGCGCCTCGGCGACGCTGGAACCTTCCTATGTATTGCGCGGCATTGGCCTGTCTGATCCTGACGCCCACAGTTCCCTGCGGTTTTCGTTTGGCCGCTTCAGCACCCTTGATGAAGCCGTCTTTGCGGCCGACCAGGTTGTGCGGGTGGTCACCACCTTGCGGGGCAGGCGGTCAGCCGCCGTCTGATTGCGGCCACCGGGGCATCCCGTGGGCCACCACCGTTACAGGTCCGGGGCCGGGCAAATAGTCGCTGCGGTAGGCAGTTGGCCCCTGACTGCGTATAATCTCAGGCCGGAATTTCAACCCTTAAATCTACTGGAGCAAGACTATGTCCACAGAGCGCACGCTCTCCATCATCAAGCCGGATGCCGTTGCCAAAAACGTGATCGGTGAAATCTACACCCGCTTTGAAAAAGCCGGCCTGCGCATTGTTGCATCCAAGATGCAGCATCTTTCCCAGCAGCAGGCTGAAGGCTTTTACGCCGAACACAAAGAGCGTCCGTTCTTTGGTGATCTGGTTGCGTTCATGACCTCCGGTCCGGTGGTTGTCCAGGTTCTGGAAGGTGAGGGCGCGATCCTCAAAAACCGTGATCTGATGGGAGCAACCAACCCGAAAGAAGCGGCTGCCGGCACCATTCGTGCTGATTTCGCGGAATCCATTGATGCCAACGCGGTACATGGTTCTGACTCGGCTGCATCAGCAGAGCGCGAAATTGCCTATTTTTTTAACGACAGCGAAATCTGCCCCCGCGGCTGATAACTGTCCCGGGGCCGGATCCTGATCCGGTCCCGACTCTGATCTGATTGAGACTGACCATGAATACTGCTGTTGAAAAAATCAACCTGCTGGGAATGCCGAAGGAGAAGCTGGAAGCCTTCTTTGAGTCGCTCGGGGAAAAACGTTTCCGTGCTACTCAGATATTGCAGTGGGTGCATCAGCGGGGTGTGGACGATTTCGATCAGATGAGTAACATGAGCAAGGTGTTACGGGATCGTCTTAAGGAAATCGCTGAGGTTCGTGGCCCGGAAGTGGTCTATGATGAAACCTCGAAGGACGGAACCCGGAAGTGGGTTATGCGGATGGACAGCGGAAACAGTGTCGAAACGGTGCTGATTCCGGATGGAGAGCGCGGAACCCTGTGTGTGTCGTCACAGATTGGCTGCAGTCTTGACTGTACCTTCTGTTCTACCGGTAAGCGTGGATTCAACCGCAACCTGACGGCCGCAGAAGTGATCGGTCAGGTCTGGGTGGCTCGCAAGGCCTTCATGCCCTTTGAGCCCAACGCAGACCGCCCCATTACCAATGTCGTGATGATGGGTATGGGCGAGCCGTTACTGAATTTTGACAATGTTGTGGATGCCATGAACCTCATGATGGAGGATCTGGCGTACGGCATTTCCAAGCGCCGGGTGACGCTGAGTACCTCCGGTGTGGTGCCGGCCATTGACCGGCTGGGCGAGGTCACCGACGTGTCCCTGGCGATTTCGCTGCATGCGCCTAATGACGCGTTGCGTAATCAACTGGTACCGTTGAACAAGAAATATCCGATTGCGGAGTTACTGGCGGCCACTCGCCGCTATCTGGCCCGTCTGCCGGACAAGCGCAAGGCGACCATTGAATACACCGTTATTGAAGGTATGAACGACAAGCCAGAGCATGCCGAGGAGATGGCTGAACTCCTGAGAGGGCTGCCCTGCAAGATCAACCTGATTCCGTTCAACCCGTTTCCGGAGAGTGATTTCAGGCGGCCCAGCATGAATGCCACCCGACGTTTCCAGAAAATTCTGAACGAGGCGGGTTACGTGGCCACCATTCGCACGACCCGGGGCGATGATATTGATGCCGCGTGTGGGCAGTTGGTAGGCAGAGTTGAAGACCGGACCCGTCGCAGTCAGCGTTATATCGAGGTGCAGCAGGTAACACCCTGAGTGCAGACAGGAAAGATCACAAAAGCGATCAGGAAAGGATGATGAGTCAACGAGTTCAGGTCAGAGCGTTTCCGGCTGTTTTGTTTCTGCTGGGGGCGTGGCTATTGGTGCTTTCCGGTTGCGTCACCACGACGGACAGTCGTTTTGCCCGTGAAGCGGATCGTGCTGATGCCGTTGAGAACTACGTTCGGCTGGCGTCGGCCTATACCTCCCAGGGCAGTTTTGACCGGGCCAGGGCACATCTTGACCGGGCCCTGGAACTGGATAGCAAGCATGCCCCAGCGTTGGCCGTGCAGGGTTTACTGTATCAGGCGGAAGGTGAACCGGAACTCGCCGAGCGGTCGTTCCAGCAGGCATTAAGCAGTGACAACGGGTATACCCGTGGCCGGGTTTACTACGGTGCCTTCCTTTACAACCAGCGAAATTTCGAGGGCGCACGGCAGCAGTTTGAACTTGCCTCCCGGGACACCAGTTACGAAGATCGCGGTTCGGTGTTTTTCAATCTCGGTTTGACGGAAGAGCGTCTGACCAATACTGAATCGGCTGTTAACGCCTATCGCCGTGCCTCAGAGCTCAATCGGGGCGACCCCCGGTCATTGCTTGCGGTCTCCAGAGTGCTTGTACAGTTGGGTGAATACAGCGAAGCCTCACGTTATTACAGCCGTCTGGCGGGGTTGATCCAGCGCAGTCCGAATCTGACGCATTCCCCGGAGAGTCTGCTAACGGGCATTCGTATTGCCCGTCATTTCCGGGAGTACGACCAGGAGTCGAGTCTGGCACTGGTGCTGAGAAATCAGTTCCCGGACTCCGTTGAGTATCGTCAATACAGGGCCCTGGTAGCTGATGACAACTGAAACCACGAATCCAGAACAGTCCCGGCTCAAAGCTGGCCAGCGGCTCAGGCAGGCCCGCGACAGTGCGGGACTTTCCGTTGCCGACCTGGCCACACAGCTTAATCTGCGGGTGTCAGTGGTTACCGCCATTGATGCCTGTGAGTACAGCAAGATCGACAGCGAGTTATTCCTGAAAGGCTACGTGCGGGCCTATGCCGCCAGAGTAGGTGTTGACGGGGACAGTGTCATCCGTCAACTGGATCAGGAACTGGAACCGGCAAGAAAGGAACGTCAGGCCCAGGTCGAATCCAACCCACTGGTTTATATCGAGCGCCGTAAACGTCTGAAGAAACGTATTGCCCGGGTTGTGATCGTTCTGCTGTTACTGGTGTCTCTGGTTTATGTGGGCTCTTTTTATCTGAAGAGTCTGATCACAGAGGACATGTCCGAGGAAGCGCCGGCTGAGACCTCAGTGCTGGCACCAGACGGGGATTTGGGGGACACCGCGCCGGCGCCGGAATCGGATATGGTTTCCCGGGACCAGGATGAACCGCAACTGGTGGCCACAGAGCAGGCAGTGGAAGCCGCCGCGCAACCCGTGTCGAGTTCGGCTGAAACCACCTCTGAGCCGGAAACGATGAGCGCTGACGCGGATACCACTGCGGTCACCCAGGCTGACAATACAAGAGGAGAGGGTGACGGTTTGACAGACACCGTCGCCGATGACGATGCCGTCATTACCGCGTCGGAAGAAGCGCCCATGATCGAGGATCCGGATCTCGCACTCTCTGCCGTTGATTCGGTGGCAGCACCGGAACCCGCAGATGCGGGTGAGACCTCAGCCACTGTGCCGACTGGCCAGAGCCGCCTGCGGGCGACTTTTACCGACGACTGCTGGGTCGAGGTGTCTGACGCCAGCGGTCGGACTCTGGTGGCCTCCCTGCGGCGATCAGGTGAAACCCTGGACATTGCGGGCACCGCACCCATGAGGGTCGTCCTGGGTGCGGCCGACGCCGTCAGCTCAATGAGTTTTTCCGGTGACGAGGTAGATATCAGCCAGTACCCCGCGCGCAATAACCGGGTTGTGATGACCCTCGCACCCTGAATCAGATTTCGAAACACTTGATAACTCCGGTCTCAGCACTATGAAACACGAATCACCGATTGTTCGCCGAAAATCCCGTCAGATCATGGTGGGTGATGTGCCTGTCGGCGGGGATGCGCCGATTGCCGTGCAGAGCATGACCAACACCGAAACCTGCGATGTCAGTGCAACGGTCGCCCAGATCGAAGCCTTGCAGGTCGCCGGCGCCGATATCGTCCGCGTCTCCGTGCCGTCCATGGAGGCGGCTGACGCCTTTGGGGAAATTCGCA
>NZ_CAXBDN010000280.1:0-5441 GCF_963974375.1 uncultured Marinobacter sp.
TTCTGTGGCGCCGGTAATATCCGTGCCAGGCAGCAGTACCATAAACTCCTCACCGCCCCAGCGCCCGAGCTGGTCACCCTCCCGCAAGCAGCATTCCAGGGTTTTAACCAGAGTTTTCAGAACGCGGTCGCCTTCATCGTGACCGTAGCTATCGTTCACCTGTTTGAAGTGGTCAATATCGAACAAAACCAGTGAAAAAGCATGGCCGTAACGTTCGGCTTTGGCCAGCGCGATCTGGACCAGATGCTCAATCCGGTAACGGTTCATGGCCCCGGTCAGGGAATCGGTGGTGGCCAGTTCATGCAGATGTTCGTTGGCTCTGGCCAGAGCCTCCTGCTCCAGTTGCAGGCGTTCATTCAGTCGGGTTACTTCATGGGCTGATGCCAATACCGCCAGATCGTCACCCAGGTCTCTGGCGGCCACCAACTCCGCCGGCCGCCACGCCAGACTTTTCCCCCGGACTTTCTCCCGCCATGCAGCGAAAGATCGCCTGGGTGTGAGTTTTACCTGCTGACCCACGCGCTCCAATACTTTCTGCGGTTCACCGGCCCAGTCGATGGTTTCGACCTGCTCCTGGCGAAAGAAAAACAGCCAGCCCCGGCTGGTGACATCGATCACCAACGGCATGGCCAGCAACCCGCAGCACCCGCAATTGATCTGGTTGGCACCGGGGTAGCCAGCGTCTGCCAGTGATGTGGTGGACCAGGGGTTGAGTTCCCGCCATTGGTCTGCAAGCCACGCAGCCAGATCAGTAAGTTCGGGTTTCTCCGGGGTACAGCCATGAGGGGAAACCTGGTCCTGATACACCAGGGCCACTCCCCTGGCCCGAAACAATCGCAGCCACTCTACGGAATGCCTGGCCAGGATCTGTTCCGGCCCCTGCCCCTGTACTTCGCGGGCCAGTACAATCCGGTTGCGGTGGATTTGTTCACGGTAACGGGACTCTGCCTCCGCTTTTAGCAAGAACAGACGCTGACTGGCGACCCGTACGAGGATCGCCGCACTGTCGCGTCCGGGAGGTGACAACACCTCCGCATCCCGTTTGTGACAGGTCACCAGACCCCACAGACCCGTGCTGGAGAAGATGGCAATCGACATCGACGTAGCGACGCCCATGTTGCGCATATACTGCCGATGCACCGACGATACGGCCCGCAGCGTACCGGGACTCAGATCTGTGGGGGTCTCCAGGGATGGCACCAGGGGTACCGGATCCTGATAGGTGTCTGCTATAAACCGCATGGGGTTGACGCCATAAAGCGCCCGTACCTGAGGGGGAATGTCACTGGCGGGAAACTGATGATTCAGCATCGAGGCCAGGCGCTGGTTATGGCTTTCTGCCACAACTCGACCGTTCCAGTGCTCATCAAACTGGAATACCAGCGTACGGTCGTGGCTGGTAACCGCCCTGACCGCTGTCACCAGTTCTTCCAGTAAGGCAGCTTCCGTTTCAGCCTCGACCAATCTTTTCAGATGTCCATGGACCGTGGTCAGGCCATCAGAACCTGCTCCCTGTTCAACAGGCTCCAGCTCTACCACCACAGAGTCGTCAGTCTGAAATGCCAGAACATGAAACCGCCGTATGCAACCGGCTATGTCGCGGCCCAGTTCCAGCCCCGGGGGCGCCTGATGACTTCCGGCAAGGCCTTCACGTAAGCTTCGATGTACTTTTTTACCCAGCAGCATCTCTGGAGACACTGACAGGCTTTCCTGAACAGACATGCCCAGAAACGCCTCGATGTTGGCGCTGACCTGTCTGACGCTGGTCAGCTCCCGGTCCAGGTGAATCAGGACGCCGAAATTCTGAATAGCTCCGGGAATATGCACCGGCTCACTGTCGCAAACGGCAAGCGCCCGTTCCAGTTCGGCTTCTGTATAAATAGGGTTGTTACCCATGGGTGCAACGCTGCCAATGATCAAGGTGGGTACGCAAGGCTGAAAACGTCATATCAGCCCCCTCAATAATACTCTGGACGTCATCCTGATATTGGTTCTCCAGTTCGACGCTCAGCCAATGACGAAACTCTGCCCAGGAGTTGCTCCACCGATGAAGGTTAAAAAAACCGGCGCCGGAATGTTCTGTGACACCCAGAGTCCGTGCCAGGTGTTTCGCAATCAACCGACCTCCCTGGGTGGAACCCTCAATCACATAGAGCACTCCCAACAGGATAGCCCCGCTGCCCTTCAGATGGAGCTCTATAGGGGGGAAAACCAAATCAGTGGAATCAAAGCCAAGTACCCGACAATCATCGGCCAGCAGGGGCGCCCGCGGAAGATATTGATAATCCGGATCCGGGTGTTGCGCCAGTAAAGCCGTTGTAGCTGGAACCAGCGCCGACTCTATGGACTGATAGAACGCCAACATGGACTGCAGAAGCTGGCCGTACTCTGCGTTCGTCAGCTGACTGGCCAACAGCCCTCTCAGCAACGGCTGTGCTTCCAGATCGTCATGGGCCGGCCGGGTTTGCTCGCGCAGTTGTTGCAGAATGGTTGGTTTCACAGCGCCTCCGGGTGAAAAAAGTAAACGAAGCAACCGCAGGAGAGGCAACTTTCCAGTAAAGCCGAACGTTAGCAGGTTCTTGAAATAAGTACTGTAAATAAAGGTTAAAGTTAACCCATCTATTCATGTATGCCAGCCCTGTGCGCCAAAAGGAATGGGGCGCTGCCAGGTCCTGTTACATCAAAACAGGAACGGAGCAGTTCAGCTTTATGACCGGGCCGTTGTGGACTAATGTTGCTTATGAGGGTTTACGTACCGACGGGTGTCTGATTCCCAGGCATCATCAGGCCTTTGGTGGCGCTCTCCATCTTTCTCAGGCCTTTTCCCGCACTGACGTCCGAGGGACAAGCATGATCTGGTTGGGAACACTGTGGCTTGCCATGATGTGGACAACGTTGCTTGTTCTCGTCGCGATTGTAGTGGTGTTTCTGCTGCTGCGGCGGCGGCATGATTCCAGCCATGAGCGCAATCGAGAGAAAAACCCCGCGCCGGTCTATCCACCGGATGATGTCAGACAACAGGTTCTGGAGCGTATCGAAGCCATGCATGGAGTCACTCAGGGACTGCGCGGAAATGCCCGGGTCAAGGCTCTCCGGGACTATATGGACAGCCTGAGCGACGGGCTGGATCTGGCCTCGGAGGTCCGTCCCGGCGGGGGTGGCGCACCGCCCGGCGAGTGGGTGATCGGCCCGGGTGCCCTGCCCGGCCGCAGAATCCTGTATATCCATGGTGGCTCCTGGATTGCCGGCAGCCCCAGGAGCCATCGTGCCATCACCGATCGTTTGTCAGTGCTCGCCCGGGCGAGCGTGTTCGCCATCGACTACCGGCTGATGCCCGAGAACCTGTTTATGACTGGAGTGGCCGATTGCCGTCAGGGCTATCGCTGGCTGCTGGAGAACGGCCCGGATGGACCTGAGGCCGCCAGCTTCATGGTGGTAGCAGGCGATTCGTCAGGCGGTAGCCACGCACTCAGCCTGCTTGCGTGGATACGTGATCAGCGTCTGCAGGCGCCTGACGCTGCGGTGGCGCTGTCCCCTTCAACAGAACTGATGATCACGGGTCTGGGTGGCCGCGCCAACATCGACTCGGACCCGATGCTGGGCCCCACGGTAAAGAAGCTGGCAAAGATGCCCGCACCCATGCTCTGGTGGGGCACGCTGATGGGCCTGCGGATATCACCCACCAACCCGGTGGCATCGCCGCTGCGGGGCTCACTGAACAACCTTCCCCACACGCTGATTCAGGTCAGTGAGTCGGAAATCCTGCTGGATAACGCACGCCGCTATGCGGACAAAGCGAGTAAGGCCGGCTCCACGGTGGAGCTGCAGACCTGGCCGGATATGGTTCATGTCTGGCATCTGTTTACGCCCTTGCTGCCGGAAGCCAATGAGGCCTTCGAGGCAATACAGGACTTCCTGGAGCGGGTTGAGCACCACCAGCTCTGATGTTGCAGTTAAACCGGATCTTGAATCGCTATACCTGGAGCGGCGCCTGCTCCCCATGGCCGCCGCCATCAGGGCGGGCGGTCGCGCGGGGCTCATCGAGGCCGCGCCCGGTAGTTACGTTAAAAAACGATTGGTGTAGTGTTGGAGTGGCACCGGCAAGGCGTTGTGAATCGCTGCAGGTAATCGGAAGTAAGGTGAAATTATGCGTTATCGCCTCAGGCCAGACGGAAGTTTCAGCAAACACCTCAAACGGTTAATGCGATCAATCAATGAAGAGATCGTTCTGGCATTGTTGTGTGCCTGCAGAGACCCTGAGCGCGGAGTTCATGAGGCTCGGAAGAACTGCAAGGAAATCCGGGCACTTTTGCGCCTGATACGTCCCCAGATAGGAAAAACCGAATTCCGCTTTCGCCAGGCCTTTTACCAATCGGTGGCCAATCAGCTTTCTGGAAACCGGGATGCCGTAGTTCGCGAAAAGACCTGGCAGAATCTCGTGACTGAGGTACCCACCATGCAAAGCCCCGGTTATGAAATCGTGGCGCAGTTTCTATCAACTCAGGACAAACTGGATCCAGAGGATGAGAATGGCCGCGACTTCCTTCTGGAACTTGCGCGGGAGGTTGAGTCAGAGATCGATGCGCCCAGACAGTGGAATCTACCCGAAACCCTCCCGGATTTGATCCCCAACCTGAAACGTATCTACCAGACAGCGCGGGACGCAGAACGAAAAGCGAATACCTCGGATGACATCGAAGAGTTCCACCGGTTCCGGAAACGAACGAAAGATCTGTTCTACTGCATGAGGGTTTTGCGGCCCATGTTCGGGAAAGGTCTCAAGAGCAGCGTGGATGATCTCGAAGCGCTAACCGAGTTGCAGGGAATCGCCAACGACCATGCCGTGTTGTTGGCTTACCTGGACCAACACCGTCAGGCGGTGGATCTGGACAATGCAAGGTGGGAAATTGTCCGGGGAAGTATCCTGGAGAAACTGGGGGCTCTCCAGAAACAAAGCCATAAAATGGCCAGGAAGACTCTGGCCCAGTCGGCGGATTCTTTTGTCAAAGCACTGTGAGCCAGTCCTGAGCAGGTCAGGACGGCAGCCTGCAGCAATCTGATCGCTTTTTCAGGCGCCCATGGCTTAACGCCCCTTATTCCTGGCTGTTCCGGGTTATCCCCAGCCTCTCGTTGACCGCATCACGAATTTCCCGATACCGGTCGGGCTGATTGATCAGAACACCCAGATCATCTTCCGGGAAGATCTCGGTCTTTTTCTTCCGAGCTTCCTCGTTGGTGAAAATGTTCGGCAGCATCTGCTCCAGGCAGCGCAGCATAACCTCCGGTGACACTGATGCGCCCGGCGAGGCCCCCAGTAACGTGCCGTAGGTTTTGTCCTTGGATACAAGAATTTCAGTGCCCATCTGCAGATCCCCGTCGCGGATGATTTGCACCCGCTGGCCAGCTTCAGCGGGTTTCCAGGCAAACTTCTTGCTCAAACC
>NZ_CAXBDN010000281.1:0-5393 GCF_963974375.1 uncultured Marinobacter sp.
ATTATGGCAGCCATCAATACCCGCGTTGTTCACCGCACCAATGCCTTGCTGGAGGCGGAGTACGGACGGGAATTCCGTTACGATGAGGCGATGATGACCGGCAAGGGCCTGAAAGGACGCGCAACGGCACTGTCTATTGCAGCCGCCCTGGGTGGCTTTGCGGTGGCAACTGCCATCAAGCCCACACGCTGGTTGCTGGAGAAGTTTGTCGTGCCCGCCCCCGGGGAAGGGCCTGACCGTAAAGCCCAGGAGTCCGGCTTCTATGATCTGCGCTTTATGGGTACCACCCAGGGCGGCCAGAGCCTGATGGTCAAGGTGACCGGGCAGGGTGACCCAGGCTATGGCTCCACCAGCCTGATTCTGGCTCAGGCGGTCCAGTGCCTGGCGTTCGATGTTCCCCGGGCCCGCGCAGGTGGATTCTGGACGCCGGCGTCACTGATGGGTGAGCCTTTGCTGGAACGGCTTCGCAGTGAGGCAAAAATGACGTTCGACGTGGTCTGAAGCACTCTGGTAAACGACCTGCAATCCCGACAGGCCCGCCAACGGCGGGCCTATTCGATCTTGTCGAGCAGGGCATCCATGATGTCATCCATGGCCACAAAGCCCAGCAGTTCGTTGTCATTGAGCACCAGTATCCGTTTAACCCGATGTTCAGTCATCAGGCTCGCCACGTGCTTGATGGACAGGCTTTGACCAACAGAAATGGCAGGCTTTGCACACACGTCATACACGTTGATCAGGTCGATATCACCGCCCTCGGCAATGACCGTCTTGAGCACGTTGGTGTAGGTGATAAGCCCCCAGGCGTCATGAGGATTCTGGCGCTCAACCACCAGGGATTTCAGTTTGTGCTTCTTCATGAGGCTCAGCGCCTCGCGAAGTTTGGCAAAGGGCGACACGGTCACTACATCCGTGACCATCACATTCTTGACCAGTAACATGTCAGCTCACTCCCAGGTTGAATCTTTGACGTGTTGTTCAAATTTTTCATACTGGGACATGTCGATACCGCCCAGATGTTCCAGTGGTAACGTGAAGACCAGCCCCTGAGAGTCCTTCTCGCCGGGCATCAGAATTTTCTGAATGGCTTTCAGAACCTCAAGTGACAGGCCTTTCTCCAGAACCATGACCAGCACACTCTGACTGCCATCATAGGTCAGGCCAAAAAAGGTCTTGCGGGTGGTGTTGCTGATCCCGCGTCCGGACAGCACGGTGATGCCCCCGGCGCCGAGTTCCCGGGCAGTGTCTATGCATTCCTGTTCCAGGTCTTCCGGCACGATAGCGCCAAGTACGGAGAATTTCATGTCTCAACCTCTCTGTTTTCCTGACGGGTTGTCAGCCATTGCGCAACAATGGCGTAGGACATAACGGTAACGATAGGAAAAATCGAGGCAAAGGCAATCAGCCCGAATCCGTCGATCAGTACGTTACGTCCTTCAATATGGGAGGCCAGGCCAATCCCCAGCGCAGTAACCAGTGGAACCGTCACTTCCGATGTTGTCACGCCGCCAAGATCATAGGCGAGAGCTATGATATAGCGGGGGGCCAGCGCGGTCAGAATGATCACCAGGGAGTAGCCACCGATAACGTAGTAATGTATCGAGCCGCCCACGATCAGCCTGTGCACGCCAATGGTAATACCAACGGCCACACCGACCGCTACAAGCATCCTGATAACATTGCCGTCAAGTTTACCAGAGGCTGCCTGTTCAGCCTGCTGGCCAATAGCGATGAGCGCCGGTTCTGCCATAGTGGTGGCAAAACCGATCATGAAGGCGAACAGATAGACAAAAACGAAGCCCTCAAGTGTAATCAGTTGCTCTGCCATACTGGTGCCGATGGGAAACAGGCCCAGCTTCAGCCCAACCACAAATGCGTAGAGTCCGATGATCACCAACAGGAATCCGAACAGTATTTTGCGTGGATTCGACAGGCCTTTACGGAGCACCACATACTGGAAGAACAGAATGGTCAGAATGATCGGAAGTACATCCCGAAACATCTCCGCCAGTTCCAGCAGCATCCTGAGGGGCCCGGACAGCGCGTCTTCATCGCCGGTAGCAAGCATCGAGACGTCTGCTGACAGGTCAGGACCGCTGAACACAAAGATACCGTAAAGCTGAACGGTGATCATGGGCACCATTACCGCCAGTGCCACCAGGCCAAAGCCGTCCATCAGTGGATTCCGGCCACGGATCGACGACGCCAGGCCGATACCCAGCGCGGCAATCAGCGGCACGGTCACGATGTTGGTGGTTACCCCGCCGGAATCATAGGCCAGGCCGACGATTTCTTCCGGGGCGAACCAGGTCACTACAACCACGACGATGTAGCCGATGATCATGAACCAGTGCAGGGGGTAACCCATAATGGTGCGGAACACCCCCAGCGCAATGACCATGCCAACGGAGAATGCCACCAGCAGCCTCAAGGTGAGGGCATCAATCCGGCCTTCACTAATGTCCTGGGCCTGCTGGGCGACGGCGATCAGGGCCGGTTCCGCCACCACCGCGGAAAAGCCGATGGCAAAGCCGAAAGCAAGCAGAACGGGGACGGAACCCTTGCGGGCAAACTGGTTCGACAGGCTTTTGCCGACCGGGAAGATGCTGAGCTCAAGCCCCTGAAGGAACAGGGCGACGCCAAAGGCCACAATGATCAGGCCAATGATCATGCTCAGGGTGTTGTCGGGGACCTGCTGCAGAATCACCAGCTGGAAAAACACCACGACCACCACAATGGGCAGGAGGTTTTTGAAGGCGTGCAGCAATGCGTGAGCAAACGCTTTTAGGTAAACCACTCTGACCCTTGAAGTTTTCAGCCTGGATGGGCGGATTCTGACGCAGGTATGCGGTAGTTATCAAGTCTGGTCATGGTCTCGTAAACAGTCAACCAGACCTGTGCACGCATTATTTCAGGGGTTCAGGACTCCGGGCTTGACCTGACTCAATACCGGGGCGAAGTCGGGGAGTCTCTTCGCTTACCCCAGAACCATCACCCGGTCCGCCGGGGGCAGCGAGTGATCCCCATGGGCGACCATGACACAGGTCCTGCTGGCAAGCCAGGGACGTATGCCTTCCCGGACTCTGGCTGCGGTTCCCCCATCCAGTCCGGTAAAGGGCTCATCCAGCAGCACCAGCGGGGCCGGTTTCAGTAGTGTCTGGGCAAGGGCAAGACGACGGCGCTCGCCACCGGACAAGAGTCCGGCCTGATCCCCCAGCGGGCTCGACAGGCCGTCAAACAGGGACGCCACCAGTTCATCCAGGTCCACCGCGTGCAGTACTGACCACAATCGGCCATCGTCTGCCGTGGGGTCCGCCAGCCGGAGGTACTGCTCCACTGTGGTATCAAATAACCAGGGGGATTGCTGCAGGTAGCTGATGCCGGTCAGCCATTGTTTCGGGCTGGTAGTGCTCAGGCTGTGCCCTTCCACCGTAATAGTGCCATCGTCCGGCGCTACCAGCCCGGCGATCATATCGAGAATGCTGGACTTGCCGCAGCCGGAGGGGCCCACAATGCCCAGATGCTCGCCTGGTTGCAGGGTCAGGTTCAGGGGGGCAAACAGCGCTTCCCCATTGATGTATCGGGTGACCGATTCCAGCCTGAGCGTTGCCTTGGTGGCCGATGGGTCCGGGTTTTGGGTTGAAACCGCCGCTGGACCTGATGAGGCAGCGCCTGAAGTATCCTGATTCAGGCGGCGGGCTGCGCCCAGGGTACGTCCGGTCTGGGCAAAGGCGGCCGGCAAATTGATGAACGCCTCGGCAAGTCCGAACAGGGCCAGGGCGAACATCAGTGCGACCGGCCCGGAAAGCGCGTCGTCCTGCCATAATCCCAAACCGATGATCAGGGCCACAAAAACGCTCATCTGGGTTGCTGCCTGCAGCAACGCCTGGGCATCTGCCGTTTCCTTCTCGGCGGCCAGGGTCAGCCGGTTCTGATGCTGGCCGGAGTCAACCAGGAGGTCCGTTTGCTGCTTCCAGAGCAGGGCTGCGGCCAGTTCCCGGTGGCCCTCCATGACATCCACCAGGTCGCCTCTCAGGGTCTGCAGTTGTTCTCCGAGGCTGGAGGTCAGCATCAGATTGCGTCGGGCAAGTCGCACCAGTATCAGTGGCAGCAGGGCCAGCGGCAGCATGGACCAGAGCAGCGTGGGAGCCACCAGTGCCATCAGCAGCCCCACCATCAATGTACTGAGCAGCGCCAGTGCGGCCGGGGCCAGCAAACGAAGATAAAGGTTGTCGAGTGATTCAATGTCCGAAGTCAGCCGGTTCAGCCAATGGGCGGAACGCCGGGCAGGGCGTCTGGAGGCAGGGCTGCCAGCCAGTTGTTCAAAAAAACGAACCCGTATACGGGCCAGCATGCGTAGCACCGTATCGTGGTTATAAAGTCGTTCGTAGTATCGGCTGACGGTGCGGGTCAGCGCGAAGAACCGGATACCGCCTCCCGGCACGTACACATCGAACGCTACGCTGACGCCGGCTGTCAGCAACAGGCCGGTCAGGGCAGTGGCGGTTATGAACCAGCCAGACAGCCCCAGCAGACCGATACCGGCTGCCAGTGTCGCAAGCATCAGCAGGCCACCAAACCAGAGGCGATGGCGCTGCTGAAGGATCAGTCGCAACCAGGGGATCAGATCACGCATTCAGCAATCTCCCGTTGGCCAGTTTGAGCACCCGGTCTGCCGCGTCCATCAGGGCTGGGTGATGGGTGGCCACAATGACGGTCACACCCTGTCGCTGAAGGTTTGCCAGGGCCGAAATGATGACAGCTGCACTGCCGGGATCGAGGCCCGAGGTTGGCTCATCAAGCAAGACCAGTGAATGACGGGCCAGGAACACCCGGGCCAGGGCCAGCCGCCTGGCCTGACCTCCGGACAAACCGGTGCCGTCTTCGCTGACAACCGATGCCAGACCATCCCGGCGGGACTCAACCAGCGTAGCAAGGCCCACTTTGCTGAGGGCTGTCATAAGTTCCTGGTCGGAGGCCTTCGGTGCCGCTACCCGAAGGTTGTCCGCCCAGGAACCCTGGCGGATAAACGGGGATTGCCCCAGCCAGCCTATGGCCGACTGTCCTGGCTTCTGGCCGCTGACCAGCACGCTGCCCACCGTTGCACGGCGGAAGCCCGCCAGGGTATCCAGAAGCGTGGATTTACCACTGCCTGAGGGTCCGGTAATGGCAATCCATTGCCCGGGGGGCACCGTCAGGTTGATGTCGGCAAGCAGCCATCGGTCGTTATCGCCAGCCGTGACACCAAGCCCGGATACCACCACCGGCGACTGTTCCTGAGCGGTTTGCTGTGAGGGTGGCTGTGAGGGCCTCTGTGATGGTTCAGACGCATGCTCTGGGTGTTGATTTGCCTTGGTCTCCAGACGGGCCTGAAGCTGTGCGGCTGCCCCCAG
>NZ_CAXBDN010000282.1:0-5352 GCF_963974375.1 uncultured Marinobacter sp.
CCGCAATAAAGTTGTACTTGCGGTAACGAACCAGTTCGAACAGCCCCCAGCCCAATGGAAAGGCAAGACCGATCAGCAGGGCCCAGGTGCTGCCCAGATACTCATCTCCGCTGAGCTTCATCAATATGGCGGAGGGAATGATAATGCTGACCAGAAGATCTACCCACGGCCGGGGCTTGTGGGTGGGGTACTCCTTTCCGGTATTTGTCATGTTGGCGACCTGGCTGGGGGTGCGGGAAATCATTATAGGGGCTTCGCGGTTACCGGTTCTGTGAGCCTGCTAACGCGCCACAACCGCAACCCACTCAACCCCATCAATCAGACCGCATCATACCACGGTGCGTTCACTCGCTGCGATTCAGCGTCGGCTCCAGAATCCATTCGGCGCTGTCATTCCAGACGTCCATACGGGTGATCTTGCCGTTACGAACCTCAAAGCGATCCAGATAGCGATTACCGGCAAAGGGTCGGCCGTCGGGCCACTCACCGTATAGGGTGCCGTTGGAGTAAACCACGGTGTAGTCCGGGTGCTCGGTCCAGTCGAAATGGCCCAATGCCTTCTTTACCCAGGCATAGCGGTTACCGTTAAACGCGGTAATGGTTGCGGTGTCAGGCATGGCCCGCCCGCCGGTGAAGGTGATCTGCACATCGGCCGCCATATAGGTGGCGGCCCGTTCCGGGTCGGGAACCATGGAAGCTTCCAGAAAATTGCTAACAATTTTTACGGCTTCGATTTTGTGGCTCATAAGGTGGGTCCTGGTTTGAGACTGTATTCGGGTGTTTTCGCGACTTTTTGGTGCGAAAAAATCCGGGTGGCGCCTGATTGGTGCCTGGTTTACCAATATTTCCAGCGACAAGCCGGTATTTTACTGGCATCTGTTTTGCTAGCAACTTATATGCAAACGCTAGCAACTGGAGAAGGGTAATGTCGATCAAGCGAAAAATGAAGCAATGGCTGGCACCGGTAGGTGCAGCCTGTGTGATGTCACTGGCCACAACCATTCACGCTGCTGAACCATTGAAGGTCGGTCTGGTGGCAGCATTATCCGGGCAGTCGGCCCAGTCCGGCGAGGCCATCACCCGGGGGCTGACAATCGCCATCGAGGAGATCAATGCCAACGGCGGGATTCTTGGCCGGCCGGTGGAGCTGTTGCGTCGCGACGACGAAAGCAACCCCACCCGCGGCCTGCTGGCAGCCCGGGAACTGGTCCAGCGGGAGGAAGTAGCCGTGCTGTTTGGTGGTCTGGATACGCCTGTCTCACTGGCCATCGTGCCGGTGGCCAACCAGATGAAGTTCCCCTTCATGGGTGTCTGGGCAGCGGGTACGCCCATTACCCAGAACGGCGCCAGTGAAAACTATGTGTTCCGGGTGTCCGCAGTGGACGAGTTGGTGGACGAAGCGCTGGTTCAGTACGGTATCAACGAATTCGATATGAAAAAGCCCGGGATGGTGCTGATCAACAATCCCTGGGGTGAATCCAACGAACTGGGTTTCCGCAAGGCGCTGGACAAGCGTGGTATGGAATGGGCCGGTATTGAACGGTTCGAAATGAACGATACCGATGTGGTGCCCCAGCTCAGCCGCCTGAAGAACAACGGTGCTGACGCCCTGTTGATGGTGGCCAACGTGGCGCCATCGGCCCAGGTGGTGCGGTCGCTGGATCGTATGGGCTGGGATGTGCCCATCATCTCTCACTGGGGCCCTGCCGGTGGTCGTTTTACCGAGCTGGCCGGTGACAGTGCCGAGCGCGTTCACTTTATTCAGACTTTCACCTTTGTTGAGGGTGAAGAGGACACCAAAGGCGCGGGTATTCTGGAGGCGCTGAAAGAGCGCTTCCCCGAAATCCAGACGCTGGCAGATGTGACCCCGGCGGTGGGTATTGCCAACGCCTACGACGCCATGCATCTGGCCGCCAAAGCTATCGAAGAGGCGGGCAGTACCGATGGCCCGGCAGTCCGTCAGGGCTTCTACGATATCCGCGACCATGACGGTCTGATCAAATTCTATGAGCAGCCGTTTACGCCGGACCAGCACGATGCCCTGGGTCCGGACGACTATGTGTTCACTCACTTCGTGGATGGCCGGATTATTCCACTGAATCCCTGATCTGCCGTAACAGCCGGCCGGGACAGGGTCCCGGTCGGTGGGAGGAATCACCATGATCACCGCCAGTATTATCAGTGGCCTGGCGATGGGGAGCATGTACGCGCTGCTGGCGCTGGGCTTCCACATCACCTTCATCGTGTCAAAGACCGTCAACTTTGCCCAGGGCAGCGCCATGATGGTCGGCGCGGTGCTGGGCTATGTCTTCTGCATCCGCTGGGGCCTGCCCTGGATTGTCGCTGCAGCCATGACACTGTTCCTCTGTGCGCTCTATGGCCTGGCAGTGGAGCGCTTCCTGGTGCGGCCGTTCCACAGCCGGGGGTCGGAGGCCTGGTTGATGGCAACGGTTGCCGGCGGTCTGCTGGTGGATAATCTGGTGATGTTCAGTTTTGGCAAGGAACCTCGCCGTTTTTCCCTCGCCGCCGTGGACCATCGGCTGGAGGTATTCGGCACCGGGGTCGACCTGATGCAGCTGATCATTCCTCTGGTGGCCGCAGCCATTGTACTGGGTCTGTTTCTGGTCAGCCGCTACACCCGCATCGGCAAGATCCTGGCGGCGTCGGTACAGAATCCCGGCGCTGCACGGATGATGGGTATTCCGGTGAACCGGGTGGTGGCCATCTCCTTTGCGGTCTCGACGGTGTTTGCCGGGATCGCTGGTCTGTTGATCGCGCCCCTGGTCAGTGTCCATTCCGACATGGGTACCCTGTTCGGGCTGAAAGCCTTTGCCGTGGCCATTCTGGGCGGTATTGCCAGCGCCAACGGTGTGGTGATGGCCGGTCTGTTGTTCGGTCTGGCCGAAGCGCTGATCATTGTGCACCTGGGTTCCACCATCGCCCAGATGGTGACCTTTGGTCTGGTGATTGTTGCCCTCGCCCTGCGCCCCAATGGCCTGTTTGGAACCCGGACACTGGTGAAAGTATGAACCTGCGAACCCTTTTTGTACCTGCGACTCTGGTTGTCCTCGGACTGACCGGCGCCACCCTTGCCTTCCTGCTGGACAGCTACTCCCTGCTGGTGCTGACCCTGGTAGCGCTGACCGCAGTGGTGGGTGTTGGCCTCAATATCCTCATCGGACTCAGTGGCCAGATTTCCTTTGGCCATGTGGCCTTCTATGGCATCGGTGCTTACGCCTCGGCATTGCTGACCATTGCCGGGGTGCCCTTTGCCCTGGCGGTACCGATGGCGGGTCTGCTGACCGCCCTTGTCGGTGCCCTGCTGGCAATACCGGCGGTCCGGGTCAGTGGCCCCTACCTGGCCATGGTGACCATCGCCTTTGGCTTTATTATTCATCACGGCATGATGGAGTGGCGCTCAGTGACCGGGGGCGCCAACGGCCTGATGGGTATTCCGTCTCCCGAAATAGGCACGCTGTCTCCTAACGTCGGACTGGCGTTGGTTGCGGTGGCACTGATGGTGGCGGCCTTTGCCTTTTATTACCGGTTGTTTCGCAGTGGCTGGGGCCGGGCCATACGAGCCGTCAAATCCAGCGAAATCGCCGGTCGTTCCATGGGCTTCAATCCGCTGTACACCAAGACTCTGGCGTTTTCGCTGTCTGCCATGTTTGCCGGTATCGCCGGCGCACTGCTGGCGCCTCTGATGATGTTTATCAGCCCGGAGTCGTTCCCGTTCACCCAGTCGATCCTGTTTGTACTGGCGGTGATTGTCGGTGGCGCAGGCACGGTGTTCGGTCCGATGCTGGGTGCGGCGCTGATTGTACTGGTACCTGAGATGCTGTCGTCCATGGCGGAAATGCGATTGCTGTTTTTCGCCGGCGTTTTGCTGGGAGTACTGTGGATTGCACCCCGGGGCATTCTCGGCGCGATCCAGAAACGCTGGGGCCGGACCGAACGCGAAGTGCCGGCCCGTAGCCCCGACCTGGCCCTGTTAAAGCCCTTTCTGACCTGCGACGCCGACGCGCCGGAAGGGCTGCGGGTAAAAGATATCGGTATCCGCTTTGGCGGTGTCCAGGCTGCCGAGAAGGTAAGTTTTACCGCAGCCCCGGGTAGCGTGACCAGCATTATCGGTCCCAACGGTGCGGGTAAAACCACGGTACTCAACATGATCAGCGGCTTCTATGCTCCGGACGCCGGCAGCATCGAGCTGAACAGTCATCTGGAAGGCCTGCCGGCCTGGAAGATCGCCCGTGCCGGGGTCGCCCGGACCTATCAGACCACCCAGCTGTTCACCGAGATGTCGGTGCTGGAAAACCTGCTGGCCGGCATGCAGCGAGGCCGCCTGCAGGACTGCTGGCGGGGCGAGGATGCCAACGAGCGAAAACTGGCCATGAACCTGCTGGCCCTGGTGGGCTACCGGGGCTCGGTTCACACGCCGGCGGAAGATCTGCCCCATGTGGACCGGCGCCTGGTGGAAATTGCCAGAGCCCTGGCCATGCGGCCCCGGGTGCTGCTGCTGGATGAGCCGGCGGCGGGACTCAGCCGGGCCGATACCGATCAGGTGTCACGGTTGCTGAAAACCATTGCCGGTTATGGTATCGCGGTGATTCTGGTGGAGCACGACATGACCATGGTGATGTCGGTGTCTGATCGTATTCTGGTGCTGGATTCAGGGCATCCCATCGCCTGGGGCGAGCCTGATGACGTGCGCGGCAATCCGGACGTGGTTCGTGCCTATCTGGGCAGTACCGAATACCAGGCGCCGCCTCGACCAGAGCCCTGGGACGGCAGCCGGGATGCCACCCTGTTCGTCAAGGATCTGGTCATCGATTACGGTGCTGCCCCGGTGGTCGAAGGTGTCAGCCTGGTGGTAAACCCCGGTGAGCTGATCGCCATTCTGGGAGCCAACGGTGCCGGCAAATCCAGCATTCTGCAGGCCATTGCCGGGCTGCACTCGGCCAGTGGCGGAGAGATCGTGCTTAACAACACCAATATCCAGCGTATGGATGCCAGTACCATTGCCGGCAAGGGCCTGGCCCTGGTGCCCGAGGGTCGTCAGGTGTTTCCGGAGCTGACGGTACGGGACAACCTGATGATGGGGGCCTACAGTCGCGCCGACCAGCATCAGGTTCCCGAGGATATCGAAGCGGTGTTGGAGCGCTTCCCCCGGCTGCGGGATCGTATCGATTCACCGGCGGGGCTGTTGTCCGGTGGCGAACAACAAATGGTGGCCATCGGCCGTGGACTGATGGCAAAACCCGCCATTCTGCTGCTGGATGAGCCTTCCCTGGGCCTTGCACCGGCCATGGTGGCGGAACTCTACGACGCACTGGCGGCCCTGCGGGATGAAGG
>NZ_CAXBDN010000283.1:0-5349 GCF_963974375.1 uncultured Marinobacter sp.
CCACTGACCCGCACCGCAGCAGACCGCAATACCCGCGCCACCAGTTCGGCCTGTCGTCCCACCCGCATTTTGTGCATCACCGCTTTGAGCTGGGTCCGTACCGTGTGTAAAGACACTGTGGCCTCTCCGGCAATTGCAGCCGGATCCCGGCCCAGTGCCAGACTGGCCGCTACCCTTGCTTCAGCCGCGGTCAGATTGAACAAACGCCCGAGCAGGTCCGGGTCAATGTCCAGATGTTCTTCCGCCGCTTGCAGATAGACTGCCGCCAGCAAATCGCCCTGCCAGAGCCCGCCGGCCGCCAGGGCCAGCGGCAAGGGTTCGACCACGAGCCGGAGCGGCGAAAGTGCGTCCGCCGCCAATACGATAACCTGTTCAGCGGATCGCTGTGGCCCGCTCAGAACCACATCCAGTGATTTCCGCAGCTGTAGCTGTGCCTTGCTATCCATCAGGCGTAACGCGCCATCCTCTACCCTCAGCACCGGAGAGCGATCAACCAGCTCCAGAGCCCGGCCACTGCCGTAGACCACCTGTCCCCTGCCATTCACCAACAGGAAAGGCACGAAGGTTTTTTCCGCCGCAGCCAGCGCGGAGACACTTTCTTGCTGCTGCATCGTCATCACCCGGTTCAGGTGCAACACCTGTCGAACATGAGGTATCAGCTGATTGACCTGCCGGGTAAGGGACATCGGAAACGCACCCTGACCACCGGTGCGCTGAACCAGCAGCTGCACGGTGTAACGGTCGTCGGTATACACCGTACCGCAGAGACCGTGCTCGATATCCAGGTGCCGGGCCCAGTCGTTGAAAAACTCCGTCTGGTAAAAGGCGTCCTGCTTACAGGCGAACTCGTGATGAGTGTTGTACAGCCGCCCCGGCGTTTTAAGCGCGAGCTCAGGCCGCCAGGGGCAAAGATTTACGAAATGGTCTACGTACCGACGATGCTGATCATCGTCAATATTGACCTTTGTACTGTAGTGGACGGTTGCTGCCTGGCGATCCATCACCAGCAATCGGGCCGAACGTGAGCTGGTGGCTTCCACCAGACGGTTTAGCATCCCGTTCCACTCACCTATATCAGTGGGTGTCCGATACAGCTGTTCCAACAATTCAGGCAAACGCTGGGCGTACCTGAGGAGAGTCTGATGCTCACTCATATCGAGAATTCCCGGCCCGACTCCCAAACGAGGGATCGAAAGCCGTGCTTGTGTCCGAAAGTCATTTAATTAAATATAGGAAATGATTATCCGAAAGACAAATATACTTAGAGATGCGACACAAGGATTCTCATGATTTCAGATGTAATCACTCTCCCGTCAGAGCTGACACTCGCTGTCAGCCGTGTTGACAGCCAGGGTCCAGCGGCCCTTCTGATTCACGGCTGGACCTGCCGTAAAAGCGACTGGGACTCCACCATCGACGCACTGAAAGACGAGTTCCGGCTGACCGCCATTGACCTTCCGGGCCATGGCGAAAGCCGAAACCAGAGCGTTGATGACTGGAGCGTCAGTGGCCTTGCCAGGGTAGTGGTCGACGCCGCCAGACATCTTGGCACAACGGACCTGGTCCTGGTCGGACACTCCATGGGCGGTGCCGTTGCCCTGGAGGCTGCACGGCAGCTGGACAATCTGAAGGGGGTCGTTCTGGTGGATACCTTTGTGATTCCCTATGGTGATCTGGCCGAGGACCAGGCCCGGGAAATCGCGCAACCTTTCTACGACGATTTCGACAGCGCCATCGACGGCCTGGTAGAAAACTTTACCGCCAGCCATGTCAGTGATGCCGAGAAAAGCCGCCTCAAGTCAGAAATGGCCGATGTAGATCCGCAACAGATGCTGCCGCTATGGTCAGATCTGCTGCGATGGACCCCCACAGCGGCATTCAGCGAGGTTCGCGTTCCCATCCATGCCATCAACGGTGACCTGGTACCAGACGCTGCACGTGAACGCTGCAAACCCCACGTAACAGAGCATCAATTGAACGGTGCCGGGCATTTCCCCCAGGTTGAAATGCCGGCACGCTTCCACCAGACCTTGCGGGACGCTCTGAGAAAAATGGCCTGATTCAGTCGGTGTACACCATATGGGTGATGTAGTTTCCTTACGGATTTTTTAGGTTTGCTGTGTCGGAAACCGATAAAACCAACGAGGAACGACCCATGGCGACTCAAGCAACATCACCACAAGTGGTGCTCCTGTTCTGCGGGAAAGGAGGCATCCGATGATCGGAAAATTCTCACTCCGCTTCTGGCTGCTGCTATCCACGATGGCCGCAACACTCATCCTCGCCGGTTGTGGCGGTGGGTCATCAAGCTCCTCTGGCGCTGATGACCCTGACGAACCAGGTGGCAGCACCCAGAGTGTTTCGGGCACCGCCGCAGCCGGTGCGCCACTGGTTGGTTTTGTCGGTGCCAGGGACGCCCTGGGTGAAACCGAAACGGCGCAGATTGGCACCGATGGTTCCTTTTCTGTCGATGTCACCAATCTGCAGCCCCCTGTACTGCTGTTTGCCAGTGGCATTTCCGGCGGCAATGCCTACCAGTTGCTTTCCGTTGCCACGGCAAATGACATCGGCAATACGGTCAACATTACGCCGTTCACCGACCTGATTGTCGGCAATACTCTCGGCAAGGATCCGGTCACCGCATTTAACGAATCCGGCGGCGATGCCAACCAGAGAGCAGCCCTGTTTGCAGCGCTGGACGAGGAAACCATCGAGCAGCAGGAAACCTTGCTGGCGACACGGCTCCGTCCGCTCCTCACCGCCCTGGGCATCGATGAAGACTTCGACCTCCTTAACACCAGCTTCTCGGCGGACCGTACCGGATTCGATGCCGTCCTCGACGTGGTTGAGGTTCAGGTTAATGTCACCAGTAACTCAGCGACCATCCGTAACCGGCTGCAACCGGACGCTCAGATCAGCAACACCTTCGACAATACCGATGAGGAAACCACTGCAATTGAGGTGGACGAACAAATTCTTGAGGATGGCGTGACCATTGCCCAGGCCGCCGACACATTGGTGTCGACCGTCGCCACAGCACTGGACAATAACGACCGCGGAGCCCTTGAGGCATTGCTGGCTGATGATTTCCTGAATAACGGCGAGTCTGCGACTGAATGGCTGGACCGTCTGCTGGGAACCGAAGATGCCGGCGAACTGGCAGACGACCTCCGGGGCTGGTCTCTGGTCAATATTGAATCGGATGCCGTTAACCTGAACGTGGGTGCCGCCACCGGATTCTGGCAAGCCATAGAGGTAGATGGCGAGCTTAAGCTTCGTGGCAATCAGGCTCAGTTCCTGGCCTATTCGGAAGCCACCCATATTGTAGAAAATGGTGCCAACCCGCCGGTGGTACAGCAAATCGCCACCAGCCTGCTGGCAAGCAATCCAGTCACTGAACTGGGAACCGTAGACACATCCACCGTGACTGTATCCGGGCCAGAAGGCACTCCGTTCAATGGAACCCTGACCCGCGGCGACAACCTGTTCAGTACATTCTTTGTCATCGAATCGAATGACCTTGACCAGATTCAGACCGGTGACGAATACACCTTTACCTGGACCGGTGATTCCACCGCCGAATCCACCTACCGGGTTCGCCGTGGTGAGCCCCGACTGACAGAAGGTGCACCGGAGATCACCTCGGCTTCGGTCGACCTGGGCAGCAACCAGTATACCTTTGAGTGGACACTGCCACCGGGCTACGAATCAGTATCGGTTCGCAACAACTTTACCGGCCAGTCCCAGGGCGGCACCGGCGACAACGATATTCCGGTGTTCACCGGCAACCCTCTGCCCAACGGGGATCGCACCTTTACCGGAAGCCTGCCCGACGGCTTCAGCCCGCAAGCCAGTAACGAGCTCCGGATAATCGCCCGTGACCCCTACGGCGTTTTCGTTGCCGCCAGGCTGGTCAATCCGTTTGCGGATCAGATTGCCCCGCCGGCGGATGAAGACGCACTGGTTGGCAGTTGGGTCGCCCGCAACCCGGACACAAGCCTGCCCTGGCTCCAGCTCACCTTCCTTGAAAGTGGCCACTACATGCACTTTGAGCTGGACCGTCCCTATCGCCCGGAAGCTGATGATGCCGGCGTTACCGGTCTGGAATTCGGCCAGTACAGCTGGAATAACGTCACCGGTGCGCTGACGGCCTCAGATATCACCGTTGATGACAATGGCTTCTGGGGGCTGACCGACACTGCCAGCGGGGACGATGTGACCGCAGTCCAGGTAGATGGGGAAACCATGACCATCTATGACCCCCGCGATGGCATTGAGGACGGCCTGATCCTGACCCGTGTACCCCTTAACGAGTCTGGCGTTACAGGAAGCTGGGTTATCCAGGACTCCATTGACGCAGGTAACGTCTCGGTCGTTACCTTGCTGGATGATGGCTACTACTTCATGGGCACCAGTCAGCCCGCTGACGAATCTGGCGAACCCGGCCTGGAATTCGGGAGCTACAGCTACGACAGCGACACGCTGGTGCTGGATCCCGGCCCGATCTTTGACCAGAACGGTCAATACGGCCTCTCTGATCCGATTCAGGGCTTTGACTACGCCACAGTGATCGATGGCGCCCTCGTCATCGATGATGGTGAGGTCTTCCAGCTCAGCGAGATTGCCGCTGGCGTGGCTCCCAGTGACGGCAGCCTGACAGTCGCCTATACCGCACCCGACAATTCCGGGGACGATGGTTCAGCCGGCTCCGGTGCAGTGGTCACCGGTAATTTCCATTATCTGCGTAATGCCAGTTATGTTGAAGGTCAGCGGGAAGGCAATGCGCCAACCGTGGCTCAGCTCACCTATTACCACGCCGGTGCCAACCTGACCGATAACGGCGACAACACCGGCACTCTCAGCTGGTCCCAGGTCTGCTTCGGCGATTTGCTGGTCGATGCGAATACCGACCCCTTCTCGGGTGAATCTGCGGTTTTTGACGGCGTCAGCGAATGTCTGCCGTCCAGCACGGATTCCATTGATAACGTCGCCTATACGGCGCCAGGGTTGTCCGCGAACCTGCCGGCAGAAACAGTGATCGATGCCGAGGATGGCAGTCAAATCCGGATGGAGGCAGCGTCACTGGAGATGACCGCCGTGGACAGCAGCCGCAGCCTGTTCATCGGGCAGACCGTGAGGGACTTCGGCTACGAGGAAACCAACAGTTTCACCGACGGCATTGAAATCAGCGCCGACATCCTGAGCCGGAAGACCACCGGACGGAGGGTTGCTGAGCTTGAGGGAACCTGGGGACTGGTCATTCGCCGGATCACCGACATCGGGTCAGAGCCCAACGAGCTGGAATACTCCGCGAGCTCACTGATTCTTGATGTTACTGCCACAGGCGAC
>NZ_CAXBDN010000284.1:0-5332 GCF_963974375.1 uncultured Marinobacter sp.
CAGGATATGCGCTGTGATGGGCCGCGGGACCGTTTTGAGATTCACGAAGTAGCCAAGGAGATGATCCTCTTATTCAGGCAACTGGAGAAAACAGAAGAGGAGGAATTTGAACACCCTTCTCCGATTCTCGGCATTCGGCTCCAATTTGCCTTTGCCGCCAGAATGTCCGAAATCCTGGCGCTGCGATGGGAGTGGGTAGACCTGGTCGGTCGCCGAGTAGTCTGGCCCGACAGCAAAACCGGTGACATGTCCAAACCTATCAGCTCGGAAGCCTACGAACTGCTCTCTGATGCCGCAATCCACAGCAAATCGGAGTACGTCTGCCCTGCTCTGGAAGATCCCAACAAGCCGTTGACCCAAAACGCCTACTATGGCGCCTGGCGCCGCATACTGAAAAGGGCCGGCATCCCCCTTGTTGGCACACACGGCATCCGGCATCGCGCTGCCACCGACATCGCCAATTCCGGCATCCCGATCAAAGTGGGTATGGCACTGACCGCTCACAAAACCGTGACCATGTTCATGCGATACGTTCATGTCGAGGACGATCCGGTGCGGGAAGCAGCCGAACTGGTGGCAAATCGACGCCAGATTATCACCAGGCTGAAATCAAATAAGGCGGAACCCTAATGACCATTCTCCAAGAGTGGGGACAGACTGAACGCCAAACGGCTAAAAATACGTATTTTCTTTTATTATCACCACCGTAGGAAGCCTACACCGTACTACGCAATATGGCCTGAAATGGCATAGTTTGGCGATCAAATTGCCCCAGATTTTCCCTAAGAAATCGGCCGGTAACTTGGGGCATATCTCAGCGTATGCAGTAGTACTTTGCTGGGGTTGGAAGGAACTCCCACAGACACGTTGGCTGACAACACCGTGACTCACAGGACTCCCATGGTACTATCCGGCCCACACAAACAGGTGCCGAGTCCGGGTATCATCGTGGAAGAAGCCAAATGCGTAACAGCCTAGAACAATATCAGGTCTGGTTTTATCTGGTTGCCATCCTGGCCGGCATGGCCATCGGCTGGATGTCACCAGAGCAGACTCGTCATTGGGAAGCGCTGCTTTGGCCGGCCCTGGGTGTTCTCCTGTACACTACTTTCACTCAGGTACCACTGATACATCTCAGGTCGGCATTTCGTGATCGCCGCTTTCTGGCCGCTTTGCTGACGGGCAATTTTATCCTGATACCGGTGGTCGTTGGTCTTCTGTTGTGGCTGTTACCGGATGATCCCGCTATTCGTCTCGGCGTACTGCTGGTACTGCTGGTGCCCTGTACGGACTGGTTTATCAGTTTTACCCATCTCGGTGGTGAGGACGGTGCCAGGGCCATAGCGGCCGCGCCGATCCTTCTGCTGGTCCAGCTCATTTTGCTACCCATTTATATCTGGCTCTTCATGGGCAATATCGCCATTGAACTGGCGGTTGGCAGCCACTTGCTGCCGGCATTCTTCGGATTGATTGTCACCCCGCTGATCCTGGCCTGGATTACCGAACGGTTGACGGAAAAGCACCCGCGCGCGCAAACACTGGTGGACTGGCTTGGGTGGCTGCCCGTGCCGTTGCTGGCATTGGTGGTGTTTCTAATTGCCGGCTCCCAGGTCAGCCTGGTGATCGACAATGGCGCCCTGCTGTGGTCGGCGCTTGTGGTTTTTGTACTTTATCTGGTTGCCGCCGCTACCATCGGCAAGGGGCTCAGTGAGCTATTCGGGTTCACGCCCACTATCGGCCGCACCCTCACCTTCAGCTTTGGTACCCGCAACTCCTTCGTCATGCTGCCGCTGGCGCTGTCACTGCCGGAGCCCTGGCGTGCCGCCATCGTTGTCATCGTCTTCCAATCCCTGGTCGAGTTGTTTGGCATGGTGGCGTATCTGCGTTGGCTGCCGCGCCTGATCAGGAATGCCGACTGAGCCGGGAACGCAGCCTTACCCGGCGCAACAGGACAATTGAGTCACGTCCTTGGTAAAAGTCTGGGCGCAGAGCTTGAGCCCTTCCACCATGGTCAGGTAGGGAAACAGCTCTTCAGCCAATTCCTGCACGGTCATATTGGCCCGCATCGCCATGACCGCCGGCATGGCGCGAAGATCGAGCATAGCGTCGCCGCCGGCCATATTGATCCCGGCCCGGCTGCCCCCGGCGGCAGCCACATAGACGAACTGCGGTTGGTCGGTGCAATCGCCCGCCACTCAGGGCAGCGCACTACGGACACACGTAACGCCATGGGAGTCCAGTCCTTTCTATGTGGTTGCCTTTATGCTAGGCTCACGATCAAATTCCGGGACCACTTGCATGATTAAACGCTGTTTCATAGTCGCAATGACGCTGTTGATTGCTTTGCAGTCAGTGGCGTCTATTGCCTATGAAGCACAACCGCACAACCCCGCAATGCCACATTATGATGAGCATTCACACGAATCAGCGGATTTTTCCAGCGAAAATCAGGCAACCAAGTCGTCTCCCGACAGCCCCAGTCATTCAGCGGACCATTACCATCACAGCCACAGCTGCTTTCACATGGTATTGCTGGGAACCCTCACAGACATTTCCGGCTTGGCTGCGGGAATAGTACAGTCCGACTACCAAGCCAACTTCACCACCGGGGTTCAATCCTCCCTTTTCCGCCCTCCCATTTCCTGACCCTGCGAATACCTTCCCCACCCGGGGAACAACTGTCATTTAGACTTTCGTAGGAGCAGTCCCATGCTTTTCAGAATGCCCGTAAAAAAGGGGCGGCGCGCAATGCCGTGCCACTCTATTATCCATGCCTTTTGCCTTCTAACGCTGGCATTTGGTTCTACCCTGGCACTCGCCGGGGAGAAACCGCTCACTCTGTCCAAAGCTCTCTCGCGGGCCATGGCACAAAACCCCGGCCTCCAGGTCTTCGATTTTCGCCTTCAGGGTCTTGATGGCCGACGCATCACGGCAGATCAAAATCCTGCCCTGGAGGCCGGCCTGGAAGTGGAAAACTTCCTCGGCAGCGACAATCTGCGAGGAGTTGACGGGGCAGAGTACACCCTATCCCTGTCATCGGTTCTCGAACTTGGCGGCAAGCGTCAGGCCCGCGTCAGCGTGGTTGACTCACGATACGGGCGCGTCGAGGCCGAGCGCCGGGCCGAGACCCTGGATCTCTTGGGACAGGTGACCCAGCGCTTTGTCGCCACCCTGGCCCTGCAGGAAAAACTCCAACTCGCCGCTGAAGCCGTGGCGCTGGCCGAGGCCACCCACGAGATCGTCACCCGTCGCGCCGACCGCGGCGCGGCGCCCCAGGCCGAAGTCCTGCGCGCCAGGGCCGCGCTCACCCAGAGTCGTATTGAGCAGTCCCATCTGCGAGCCGCCTACGAGAGCCGGAAAATGGCTCTGGCTTCCCTGTGGGGTGATACCAGCCCGGACTTTCAAATGCTGGAAGGCGACCTGTTCCAGTTCGGTTCCTCCGACAACTTCGTTGCTCTGTACCAGCGGGTCAGCGACAGCCCGGCCATTCAAATCTACGCCAGCGAACAGCGTATCCGCGAAGCGGAAATTCAGCTGGCGCGCAGCCAGTCCGAGAGCGACATCCGTTGGCAGGTCGGCATCCGGCGTTTCGAAGAGACGGATGATACCGCCTTGACCGCTGGGCTCTCGGTACCGCTCTTTTCCGGACGGCGCAATCGCGGCGAGGTGCAGGCCGCCCTGGCGGCGCGGGATGAGGTCCGATTCCGCCGGGAGGATACCCTGCTGCGCCTCCATTCGCGCCTGTTCGACGCCTACCACTTGCGGCAACAAAGCATCGAGACTGTTGAGCAGATTCGCAGCCAAATGCTTCCCGACCTGACCGAGGCACTCACTCAGACCCGCGAAGCCTATGAAAACGGCCGCTACAGCTATGTGGAGTGGACCGCCGCACAGCGGGAGCTGCTCTCAGCACGGGAGGCACTGGTCGACGCCGCCACCACGGCGCTGCTCAACCAGGCGTTGATCGAACAACTTACGGCGCAGCCACTCGCGACTGTTCCGGGCGCCCCGACGCGCTAACCCACAAATTCAGGATTCACACCATGCAACTGATAAAACAACTCTGTCTGATTCTGGTGGCCACCTGCCTTGCCATCAGCCCCTTACAAGCTGCCGAGGAACAACACGACGAATCGCAGGCAGAGGCCAGGGGGCCTCACGGCGGCATACTGCTGCAACAGAACGACGCCACCGTCGAACTGCAGATCTTCGAGCAGGGGGTCCCACCGGAATACCGGGCCTGGGTCACCAGGGATGGCCGCGCCGTTACTGATGATATTGACCTCAATGTCCAGCTCACCCGCCTGGGTGGGCAAGTGGACACCTTCGACTTCGCCTACCAGGGGGACTACTGGCTGGGGGATGGCGTGGTGACCGAACCCCACTCCTTCGACGTAGAAGTGAGCCTCGCCATGGACGGCAAGAACTACCGCTGGCACTGGGAATCCCACGAAGGTCGCACCCGGATCGCCCCGGCTATCGCCCGAAAAGCGGGTATCACAACGGCCGCAGCCGGGCCGAGTGCCATCGAGCGCAGCCTCACCACCTACGGCAGCCTGACCACGGCACCGCAGCAGATTGCCCGGATCCGCGCCCGTTTCCCGGGCGTGGTCAGCCAGGTGAAGGTCAATCTGGGCGATCGGGTCGAGCGTGGTGACGTGCTCGCTCAAGTCGAGTCCAACGAAAGCCTGCAAACCTACGCACTGCGAGCGCCCATCGACGGGATCGTCATTGAGCGTCGGATCAGCAACGGAGAAATGACCGGGGAGCAACCCCTATTCGCCATTGCCGATTTGACCACTCTGTGGGCGGAATTCAAGGTCTTCCCCGGCCAACGGGCCGAGGTTGCCATTGGCCAGAAAGTCCGACTGAAGGCTGACGGCATTGACCGGGAAGGCACCATCCGCCGCCTGCTGCCGGCACCCGGCAACGCGCCCTACACCCTGGCCCGGGTCGAAGTCGACAATGCCGAGGGACTGCTGACCCCCGGTTTGCTGGTGGCCGGGGATATCGTGGTGGAAACGGTGGAGGCCCCCTTGGTGGTTGACAACCGCGCCCTGCAATCCTTCCGGGACTGGACCGTGGTGTTTATTCAGGTGGATGACACCTACGAGATCCGCCCACTGGAGCTGGGCCGCAGCGACGGCAACCTGACTGAGGTGCTGGGCGGCCTGCAAGCAGGCGATCGCTATGTGGTGGAAAACAGTTATTTGATCAAGGCCGATATCGAAAAATCCGGCGCATCCCACGACCACTAACCAGGAGGCTATGATGATCAATGCCATCTTACGTCTCTCGGTAGAGCGGCGGTTTTTAATGTTATCCCTTATTC
>NZ_CAXBDN010000285.1:0-5319 GCF_963974375.1 uncultured Marinobacter sp.
CAGCGCCCGCCACAAGCCCGGCAGTGCCGGCCTGCCGGTGACCGGCGCGGTGATCCGGATACTGCGGGAAGACGGCAGCGATTGTGAGGTGAACGAAGTCGGCGTTATTTACGGGCGTCAGCCGGCCTTTACCGAATTCACCTACAACAATAATCCGGAGGCGCGCGCAAAAGCCGCCAACGGTGATCTGGTCACGGTTGGCGACATGGGCTACCGGGATGACGACGGCTATCTGTTTGTGTGCGACCGGGCATCCGATATGGTCATTTCCGGGGGGGTGAATATCTACCCGGCGGAAACCGAGAACGTGCTGTTACAGCTGCCGGAAGTGGCCGACTGCGCGGTACTGGGCATTCCCGACGAGGAATACGGCGAAGCCCTGCTGGGCCTTGTGCTTCCTGTCGTCGGCGCCAGCCTGAACCTTGACGCCGTCAGGGAGCATCTGGCCCGGCACCTGGCCGACTTCAAGATTCCGAGGGAAATCAGAATAGTGACGGACTTGCCAAGGGATGATAATGGCAAGGTCGCGAAACGAAAATTGCGGGATCAGTTCTGGCAAAAAAGCCAACGGCAAGTCTGACGAACCGGTTGTGAAGACCCTTCGGCAGGGTTTAATGCCTGCCGAAGGGTCAGCAACGGGATCCGCGTTTACTTCCGTCGTACCCGGAGCATTTCTACTCAGAAACGCCAGCGATCACGGATGGCGGACCAACGATCACGGATGCTGGTTCCGCCATCGGTTACCGGTGCCGAACAACTGCCGCTGAAACAATCGTAGGTATTACCAAAACCAATGGCGCCGTTGCAGTGCAGCCATTCGCTCAGCGTCCCGCCGCCACACTCGCCGTCCCACGCCCCGGTGTTGTGGGACATGTCTTCTGCCTGACGGGTTTCGTTATTGACCTGAAGGTAGTCCACCTGCACGTCACGCCCTTCACCGTCATTGAAGAACTCCACCTGAATGTCGCCACCGGCACCACCGGAATACACATAGTCGCGGTAACCCGTACTCAACGTCCATTGCGCAACCGACTCCCCACTGACAAGCAGACGAATCTGCTCGTCACCCTGGGTGCCTCTGGCGCGAACCAGGATATTGCCGGTGCCTGCCGTGGGCGGCTGCGGCGTTGTTGTGTTCTGATCTATATACTGGCGCAACCAGGTCAACGCGGGCCGCTCGTTACCATCGGCATACATCAGACCGGAATTGTCCATCCAGGTGCGGCCAACCACATAGCCCCACAAGGTGACACCGGCGACAGCAGGGTGCTCCCAGACAATCGGGAATTTCTGCTGGAACTCACCAAGCTGCATCTGATCATTACCGTCGATATCCCATTCCGAGATGTAGACCGGCACACCAGCCGCCGCGATGAAATCAAGGTTGCCCTTGAGGGTTGCCGGCGCGTACCCCACCAGGTTGAAGGAATGCGACTGCAGGCCCACGCCATCGATCAGGTTACGGTCCCGGAGAATTTCGACAATACGACGATAGCGGGTGGCTTTTGCGCGATCGTTGATGATGCCGTACTCGTTCAACAGCAACTTTGAATTCGGGCAATACTGGCGGGCCAGTTCGAACGACCGGACGATCCAGTCCCAGCCTGTTGCACCATCGCCACCCAGGCCCCAGCGGGCATTGGAGGGCGCATGGATCGGCTCATTGACCACATCGATCATGTCCATATCCGGATAACGGCGGCAGGTATCCCGGATCAGTTCTTCCACCTCAGCGGCACGCTGGGCGTTTGAGAGGGATCCTAGCCAATTTGGTTCCTGGCTACCCCATACGAAAGTGTGGTGCTTGAAAGGCATATTGCCGGCTTTGGCGAAGTTGTAGGCCTCATCCATTTTTGACCAGTTGTAAGCATTACGCCGGGGTTCAACCGCTTCCCATTTGCCGGAATTCTCGGGTGTCACCTGGTTCCAGTAACGTGCGAAATTCAGACTGCCATTGTCGACGATGTTGCCGAGGAATTTCCGGTCGTTCTGCTCTGGCTGCTCAGGTTGTCCGTCAGTGCCGCCGGCCAGGAAGCGAAACCAGTTGAGGTTGTGGTAACCGGTTGATCTCAGGTAGACATCGTGAACACCCGTTACCCTGGTGAAATTCACGGTCTGGGTTTCCCAGGTTTGCCAGCCACCTGTCGGCGTTGTCCGCAACGTGGCAACAGGAGCATTAGTGAGATCGTCCAGAATCACTTCAATGCCGGATGGAACCTCACCGGCAATCCGGGCCTCGAACCCCGTTGCGCCCTGCCCGAAGTCAACGTTGGCTACCTTGACCCAGCTTTGCCCGGGCATCATCAGGTTTCTGGTGCCCTCGCTGGCGGGTTCCGTTTTGATGTTGCTTTGTTCCGCAAACGTCTCGGCCTGGTTGATGGCAAAGGCATCTACCGTCCTGATCGCAGAAACCCCACGTGGCCCGGCATCCACCTGGGGAATCAGACCGTTGCTGTTATAGGTAAGCCGATCAACGTTAATTGAGCGCTCGTAAGTGGAACCACCGCTGGCATTGGAAAGTGCACGATTGTGGTAGAAGAGGTACCAGTCGTTCCCGAATTCAATAATGGACTGGTGGTTGTTGTTATTATTGTTCTCCCACGGGTTGGGCAGAATGGTGCCCCGGTGGGTAAACCCGGACACCGGATTACTGCTGGTCATATAATCAATTCGCAGACCATTCTGGGTATTCGTTGAGTAAGAGAGGTAATAGATACCGTTACGCTTGTGCATATGCAGTGCTTCAAAGAAGTACGGCACATCCAGCGTGATGGCAGCACCCTGAGTGCTGATCATGTCATTGTTCAGGCGTATGACGCGGGCGGCACCCGGGGCACCACCGCCAAAATAGAGATAGGCCTGTCCATCATCATCAATAAACACACCCGGATCGAAGACCCATTCAACGTTGGCGTTCGGCGTACTGCGGCTGACCAGAGGGCCACCAATGGGGTCGCGGTAGGGACCTTCCGGCCGGTCTGCAACGGCAACGCCGATGCTTGATCCGCCATCCGGGAAGTACAGGTAGTATTTGCCGTTTCTTTCGATGATATCCGGCGCATAGGCCAGCTGGGCCCAGGAAGTATCCCTGCGGGAGTTCCAGATAATCCCGTGGTCCTGCCAGTTCTCCATATCGTCTGACGAGAACAGCTGATAATCAACGAGACGGCTGTAATCCGTCTGGCCAGGCTGGTCATGGGTTGTCACAACATACACACGACCGTTCATAACCCTGGCGGCCGGGTCAGCGGTATAGACATGAGTAACAATCGGATTACTGGCGACTGCCTGGCTAACGGGTACCAGACAAGCCGAAACAAGTATCAGAATCCTGATCAACGACGCCGGATAAAGCGCCCCGGGGGTCAGCATGGTTCATCTTCCTTGAGTTGTCTTTTCCGTTGCGGAAAAGGTGGCTTTCGCTCCCATTCAGATCGCGCTCCGGCGACACCACAATTCCACAGGACATCCATCGGGGAGAGTGTCCGGCTATGCTGACGTTTTTATCATTTCGTACAACTGTAGCGTTCAAATACACGCCAATACTTTTGCACGCAGCCGTTACGGGGTGTGTAGCCGTACCCAGGGGTATTGATAACCAGACCACAGAATCTGGATCCACTGGCGGTTTAAACATTTTTAATTTTTGTATTTTCTGAAAAAACAAACCACCACTTGCAGATTTCTCCAATACCGCCTAGCGTTACCTGACAAACGTCAGCCACTGCCAACCTTTATATACCCGCCGTGGCGATGACGAAACTATGACCGAGAGAACAATAATATGAACACGCAGAACGACGTGTCCGGCATGGCAAAAACGGTTCAGCAGGAACCAGCCCTGATGACACCCGCGCAGGCATCGAACCATGTCACCACTACCGATCCACGCTTTGCGCTGACGGACGAGATTATCCGTGGAGTACCCTACCGGGTGTTCAGCAACGCGCCCCCCAACCTGCGGGCGCTGCTGCAACAGGCCGAAGCCACCTATGGCGACCGGGATGTCATGGTCTTTCAGGGCGAGCGCTGGAACTACCCTCAGTTCTGCTCGGAGGTGTGCCGCCTTGCCCAGGGGATGCACAGCAAGTTCGGAATCGGCCAGGGTGACCGGGTCGCCCTGGCCATGCGCAACTATCCCGAACTGCCCATTCTGATTCTGGCAGTCACCGCTCTTGGCGCGACCGTTGTGCCCCTCAATTCCTGGGGCTCAGAAGAAGAACTGACCTTTGCCCTGGAAGACAGCGAAGCCCGGCTGGCCTTCGCTGACGGCCCGCGATTCGAGCGTCTTAAAAACCCGGCAGCACAACGCAGCATTCCTTTGTTGGGGGTGCGGGAAACGGACACGGGCAACGGCTACCGTGACCTGCTGGCAGCGGCGGCGTCCGCTGACTGGCCGCAAGTCGCCATTGCGCCCGATGATGACTTTGCAGTGCTTTATTCTTCCGGCTCTACCGGCAAACCCAAAGGCGTGGTGCTCACCCATCGCGGTGCCATCACCACGCTCTACTCCTGGGCGGTGGGGCGTACCATGGCGCCACTGGTCACCGGAGATCCCGTTGATCCGGACGCGCCGCAACCGTCATTTCTGGTAGTGACTCCGCTGTTTCATGTCACCGCGTTGCACGCCATATTCCTGCAGGGCATTCACATGGGTGCCCGCCTGACCCTGATGTACAAGTGGGATCCGGAAGAAGCCATTCGCCTGATCAAGGCAGAGAACATCACCCGCTTTGTGGGCGTGCCCACCCAGACCGCCGACTTGATGGAAGCCGCCCGGCGCCTCAATGAACCCCTTGAGTCACTGGTCAGCGTGGGCAGTGGCGGCGCCAAGCGTCCGGCGGCCCAGGTCAGCGAACTGGCTGACACCTTCCCCCAGGCCATTATCAGCTCCGGCTGGGGCATGACCGAAACCAATTCCCTGGGCATCATTGCCTCGGGACCGGACTACGTGGATAACCCGGAATCCGCCGGAACCCCCACCCCGCCAGTTCAGGAAATCCAGATTGTGGATGAGCGTGGCCGTCCGCTGCCCGCCGGTCAGGTAGGCGAGCTGATTGTCAAAAGCCCGGCCAATATGCGGTGTTATCTGAACCAGCCGGAGGCTACCGCCGATGCCCTGCGGGACGGCTGGCTGTATACCGGCGACCTGGCCAAGATCAACGAAGACGGCCTGGTGTTCATAGTCGATCGCAAGAAAACCCTGATCATTCGCGGCGGCGAGAATATTGCCTGTCTGGAGGTCGAAGGCGCCCTGCACCGGCACCCGGACATCATCGAGGCCTGCGTATTTCCGGTCCCCGATGCCCGGCTGGGCGA
>NZ_CAXBDN010000286.1:0-5215 GCF_963974375.1 uncultured Marinobacter sp.
CCTGGACGGTCACCTGTAATGGGATGGGCAGTTACACAGATTTATTTACAGGCTCTGCCGGTGACTTTACCAATCTTACCACCGACACCGGCAATGACGGCCACTTTGGCGCCGATGCCTTCCAGAGCCAGCTTGGTGTAAACGTAACCACACCTCAGGATGTCAACATTGTTGTTCTGGGCGATTTCCGTGGCAGCGGCGGTGGCGAGTTCCGGTTGCGGGAAGCCTACGGTGAATACAAGGGTGTTCTCGCCGGCCGGACCTGGTCCAACTTTACCGGGTTCGTAAGCTTTACGCCGACCCTGGATTTTGACTCGGTTCCGGGCCTTTCAGGCCAGCAGGATCTTGTGACACAGGTTCGATATACCACCGGTCCGTTCTCTTTTTCTCTGGAAGAGAATTATTTTCCGGCACTGCTGGACGCGCCAACAGATGCGAAAAGCAGCCTGCCCACCGTTACGGCCCGCCTGAACGATTCAGCCGGCGCCTTCAGTTACTCGGCGGCGGTACTGTTACAGCAGATCGCATTTGACGAGGGCAACAGCGGCGGCCAGTCCGACGATAGCGCCGTGGGCTATGCGACCTTTGTTGAGGGCGCCCTGGCACTGAATGACATGTTCACCATTCGCGGTTCACTTACCTATACAGACGGTGGCAACAACCATCTGTACCGTGCCGGTGATATTGGCTTCGGTGGAGAAGTCGCTTATGTTGATGGCAATGGTGACCTTGAAACCATCTCCGGTTACGGTGGTTCCGCGGGTGTCAGTGCTAACCTGGGCGGGGGGCGCTCAGTGAACCTGTCCTACGGTCTGGCAAAAGTTGATCTGGATGATGCGAATAACGCCGGTATCAACGTCAACGACAAGAGTGAGACCAACTCTGCGGTGATGGTCAACTACCAGTGGATGCCGGTCGATCGCGTCACTATGGGCGTGGAATACGCCTTCTTCGAACGTGAAGACTTCGGCGGTCAGGATGGCGAAGCCAGCCGCCTGCTGTTTGCTGCCCAATACGACTTCTGATTTCCAAAGAAACAAGCAGTAAAAAACCCCGGCTCCCGCCGGGGTTTTTGTTTGCCTGGAGAACAGAAATCGGCCTCGCGGATTTCCCCGAAGCCTTCAGGCAACTGGGCGATCAATCACAGAAAGTCAAAGCAGCAATGAACGAATATCCCCCAGTAACTGACTCAACAGCGACGTAAACCGGGCCGCATCAGCGCCATTCACCGCCCGGTGGTCATAGGACAGTGACAGCGGCAGCATCAGCCTGGGCTGAAACACCTCGCCATCCCACACCGGTTTCATGGCTGCCCGGGACACGCCCAGTATCGCCACTTCCGGCGTGTTCACGATAGGTGTGAACGCGGTGCCACCGATGCCGCCGAGGCTGGTGATGGTGATGCAGGCACCCTGCATCTCGGCCGGCTTCAGCTTCTTGGTCCGGGCTTTTTCGGCCAGGTCCGCCGCCTCTTCTGCCAGTTGCCACAGCCCTTTCTTATCCACATCCCGGATCACCGGCACCATCAGTCCCGCCGGCGTATCCACCGCTATACCGATATGGATGTATTGCTTGCGCACCACTTCCTTGCGCTCCATATCCAGCGACACATTGAACTGGGGCAGCTCGGCCAGTACCGTTGCACAGGCTTTCAGCAGGAACGGCAGCGGTGTCAGTTTGACACCTTTCTTCTCACCGGCTGCTTTCTGGCCCTTGCGGAAGGATTCCAGATCGGTGATGTCGGCATCATCAAACTGGGTGACGTGGGGTACATTCAGCCAGCTGCGCTGCATGTTGTTAGCGGTTGCTACCATCATGCGGGACATGGACTCCCGCTCGACATCTCCGAACTGGCTGAAGTCCGGCAATTTGATGGCCGGCAGGCCGGCGCCCTCGGTGGACCCGCCTTCCTGGGCCTGCTTCAGCTTCTGCCGGATGTAGGCTTCCACATCGTCTTTCAGAATCCGCTGCTTGGGTCCGCTGGGTTTGATCCGGGTGAGATCAGCCCCCAGCTCCCGCGCCAGCTTGCGTACCGCCGGTCCGGCATGAACACTTGCCCCGGGCGAGGAAGCTTCGGCGTCGTAGGTCTGGCTACCGGAAGACGAACGGCTTTTATCCTCAGCGGAGTCTTGACTTTCCGGTGAGGCCTTGCTGTCTTCATCCGGTTTCCTGTCCTGATCTTCGGCGCTGTCATTCTCAGGTTCCTCGCCGTCGCCGGAGGCTTCAACGGTCATGTCCAGCAGGTCGTCCCCTTCCGAGAGCTTGTCGCCCTCGGACACCAGAATCTTGCCAATCTTGCCGGCAAAGGGTGAGGGTATCTCCATGGTGGCCTTGTCGGATTCCACGGTGACCAGCGGGTCATCCTCGGCAACGGTGTCGCCCTCGCTGACGTTGATCTCGATGACGGGAACGTCCTCGAATCCGTCAAGAGCCGGCACTTTTACCCGTTCCTTGCGGGATTCACCGGAAGCTGTTTTCTTTGCAGTGGCGGCCGCTTTGCCCTTGTCGTCGTCGGCAGATTTGGCGTCCGGAGCTTCAGGCTCGTCCTTCTCGTCCTTGTCCTTGTCCTTCTCTCCACTGTCATCATCGCCTTCACCGGCATCGTCGTCAGCGGCGTCTGCAGCCTCAAAATAGCCGACCACATCGCCCTCTTTGAGCTTGTCGCCCACTTTTACAGTCAGTCTGGTGATCTTGCCGTTGCCTGGTGCCGGCAACTCCACCGAAGCCTTGTCGGATTCCACCGTCAGCAGCGGATCCTCCTCGGCCACGGTGTCGCCTTTGCTGACCAGTACCTCGATAACCTCAACTTCCTCTGCGCCGCCGAGATCCGGAACCTTGATTTCCTGTTCGCTCATGGTGACCTCCTCAGCTCAGCACCGGATTGGGTTTGTTGCGGTCGATGCCGTATTTGCGCATGGCCTCAAGCACCTGATCCTTATTGACCTCCCCGTCCGTTGCCAGACCACTGAGGGCGGCAATGGTGATGTGGTACCGGTCGACCTCAAAGTGGCTACGGAGCTTGTCACGGGTGTCGCTGCGACCAAAACCATCGGTGCCCAGGGTGACGTAGGTCGCGGGAATGTAAGCCCGGATCTGCTCGGAATACAGCTTGATGTAATCGGTGGACGAGACCACCGGCCCCGGATGCTTCTCCAGGCACTGGGTGACATAGGGTACCCGGGCCTTGTCATCCGGATGGTAGAGATTCCAGCGCTCCACGTGCTGACCTTCCCGGGCCAGTTCGTTGTAGCTGGTAACGCTCCAGATATCGCTGGCCACGCCCCAGTCGTCTTTCAGCAACTGTGCCGCTGCACGGACCTCATTGAGAATCGCGCCGGACCCCAGCAACTGGACCCGGGGCGTCTTTTTCTTGCCCTTGGTCTCCACGGAATCAAACAGGTACATACCCTTGATGATGCCCTCTTCCACACCTTTCGGCATGGCCGGCTGCTGGTAGTTCTCGTTCATGATGGTGACGTAGTAGAAGAGGTTCTGGTTTTCCTCGAACATCTTCTTCATACCATCCTGAATGATCACCGCCAGCTCATAGCCGTAGGCCGGATCATAGGCCTTGCAGTTCGGCACGGTGTGGGCCAGTACATGGCTGTGGCCATCCTGGTGCTGCAACCCCTCGCCGTTGAGGGTGGTGCGTCCGGACGTGCCACCGATCAGGAAGCCCCTGGCCTGAATATCCCCGGCTGCCCAGGCCAGGTCACCGACCCGCTGGAAACCGAACATGGAATAGAAGGCGTAAAACGGGATCAGCGGAAAGTCATTGGTACTGTAGGACGTGGCCGCGGCAATCCAGGCCGCCATGGAGCCGTCCTCATTGATACCCTCTTCCAGAATCTGACCCTTTTTGTCTTCCCGGTAGTACATGATCTGGTCACGGTCTTCCGGCACATACTTCTGGCCTTCCGAAGTGTAGATCCCCAGCTGCCGGAACATGCCTTCCATACCGAAGGTACGGGCCTCGTCGGGCACAATGGGCACGATGCGCTTGCCTACCCGCTTGTCTTTGGCCAGGGCCGTCAGCAGACGGACAAAGGCCATGGTGGTGGATATCTCCCGCTCACCGGAGCCGTCCAGCAGATTTTTGAAGGTTTCCAGGGGCGGAATGGTCAGCGGCTGACAATCCTTGCGGCGCTTGGGAAGAAAGCCCCCCAGGTCCTGCCGGCGCTTGCGCATATACTGCAATTCCGGACTGTCCGGCGCTGGCCGGTAATAGGGCACATCCTTCAGCTCTTCGTCCCGCAACGGTACCGCAAAACGATCCCGGAACGTTTTCAGCTGCGCAATATCCAGTTTTTTAAGGGAGTGGGCCGTATTCTGGGCCTCGCCGGCATCACCAAAACCATAGCCTTTGACGGTATGAGCCAGGATCACAGTGGGCTTGCCGCCGTGATCGTGGACTGCGCGATGGTAGGCGGCATACACCTTGTAGGGATCATGACCACCCCGGTTGAGCTTGCCGATATCCTCATCCGACAGGTTCTCAACCATCTTGGCCATCTCCGGGTAGAGCCCGAAAAAGTTCTTGCGGGTATAGGAGGCACCGGCACTCTTGAAATTCTGCAGGTCACCGTCACAGACTTCATCCATGGCCTTCTGCATGACGCCGTCCTTGTCCTGTTCGAACAGCGGATCCCACCAGCGGCCCCAGACCACCTTGATAACATTCCAGCCAGCGCCGCGGAACACGCCTTCCAGCTCCTGAATGATCTTGCCGTTGCCCCGTACCGGGCCGTCCAGCCGCTGCAGGTTGCAGTTCACCACAAAGACAAGATTGTCCAGCTTCTCGCGGCCCGCCATGGAGATAGACCCCAGGGTTTCCGGCTCGTCACACTCACCGTCGCCCACAAAGCACCATACCTTGCGATCGCCCATGTCGATCAGCTCACGACTGTGGAGGTACTTCATGACGTGGGCCTGATAAATGGCCTGAATCGGCCCAAGGCCCATGGACACCGTGGGGAACTGCCAGTAATCCGGCATCAGCCACGGGTGGGGGTAGGACGACAGCCCGGTGCCGTCGACCTCTTCCCGATACTTGTCGAGCTGCTCTTCGTCGAAGCGACCCTCAAGAAAGGAGCGGGCGTAAATACCCGGAGAAGAGTGCCCCTGGAAATAGACCAGGTCGGCCTCGCGTTTTTCGTCACCACCGTGGAAGAAGTAATTGAAGCCCACATCATAAAGGGTGGCCGCAGAAGAGAAG
>NZ_CAXBDN010000287.1:0-5181 GCF_963974375.1 uncultured Marinobacter sp.
TCCGGAGTAACCGCCACTCTCATACCTGCTGTACCAACCCAGCCTCAAGGAACACTGGAAAATGATAATTCTGATCGTGGGTCTGATTCTGTTTCTCGGCGTGCACTCGCTGTCCATAATTAACGATCCGCTGCGCAATCGCTTGCGGGCTTCCCTCGGCGAGGGCAAGTTCAAAGGGCTGTATTCGCTGGTGTCACTGGCTGGTCTGGTGGTGATTGTCTGGGGCTACGGTATTGCCCGCATGGATCCTACGGTGATCTACATGCCACCGGGCTGGCTCAAACACGTATCCCTGCTGCTGCTAGTCCCGGTGTTCCCGCTGCTGTTCGCCACCTACTTTCCTGGCAAGATCAAGGCAAAAATAGGGCACCCGATGCTCACCGCGGTCAAACTCTGGGCACTGGCCCACTTGCTGGCCAACGGTATGCTGCACGACCTGTTGCTGTTCGGATCGTTCCTGGCGTGGGCGGTGGCAGACCGTATCTCCATGAAGCGCAGAACCCCACGCCCTATCCCCACGATGCCTGCCAGGAAGATGAACGATGTGATTGCCATTGTCGGAGGCCTGGCGGTGTATGTAATCATGGTGCTCTGGGCGCACCGGTGGTTGTTTGGAGTTTCGCCGGTTTGATATCGGCGAGTACAACTTCCTTGTCGGGGTGTTTGTTAATTGCTGAACGACGCCCCCAGGGTCAGCCGATCAATGCCCAACTGCTGACGCAGTGCATCTGCTTCAGACCAGAACAGCAGTAAACCCAAAGCCCCGATATTGAGCATCACACATAACCAGAAACCAATCTGGAACGACAGTTTTCGGGTTTTATGGCGGAAGAACTGTTGGCCTACCAGTGCACCTGGCCAGCCGCAGAATAGCTCGAACCCGTGCAGACGTCTCTCGGGCACCCGGCGGTTCCCTTTGCCGGCCGCGCCCTTATCGATGGCGTAGAGCAGAAACGCCAGCAGACTCATAATCAGATATATTGCCGGCGCGGCGACCGGGAGAACCCCGAGGCCATATAAGCCGCCCAGTCCGCCGATAAAAATCACCATTACAAGAAGCGCAAACCAGACTCCCGGTGCAATACCTGCGCCCATTCGGGCAGCTGTACCTGCGTACTGAAACTGTGTCGCCCGCCAGCGTCCCTGAGTATCTCTGGTCTGCGAAAAAACGACCTTGCGGTTTTCGGAGGGACGCCCCTTACCTTCGTAGGCACTGATGTGGGCAAAAATCCGGTCACCACTATCATCTGGCGTAATAAAACCGAAACCCTTGGCATCGTTCCACGCTGAAAGCACTCCTGCATTTTTCATTCGCTGATTCCTGGCTAAAACATTTCTTAGGGTTGAGTCCCGTACTATCGGTGGTTATATAACAACCCGTTAATGAAGTGAAATGTCCCACGTCGTTATACTCATCCCGTAGACACCATGGTTTAACGTATACCCCGTCAACGAGGAGTTGTATCCATGAATGTTTCTTCAATCCTGAACCAGTTGACCCGACAAGCGTCCGGCCAGTCACCCGGCAGCGGGTCATCCGGTGGCCTGGACGTCAACCGGATGGTCGATAGTCTTTCCTCTCAGCTCAAGGGTGCCCAGGGCGCAGCAGGTGGTATCGACCTCAAGAGCCTGCTCGGCGGCGGTGCTCTTGGCCTGATGGTAGGGTCAAAGCGCGGACGTAAAATGGGCGGTAAGGCCCTTAAATACGGCGCACTGGCGGGTGTCGGGGGACTGGCCTGGAAGGCCTATCAGAATTATCAGAGTAACAACGCGGGTGAGGCCACTCCCCAGGGGCAGCCTGTCGAGCAGTTGCATGGTCAGGCCCAGGAACGCAGAGGTCTGGAGATCCTGCAGGCCATGATTATGGCGGCACGGGCGGACGGCCATATCGATGCCAATGAGCGGGCGCTGCTGACATCAGAAATCGAGAAGCTCGGTGCAGATGATGAGCTGCAGGCCTGGATACAACAGCAGTTCGATGCGCCGCTGGATGCTGCGGCCCTGGCCCGAGAAGCGGATTCTCCCCAGGCAGCCCGTGAAATCTACCTGGTCAGCGCCGTCATTATTGACGACCAGAATCCGATGGAACGAGCCTGGCTGGATCAGCTCGCCAACGAATTGCAACTGCCGCAGGCTATGACGCTGGAACTGGATCGACAGATTCAGCCAAAGGTCTGATTCCACCTTCGCTGAGGACCGGATCGCTTTCTGAACACCGGCCCTTGCCAAGGGCCATGTCTCGTCCTGAATAAGGTTACACCGGTGCAGGCATATTACATTGCCTGCTTTCTCGCCTGCCCCGGTGCCACGCCGAACACCCGCTTGAACGCCCGACTAAAGGCTGCCTCACTCTGATACCCCAGCCGTTCGGCGACGGCAATCATGGGATCAGGACCGGTTTTAAGCTGCAGCCGGGCAATCTGCATACGCCAGTTGGTCAGGTAGCGCATGGCGGGTTCGCCCATCAGTTCGGTGAAGCGGGCACTGAACCCGGAACGGGACATACCGGCCACACTGGCCAGGCGCGCTATAGTCCAGTTGTCTCCCGGGTTACGGTGAATGGCCGCCAGGGTACGACCTATCTGCTGATCACGCAGGGCGGCCAGCCAGCCGGTGCTTGCTTGCGGGGCAGTCTCAAGCCAGGTGCGAATGGCCTGAATGATCATGATATCCGCCAGATGGGACATCACAGTCTCGCCACCGGGGCTCAGTTGCCGGGCTTCGTGGGCCATGTAACGCAGCGTGCTTCGCAACCAGCTTCCTTCGGCTTCTTCCCAGGTATTGACCACCATGATCCGCGGCAGGTGGCGAATCAGTTGCTGCCCGGCCACATGGTCAAAACGGGCGACGCAACAGGTGGCCCGGGTGAGCTCTCCCTCACCTGCGCCCTGCCCGTCCGCTCCGCCAAACTCCATAATCTCGTAACGGTCGCTGACCTGCTGTACGGGAATATCAAACAAGGGTGTCGCCGGCAGGTCCGGATCGCTGGTGAGGATGTGGCCGCGGCCATGGGGCAGCATCACCAGGCTCCCCTGCTGCACATGAATGGGCGGTTCGCCCTCCAGCTTAAGCCAGCCGTGACCGGCGGTGATAATGTGGATCATCAGACAGTCTTCGAACGGCGGCATGTCAATGCCCCAGGGCGCCCTCAATTCCGACTGGCAATAAAAAGTGCCACTGAGCTTGATCAGATGCAGCGCCTCACCCAGGTAGTCGTTGTGCTCGGGTATTACGCGCGTGTCAGCCATTGCCTGTCTCCGGGGTCTGTCCCGATGTGAGGTCGCCTGCCATCATTTCAGACCCTGAAACCATAATTCCAGTTTTAACGTTAATCCAGATATTTTGGATTATTGATCAATTATTATGGAATTACGACCATTCATAATCCAGATTCAGTCGCTCAGAATGTACTCATACCCCCAGACTAACCTGCGGGTTCACACCAGGAAGGTACATCCCATGACAGCGATCAACCCCATTCTGATTATTGGTAAATCCGGTAAAACCGGCGTCCGCGTAGATGCGCTGTTGCGCAGCAAAGGCTTTGCCACCCGGCCGGTATCGCGCTCCACGCATCCGGTCTTCGACTGGACCCAACCAGACACCTGGTCGCCCGCCCTGCAGGGTGTCAAACAGGCCTACGTAAGCTACCACCCGGATCTGGCAATGCCCGACGCGGAGACAACCCTGCGCGCCTTTATCGAAACAGCGCGGTCACAGGGTGTAGAGCATCTGGTGCTGCTGTCAGGACGCGGGGAAGATGGCGCTATCCGTGCTGAAAATGCGCTGATTGAGAGCGGACTGCGCTGGAACGTGGTGCGGGCTTCATGGTTCTTCCAGAACTTCAGCGAGAGTTTTCTGACCGAATCGGTCATTGCCGGCGAGTTAACACTTCCCGTTGGCGACGTGAAAGAGCCGTTTGTTGATTGTGACGACATTGCCGAGGTTGCGGTTGCAGCGCTGACCGATCAGACACTCAGCAATCGCCTGTTCGAGGTAACCGGTCCGGAACTGCTGACTTTCGCCGAATGCGTGGCGATCATTTCAGGCATTGCCGGTCGCCACATCGAATACAAACAGGTACCGCTGGAGCCCTATCTGGGCTACCTCCGGGAACAAGGCCTGAACGAAGGCGAACTCTGGCTGCTACGCGAGCTGTTTACACAAGTGCTGGATGGCCGCAACAGCTATGTAACCCACGGGGTGGAAGAAGCGCTGGGACGACCACCGCGCCGGTTCACAGATTTTGTGAAAACTGCATTGGCGATGGGCGCCTGGGAGCGTCACCAACAGACGCAGGCCATTCTGTAACCCGGATTGACCCGACACTGTTCTGCGGTACCTGCCGGGTAAGTGGACACTGGGCCCGCACCCGGCAGTGGCCATAGCCACCGGGCTCAGAAATTGGAAACATTCGTGCTGGTACAACTCGCCCAATTACCGATACAAACCCGACCGGCATTGCGCAGGCGGCTGTTGGTAATGCGAGCCGTTGATTGGCGGCTGTCCGTGCGGAAAATGCCTTCTTTCATGTTGGAGATATCGCAGTTATCCACGGTCACGTTGATTCTGAAACCGGTGCCACCGTTCTGCCGCAGGAATTTCGCCATATCGTCCACCGCGCAGTGCACCAGGTCACCGCGGGTGACTTCCCGCCAACCTCAGGCAGCACTGGACAATTTAAGCCCGGCAATGCCCCCGATCACCATCATCAAACTCAGTACTTTGAGTAAATTGGCGGACTCCTGGAACACAGCAATCCCTGCTATGGCGGCCCCGACCACACCAATGCCAACCCAGACCGCATAGGCGGTACCCAGCGGTAACGAGCGCATGGCAACACTTAGCAGATAGAAACTACCAATCATCGCTACGATGGTAATCAGCGAGGGAACAGGCTTTGAGAAACCTTCGGTGTATTTCAGGCCAATGGCCCAGACGACTTCAAGCAAACCTGCGACAAAAAGGATCAACCAGCTCATAACAGCACCCGAATAAAAGGGGCCGTCCCCACCGTCAAAAGCACCACAGGGTCGTCCCTGGGCGGCAGCGCCTGAGGCGCAACGAGAGCAGGTTAGCATATGCAAATTGCTGCTTTCCATTGACCGATAACGCGGCCCCGAAAAATGACCCCGCCTGATCGTAAGAGACCTCCGGTGAACCGGTAAAAGAATGAGACCG
>NZ_CAXBDN010000288.1:0-5163 GCF_963974375.1 uncultured Marinobacter sp.
CTACCAGATTCTGGTGTTCGGTGAAGAAAAACAGCTGGCCTACGACCGGGTGCACCTGTCGGAATACTTCAGCGGCTCCACCCATGCCGACCTGGCCATGGGCACAGCCGACTGGTATGCCAGCAAGGACATTGACCTGCATCTGGGTGAAATGGTGCTGACCATTGATCGTGAAGCCCGCACCGTCACCACCGACAAGGGCGACTATCACTATGACGAGCTGGTCCTGGCCACCGGCTCCTACCCGTTCGTGCCACCGATCGAAGGCAACAGCAACGAACACTGCTTTGTCTATCGTACCCTGGACGATCTGGACGCCATTCGCGCCAGTGCCGAGGGGGTTCGCACCGGGGTGGTGGTGGGTGGTGGCTTGCTGGGCCTGGAGGCCGCCAACGCCCTGAAAAGCCTGGGGCTTGAGGCCCATGTGGTGGAGTTCGCACCGCGGCTGATGCCGGTGCAGCTGGACGCCGACGGTGGCGCGCTGCTGCGGCACAAGATTGAACAACTGGGGGTGCAGGTACACACCGAGAAGGCCACCACCGCCATCGTGCCCGGAGAAAGCGCCCGCCTGCGGATGAACTTCAGCGACGACAGCCATCTGGAAACCGATCTGATCGTCTTCTCCGCCGGAATCCGACCCCAGGATACCCTGGCCCGGTCCGCCGGCCTTGCAACGGGCGAGCGTGGCGGCGTGGTCATCGACAACCACTGCACCACCTCCGACCCGCACATCCACGCCATCGGCGAGTGCGCACTCTGGAACGGCAGCATTTTTGGCCTGGTGGCTCCCGGCTACGCCATGGCGCGAACCCTGGCCGCCAGCCTCAACAGCGATCGGGAAACCACCTTCACCGGCGCCGATATGAGCACCAAGCTCAAGCTGCTGGGAGTAGACGTCGGCTCCATCGGCGACGCCCACGGCGCCACCCCAGGGGCCCGCAACATCCGCTTCAACGATGAACAGGCCGGCCACTACCGGCGCATGGTGATCAGTGAAGATGGCAAGACCCTGCTGGGTGCCATTCTGGTGGGCGACAACGGCCCCTACGACACGCTGCTGCAGTACGCCCTCAACAGCATTCCCCTGCCGGAACATCCGGAGACCCTGATCCTGCCGGAAAGCCAGGGCGGCGCACCGACGCTGGGCCCCGATGCCCTGCCGGAAACCGCATCGATCTGCTCCTGCCACAACGTCAGCAAGGGCGATATCTGCGGTGCCATAGACGCCGGCTGCTGCGATCTCGCCGGCATCAAGTCGGAGACCAAAGCCAGCACCGGCTGCGGCGGCTGTGCCGCCCTGCTCAAGAATGTGGTGGACTGCGAACTGGAGAAACGGGGTGTGGAGGTCAGCAAGGACATCTGCGAGCACTTCCCGTACAGCCGTCAGGACCTGTTCAACATCATCAAGGTCAACGGCATCCGCACCTTCCGCACCCTGATCGGACAGCATGGCAAGGGTCACGGCTGTGATATCTGCAAACCGGCGGTGGCCTCCATTCTGGCCAGTTGCTGGAACGAACACATCCTGGTCACCGACCACGTGCCGCTGCAGGACACCAACGACACCTTTATGGCCAACATGCAGAAAAACGGCACCTACTCCATCGTGCCCCGGGTCCCCGGCGGTGAGATTACCCCGGACAAGCTGATTGTGCTGGGCCAGGTGGCCAAGGAGTACAACCTGTACACCAAGATCACCGGCGGCCAGCGCATCGACCTTTTCGGCGCCACCCTCAGTGAGCTGCCGGAAATCTGGGAGAAACTGATCGCCGCCGGCTTCGAAACCGGCCACGCCTACGGCAAGTCCCTGCGCACGGTTAAATCCTGTGTCGGCAGCACCTGGTGCCGCTACGGGGTTCAGGACAGTGTCGGCATGGCAATCCTGCTGGAGCATCGCTACAAGGGCCTGCGAGCACCCCACAAGATCAAGTTCGGGGTATCCGGCTGCACCCGGGAATGCGCCGAAGCCCAGAGCAAGGATATCGGCGTAATAGCCACCGAAAACGGCTGGAACCTGTACGTTTGCGGCAACGGCGGCATGCGCCCCCGCCACGGCGACCTGTTTGCCACCGACCTGTCCGACGACCAACTGATCCGCACCATTGACCGGGTCCTGATGTTCTACATCCGCACCGCCGACCGGCTGCAACGCACCAGCGTGTGGATGGAAAACCTGGAGGGCGGCCTCGACTACCTCAAGCAGGTGGTACTGGAAGACAGCCTGGGCCTGGCAGCGGAGCTGGAACAGCACATGGCGAACCTGGTGGACACCTACCAGTGCGAGTGGAAAACCGCCGTCGAGGACCCGGAGAAACGCAAGCGCTTCCGCGAATTCGTCAACGCCCCGGAGAAGAAAGACCCGGTGCAGCAGTGGACCACCGAGCGGGATCAGCGGCGGCCGGCGTTTACTTCCGAGGTGGCGTGATAGCCAAGGGGTATTGGTGGCAGGAGGCAAGCGGGAACACTTTTCTTCCGGGGAAAAGAACTCGCTTCGCTCAGACACCTTTTCCCCTGCACAAAAGTGCACCCACTCACCTCTGACGAACAATGAAACAGGACCGCCGAAGAAAAAAACAATCAACAGGCTTTTTCCTGGCAAGCCCGGAACAAGTCAGAACCAGGGGGGCCGGGTGCATGATTTCGTAAGAAAAAGGTGTCTGAGCGAAGCGAGTTCTTTTTCTGGAGAAATCATGTACCCGGCTCCACGCAGCCACCGAAACAACGGCCAGACCAAAAGCCAGAAAAACCCACATGGAGCACGAACATGACCAATAACAACCCCTGGAAAATCGTCTGCACCGTAGACGACCTGGTCCCTGAATCCGGCATCGCAGTCTGGACCCCGGACGGTCCGGTAGCGGTTTTTTACATTCCCCACTGGCTACCGGCCCTGTTCGCCATCAGCCACACCGATCCGTTCAGTGGCGCCAACGTGCTTGCACGGGGCATAACCGGCGACCTCAAAGGCCAGCCGGTGGTGGCCTCGCCCCTGTACAAACAGCACTTCAACCTGGTTACCGGCCAGTGCCTGGAAGACAAAGACGTCAAAGTAAAAACCTACCGGGTACTGCTGGATGGCAACGCCGTAAGACTGGAAATCAGCAAAGAAAAAGCCACAGCCGAAGCAGCATGAACTGGAAGAAGATTACCCACGGGAGCCGCCCCCCTTCACCCACTCCCGTGTGTTTTTTCACAAAGCCCTTTCCAAAAAAAACGACCTTGGCCCTGGTTCCCAAGCCTGAGAAGGGGGAGCCGGGTGTCTGTTTCTGCAGGGAATCGTTGTCTGAGCGCAGCGAGTTTTCGATTTCCGGAAGAAACAGACACCCGGCTCCCCCTCTACTCCCGAACAAGCCTAAAAAATCCCCGAACAAGCAGGCCCCCTAAGCCAAACCACGACCACGAACCCGACGAAACCCCAACACAAACACCGTCAAAGCCGGCAGGAACGTAAAGGTCACGATGGCCGCCCCCATCAAACCAAATAACACAATCGCCCCCACACCCCGATAGAGTTCAGTACCCTCGCCCGGCAGGAACACCAGCGGCGACAGCCCACAAATGGTCGTCAGCGTGGTCATGGCAACCGGCCGCAGTCGTGTCGCCACCGCGCCAACCACCGCATCCACCACTGCAACCCCCTTTTGCCGGACATTCCGCCGGGCCTGATCCACCACCAGAATCGGATTGTTCACCACCGTGCCCATCAGAATCAGAAAGCCCAGCATGGAAATCATGTCGAACGGCTGCCGCAGTGGGGACAGGCCGATCAACGGCAGCAGCCCACCCACGAAATTCATCAGCCCCAGACCCACAATGCCACCGGCGATGCCGAGAGGAATCGCTGTCATGATCAGCAACGGATAACCCCAGTGGGCAAAAATGGCCACCATCAGCAAATACACGATGGCCACGGCAATGATGAAATTGCCCATCAGCGCATCACGGGTCGCGTCCAGCTGATCGCTGGCCCCGGAAATATCAATGGCGACCCTCGACGGCCAGTCTCCCGCCTCCCTCATGGCTGGTAAGAGCTCGTTGCGAACCCGATCGACACCAGCTTCCAGGGGGACATCCCGGGGCGGAATTATGTTCAGGGTCACCGTGCGCCGGCCATCCACCCGCCGCACCGTGCTGGTATCGGCGGTTTCCTCGATCATTGCCACACTGGACAGGGGTACCGTGGCGCCCTGGGGGGTGTGCAGCATCAGATCGGGCAGAGTGGACAGCTCCGGGCCGCCGGTGCCGGCGCCATAGAGGTAGACATCAATCTTGTCGTCATCCAGGAAAAAGTCATCGACGTAGGCGCCTTCCGTCAGGGCCGCAACGGTGAAACCGATGGCCTCGGTACTCAGCCCCAGTTCTGCAGCCCGTTCCCAGTCCGGCAGGACCTGTATCAAAGGTTGCGCCAGTGACAGCGAAGGCGGCTGGGACTGGATGCGAGGGTTGCCGAACAGCGCCTGACTGCGCTGGTAAGCTGCGGTGGCGGTGGCGTAGACCGACACCAGGTCCGGTCCGGAAATGTCCAGGTTGATACTGCGGGTGCCGCCATCGTTGCTGGAAATGATGGAGCCGCGGGAAGCAAACGCCCGCATGCCCGGAAACTGCTCATAGATGCGGGTAATCTCATCCATCAGGGCATCAATATGCAGTGGATCCAGGGTCTCGGAAATGATGCGGATATTGGTCGGGCGCACCTGAATATTGAGATTTGCCAGGGGTGGCACCCGGGTTTCACCGGCCCCGTAGGCCTCACCATCCGCATTAACGTGGGGCAACAGCTGCGCCTGTACCTGTTCGGCAATCCCCCGCATCTCGGTCAGGTTGTATCCCGGGGGTGCGTTCATGGACGCGAAAGTTTTCGGCTCCTCTCCCTCCGGCAGGTATTCCGCCGGGGGTGTCAGCGCCACCATGATGTACAGACTCAGCCCGACGGTGCCCAACAATACGAAACCACGCCGCCAACGGCCACTGATCAGCCAGCGTATGGCCCGGATCAGCGAGCCGGTCCAGGCACCGTTCTGATGATCGCGGTCGGGGTGATGGTCAGGGTCTCCATCAGAGTGCTGGTCATTACCCACCTCACCGTTGCGGATACCAAAATCCAGGCGGGCGCTGAGCGCCGGTATTACCGTAATTGCTACCAGCATGGAGGCCAGGATGGCC
>NZ_CAXBDN010000289.1:0-5079 GCF_963974375.1 uncultured Marinobacter sp.
GGGTAACGGCCCGCCGCCGTCTCGATATTTTTCTTGATGAAGACGGCCGCACCGAAATTGCCGCAGAGCTGGAGCCCTGGGACCGCCTGAAGTTCAAGGACACCCGTCGCTACAAGGAACGTCTGACCCAGAATCAGAAGGCCACCGGTGAAAAAGACGCGCTGGTGGTGATGAAGGGCAAAACGCTCGGAATCCCGCTGGTGGCCTGCGCCTTCGAGTTCAACTTCCTGGGCGGCTCCATGGGCCAGGTAGTGGGTGAAAAGTTTGTCCGGGCGGCCAACATCTGCCTGGAAGAGCGTATACCGCTGGTGTGTTTTGCTGCGTCCGGTGGCGCGCGAATGCAGGAAGCCATTATTTCATTGATGCAGATGGCCAAGACAGCCGCGGTTCTTGAACGCATGAAGCAGGAAGGCATACCCTATATTTCGGTGATGACCGATCCTGTGTTTGGCGGTGTCTCGGCCAGTCTTGCCATGCTGGGAGACCTTAACGTAGCCGAGCCCAATGCCCTGATCGGCTTCGCAGGTCCGCGGGTCATTGAACAGACCGTTCGTGAAAAACTTCCGGAAGGCTTTCAGCGCAGCGAGTTCCTGCTGGAACACGGTGCCATTGACATGATTCTTCACCGCCACAAGATGCGTGAACGCCTGGGCTCCCTCCTGGCCAAGTTTACCGGCCTGGATCAGCCAGAAAGTGAAGCGCCGATTGAATTTGACGTGAGCGAACGTCCGGAAACGCCGGACGCGGCGGAAGTCGATGCCCGCTGAGCAAAACCTGCCGGTGCCCCCCGCTGCGGGGGCTTCGCTTGATGACTGGCTTCACTATCTCGAGGCCATTCACCCCACCGAAATCGAGTTAGGCCTGGACCGGGTACTGATCGTCCTGCGCCGGCTGTTTCGAAACAGGCCGTCCGCCAGAATTATCACGGTTGCCGGAACCAATGGTAAAGGCAGTACCGTAGCGGCGCTGGAAGCCCTGTTGCTGGCAGCCGGGCAATCGGTTGGCAGTTACACTTCGCCCCATCTTGAACGTTACAACGAGCGGGTTCGCATCAACGGCCAGGACGTCGATGATGTGGCACTGGTATCTGCCTTTGAAACCATTGAGGCGGCGCGGGGGCAAACCTCACTGACTTACTTCGAGTTTGGCACCCTGGCGGCGTTCCTGGTGATGGCGCAGGCGGGTGTCAGCAACTGGGTTCTTGAGGTTGGCCTGGGGGGGCGTCTTGACGCTGTCAATGTGCTGGATGCCGATCTTGCCGTCATCACCTCAATCGACCTTGATCATACCGCCTGGCTGGGCAACGACCGTAACGCCATCGGTTTCGAGAAGGCCGGGATTCTGCGGCCAGGGCAACTGGCGATATACGCCGATGAAGATCCGCCGGCTTCGGTATTGCAGCAGGCGGCCGCCCAGAAGGTCACCTTGCTGCGTCCCGGCCATGGCTATCAGCTGCAACGGCTGGGGGAACACTGGCGGGTAAGCACGGACGTGCCGGTGCGGGTCTTCGAGCTGCCTCTGGACGGTCTGCCGATACACAGTCTGGCTGCCGCCGCCGTCGCTGCAGGCTTGCTGGAACTGGAGCTGGATGACGCCGCGGTATCGGAGGTACTGTCTGCGGTGGTGCTGGCCGGGCGCTTTGAGCGACTGGTTGCGGCTCCGCAGATTGCCATTGCGGCGGGGCGCAGTGAGAAACTTCCTGCGGTGTACGCTGATGTGGGCCATAATCCCCACGCGGCGCGCTGGCTGGCCAGCCGTCTGGCGGCCATGTGCAAGCCGGGACAACGGATATTTGCCGTCTACGCAGGGCTGTCCGACAAGGATTCGGCGGGCGTGGTGGCCGCGTTGGCGGAGGTTGTTGACCAGTGGGTCATCTGTGGTCTTGCGGTGCCCCGGGGCCTGAGTGCCGAGGCACTGGCCGGACGCCTGGCAGATCTGCCCGATGTCAGCCGGAATGCCATCACCTCGATGTCCGTGGACGAGGGGTTGGCGGTGGCTGTAAAGCAGGCTGCACCGGATGATATGGTGCTGGTGTTCGGGTCGTTTTTTACCGTTGCAGAGGCCCGGCGCATTATGGCCGTACGCGCACCAGCCTGAAACCCGGGCTGTTGGCCCGATCATCGACCGGATTCCGGGCGCCTTAAAGATTGGTCATTGTCTGTCGGTGACTTTGAGTTACCCGGGGCGGACAGTTACTATCGGGCACATATCGTTATGTTGTTATTGGCCGGAGCATCCGGTTTTGCCAGAAGTCCGGCTTAATTTCAGGGAGTCAAATGACGTGGATGGACTGAAACAAAGAATCATTGGTGCGCTGGTGTTGATTTCACTGGCCGTTATCTTTGTACCGATGATGTTTGATGAGCCACACGATGAACGGTCCGTTCGCTCGCTGGATATACCTGAGGAACCTCCCTTCCCGACGGTTGATCTGCCGGAGCCGGAGCAGGCCGGCGACAACCGGGCGCCGGACTATCACATTGAAGAAGTGGCTACTCCGTCCGGGCCAGCTTCAGCGCCAGCACCGGATTCCTCAACGGACTCCGCCGCAGCCCCGGCCCCGGTCCCGCAGGTAGCACCACCGACTACGGAAGAGACGCCCGCGCCCGGTGCAGATGCGCCCGTGGCCAGTGAGCCGTCATCGGCGGAGGCGCCACCGGCGGTGGCCGCAGAATCAGAGTCGCCTGAATTTCAGCGTTCCCTGGAAGGCGCCTGGGTGCTGCAGCTTGGCAGTTTTGGTAGCCAGGACAACGCCAGACGCCTGCGGGACAATGTTCGTGAGCGAGGTTATGGTGCCCATCTACAGGAAGTGACTCGCGGTGACAGCCTGCTGATCAGGGTGTTTTCCGGCCCCTTCGCCGAGAAAGAGGAGGCCGAGCGGGCGAAACAGATCCTGGACGAAGCCTTCGGCGTCAATTCCCTGGTAACCAGGGGTGCGGGCTGATTTCCATCATCCGGCATCCGGGCTGTGACGTTTTACGGAATTCCCTCCGCACAGGCTGGTCCGGTGGTTTGGGTTGGCGATGATTCCTGTTAGAATCCGCGTTTACCGTTTACCGCCGGGTTGTTAATGCAAGCGCTGATCTGGATCGACTGGGTTATTATTGCCCTGCTGACAGTCTCTACTCTGATCAGCCTGAAGCGAGGCTTTGTGAAAGAGGCTTTGTCACTCGTTACCTGGGTGGCCGCTTTTATCATTGCCCGTACATTTCATCCCCAGATGCAGACCCTGCTGGAAAGTACCGTGGAAACACCCATGGTGCGCCTGATTGCAGCGTTTGCCATCCTGTTCATTGCGACCCTGCTCATCGGCGCTGTTATCAACAATATGATAGGTCACCTGGTACGGGTGACCGGCCTCACCGCCACTGACCGTGTACTCGGTATGGCATTCGGGCTGCTCAGAGGCGTTGTCGTGGTCATAGTGGGTATCGCAGTAACCCGCTACACGCCGCTGGCGGAAGATACCTGGTGGCGGGAATCCGTCATGATAGAACACCTGGCCGTAGTAGAGGACTGGTCGCGCCGTACCTTTGGCGACGAGTTTGAGCGGCTTCTTGGCCCGGCACCGGATGCCAGTACGCTGATCATGAGCAGCGACCGGATACCGGCTAGCGGTCCTGGAAATTGATTGACCCGTTTTTTTCGCTCTGGAGAACACAGAACTCATGTGTGGAATTGCAGGCATTGTCAGTACCCAATACGTCAACCAGGCGCTCTATGATGCGTTGACGGTACTTCAGCACCGGGGCCAGGACGCGGCGGGTATTGTGACCTTTCAGGACGACCGTTTTTTTCTGCGTAAGGACAATGGCCTGGTTCGCGACGTTTTTCGCACCACCCATATGCGTCGCCTGGTAGGAAATGTGGGTATCGGTCATGTGCGTTATCCGACGGCTGGCAGCTCAAGCTCCGCAGAGGCACAACCTTTTTACGTCAACAGCCCCTACGGTATTACGCTTGCCCATAACGGTAACCTGACCAATGCCGATGAGCTGGCCCGGGATCTGTTCCGTACCGATCTTCGCCACATCAACACCAATTCCGACTCGGAAGTGCTGCTGAACGTTTTTGCCCACGAGCTGCAGAAACTGGGCAAGCTCACCCCCACCCGGGAAGAAATCTTTGCGGCGGTCAGTGCCGTGCATCAACGCTGTCGGGGTGCTTACGCGGTTATTGCCATGATCACCGGCTATGGCATTGTCGGTTTCCGTGATCCGAACGGTATTCGTCCTGCCTGTTACGGTGTTCGCGAAACAGCCCAGGGCACCGAGTATATGATTGCGTCCGAGAGCGTGGCTCTGAGCGCGGCGGGTTTCAAACTGGTGCGGGATATTGCACCCGGCGAGGCGGTGTATATTGAAACTGACGGCACACTGAATACCCGGCAGTGCGCGGAGAAGCCCCACCTTACACCCTGTATTTTCGAACACGTCTACTTTGCCCGGCCTGACTCCATCATGGACAAGGTGTCGGTCTACAAGGCACGGCTGCGTATGGGCGAGACACTCGCCGACAAGATTTTGCGGGAGCACCCTGATCACGATATTGATGTGGTGGTGCCGATCCCCGATACCAGCCGGACGTCGGCCCTGCAAATGGCTCATCGCCTGGGTGTCAAGTTCCGCGAGGGCTTCATCAAGAACCGTTACATCGGCCGCACTTTCATCATGCCCGGCCAGAAGTTGCGTCAGAAATCGGTGCGCCAGAAGCTGAACCCCATTGATCTCGAGTTTCGGGGCAAGAACGTGATGCTGGTGGACGATTCAATCGTTCGCGGGACCACCTGCGAAGAAATTATCCAGATGGCCCGTGATGCCGGCGCCCGCAAGGTGTATTTCGCCTCCGCAGCGCCGCCGGTGCGCTATCCGAACGTGTACGGCATTGATATGCCGTCGGCCAGTGAATTGATCGCCCATGGCCGTACCGTGGAAGAGATTCGTGAACTGATCGGTGCTGACTGGCTGGTGTATCAGGATCTGGAAGACCTGGTGTCCTGTGTCAATGATGTCAACCCCGACATCGAGGGCTGGGAGTGTTCCGTTTTCGATGGCAAGTACATCACCGGTGATGTGGATG
>NZ_CAXBDN010000290.1:0-5058 GCF_963974375.1 uncultured Marinobacter sp.
CGGGCGGGCTTCATCCAGCGTCAGGCGATGACGCTCAATGGATTCCGCCAGATCCGGACGTATGTAGTCGAGATCGATCTGTTCTTCTCTGGCCTCCACATCCAGGACACCGTCCCCGGGCTCAATAAACGCAATGGCCTGTCCCTCCTGAACATAATCGCCCTGAGCCAGCGGCAGACTGCGAACAGTGCCAGCGGTGGGTGCCTTGATTTCATGTTCCATTTTCATGGCTTCGATGATGGCCAGGGTCTGGCCCCTGGTAACCAGATCACCCTCAGCCACCAAAGCCGTCACCAGCTGCCCTTGCATTGGGGCGGTGGCCGGCTCGGCGCCCTGGGGAGCTTCCAGAACGGTGGCATCCGGGCTAACGCTGGTCGTTGATGAATCGGACCGAAACAGTTGTGGGTGGCCCTGCTCGCTCTGAAGCACAAGGTCCGCCATCTGATCGTCAACGAATCGTGTGTAAACCTGGTTGCCGGCAACCTCTTCACGAGATAGCAGAGTCTGCAAAAAGGAGGTATTTGTTTTCACACCTTCGATACGGAACTGACACAACGCACGGTAGGCCCTGCGTACCGCCTGACGATACTCACCTGAACGACTGTGGATGACGACCTTTGCCAACAACGAGTCGAAGTGGGGACTGGTGGTATATCCGCGGTAGCCAAAAGTATCTACTCGCACTCCTGGCCCGGTTGGCGGCTCAAACGCATCCAGCGTGCCACCGCTGGGCTTTGCATTGCCGGCGGCGTCCATGGTTTCCATGTTTATCCGACACTGGATCGCATAGCCGCTGGCGGAACCAATCTGTACCTGGGTCAGGTTAAGATCAGCAAGGCTGGCGCCCCCCAGCACTGCGATCTGAGACTGGACCAGATCCACACCGGTAATCTCTTCCGTGATGGTATGCTCGACCTGCAGCCGTGGATTGGCCTCAATAAAAAAGTAATCATTGCCGTTGGCGTCTACCAGAAATTCGAAGGTACCCAAACCTGCATAATTGACCTGCCGCGCCAGACGCAGAGCGGCTTCCAGCAATCGGTCCCGGGTGGTTTTGGAGAGCGTTGGGCTGGGAGCAATCTCAATCAGCTTCTGATTGCGGCGCTGAAGGCTGCATTCGCGCTCCCAGAGATGCACTGCATCACCCTGGCCATCACCCAGTACCTGCACTTCGATATGGCGAGCGCGCTGCACCAGTCTTTCCACATAGAGGCCATCATCCCCGAAAGCCGCCTCGGCCTCCCTTGCGCAGGCCTGATAAGCCGCCTCAACATCGTCTCCGGGATGAACGATGCGCATGCCCCTTCCACCGCCGCCCGAAATGGCTTTGATCACAACCGCAACATCTTTGCCAAGACTTGCCGTGAACTCCCTGACCTGCGCCAGTGTGCTGCGCCCCCCGGTACCCGGCACTACCGGAACATCGCAGTTTTCCGCTAACTGACGTGCCGCGACCTTGTCACCAAGGGTATCGAGGGTAACCGGATCAGGTCCGATAAAGGTGATGCCGTTTTCCCTGCAGCGGCGTGCCAGCTCGGAGTTTTCGCTGAGGAAGCCATAGCCTGGATGCAAAGCATCCGCTCCGGATTGCTTCGCCGCAGCTACGATCGCGCCAATATCCAGATAAGCCCGGGCCCCCTTGCCCGGCAATAACACCCCTTCATCGGCGTGGCTGACATGCAGAGATGCACTGTCGTCCTCTGAATAGACAGCAACAGATTCCAGACCCATATCGCCCGCTGCCCGGGCGATACGAATGGCAATTTCCCCACGATTAGCGATCAGTAGCTTTTTGAATTTCACAGATGCCTCTTATCATTTTTCTTTTGTATCAGTCAGGTAGCGCGACTTTGAGGTGGTTTATCGTCGTAACTCTCTGAATAACGATGCTCAGGTCTTGACGCTTTGGCCATGACCTACCATTCTTGCACTTACTTACACGTCAGTCAGTTTTGTCCAAAAAAAACTGACTTGCAAGTAAGTCAGTAATTGGCAATGATACGACCACAGTGAAATTGCCGCAGGAGAGTCCATGACATCGGTTTCAGCATCCTCAGACTCGAGCCGCCGAAAGGCCGGGGAAACAAGGGCCCGGTTGCTCGAAGTGGCTCGCCGGTTGTTTATCACCCGGGGTCTTGATGCTGTCAGCTACGGTGATATCGCCAAAGAAGTGGGCTCCACAAGAGCGAACCTCCACTACCACTTCGGCAACAAGTCCGAACTGGTCAAAGAGGTTTTTGCAACGACCTTCAAAGAAGTCCGGGTGAGACTCGAAGACATATGGCTGAAGCCTGGCCTCAGTCTGGATGAGCGAATCGACCTGCTGTTTGAAGACGCGAAAGCTCGCTACGAGGAGTTCAACGAGATTGGAGGCGAGAGAACCCCGTGGAGTCTTTCGTCCAGGGCCCGTTTTGACTTCAGTTCAGTGGATACGGATGTGGTTGAGGGTATTGCTGAAATGTCGCGGTACTTCGAAGAGTGCGTCACGCACGCTGTCCGGTTGGCGGTTGGAACCGGAGAGTTTCGAGCGGATACCCCGGTCAAGGATGTGGTTTTGATGATCACACCATTGTGGTATTTCGGTTCGCCGATCACCCAGTTCTCGGGCATCAAGCGACTGAAGAATCATTACGACGCTACAAAGCGAACAATCAGGGCGGCCTATGGTACTCAGGCCAAATAAGGTCTGGACCCGAGACTCTGCGAAACAAGAACAATCAGCCTGGAGAGCAACTCCGGGCGCGTGGAGGAAACATGCTAGTTGCGAATAACGAGCACAGTGTCGTTGGTAGGGCTGACCTTACTGACACTGCACACAACGCGGCAAAAGGCGCATTGCCAGACACGCCCCCCATACTGGATGTGCGAGGTCTGAGCATTTCCTTTCGGGGTCGTGACGGGATTACTCACGTCACCCGCGACATCTCGTTCACAGTGGCGCCGGGCGAGCGTGTCGGCGTGGTCGGGGAAAGCGGATGCGGTAAATCGGTGACCGGTCTCTCGTTACTCAGGCTTTTGCCTGAGCAAACAGCCATCATTGAGGGTGAAATCCGTTTCGACGGCCGGGATCTGATGTCCATGCGACCCCGGGATATCCGGACTATTCGCGGCCGCGATATCAGCATGATTTTCCAGGAACCCATGACGGCACTGGACCCGGTGTTTACAGTGGGCCAACAGCTCATCGAAACTCTGCGCACCCATTACCCGGTCTCGCCGGCGGAAGCGCGTGAACGGTCCATTCAGGCCTTGAAAGACGTTGGCATCCCCTCCCCCGAGCAACGGGTTGATGAATACCCTCACCAGTTCTCTGGTGGTATGCGTCAGCGTGTCATGATCGCCATGGCGCTGATCTGTAAGCCCAAACTCATTATTGCAGACGAACCCACCACTGCCCTGGATGTCACCGTTCAGGCACAGATTATCGACCTGCTCAAAGAGCTCAGTGAAAACACAGGAGCTGCGCTGCTGTTCATTACCCACGATCTCGGGGTCGTCGCTGAGACCTGTAGTCGCATGATAACCATGTATGCAGGTGAAGTGGTTGAGAGCGCTCCGGTTGACGATGTGCTTCGCCGCCCCGGCCACCCCTATACATCCGGCCTTCTGCAGTCTCTGCCCCGGCTCAGTGACCGTGGCGGTCGCCTGCCCTTTATTCCGGGGCGCGTACCTTCCCCAAATGCAATGCCTGAAGGCTGTCGGTTTCAGCAACGTTGCCCCCATGCCGGGGAGGGTTGTGAGCGTTATCAATCGATGGTTGAGATCGCTGAAAACCGCAATGCCAGATGCCACAGGGCGACAGAACTGAAACTTCAAGGGGCGGTGTAATGAGTACGCTGAGTCAGCCCGGTGTTATCGAAGATCGCAACGATATTGTGACCGTCGAGAATCTCAGGATTCATTTCCCGCTGAAAGGCGGGCAAACCGTAAAAGCCGTCGACGGCGTGAGTTTTCAGATTCGTGCCGGCGAAACGCTCGGCATTATCGGCGAATCCGGCTCTGGCAAATCGACGGTAGGGCGTGCCCTTGTCGGCCTGCTCAAGCCCACGGAGGGTACCCTCAGGTATGGAGATACGGATATTTCAGAGTTGTCTGCCACCGAGTACAAGCGGCTTCGCAAGAACTACCAGATTATCTTCCAGGACCCCCATGCCGCGCTGAATCCCAGAATGACGATTCTCCAGAGTCTCGTAGAGCCAATGGAGATTCAGAACATCGGCAACCGCGAGTCCCGGCGCAAAACCGCCCTCGATGCACTGGAGCGTGCCGGTCTGTCGCCTGAGATTGCGATGCGTTATCCCCATGAACTGTCAGGTGGGCAGAAACAGCGAATCAACATCGCTCGAGCTCTTACCGTAAATCCTCGTTTTATCGTTTGTGACGAGGTCGTTGCAGCCCTCGACGTGTCCGTACGGGGCTCAATCCTGAACCTGTTTGCCGACCTTCAGGAAGAACTCGGCCTGACCTATGCTTTCATTACTCACGACATCTCGGTCGTTGCCCATGTCAGCCAGCGCGTTGGCGTCATGTACCTGGGCAACATGATGGAGCTGGGTCCAACCGAAGCGGTCATTGAAAAACCATTGCATCCCTATACCCAGGCTCTGTTGTCCGCCGAACCAAGACCCGTACCCAGTGATATGAGAGAAGACCGCCGGATCCACCTGAAAGGGGAAATCCCAAGTCCGGTCTCTCCTCCATCCGGTTGCCGGTTTCGGACCCGGTGTCCATTTGCCACAGAGAAATGTGCGGGTGACGCGCCGCAATGGCGAGAGATCGTTACTGACCATTGGGTCGCCTGTCATTACGCAACACCCGACGGGTACTTCGAGTGATCTTCCACACGATCATCACCGGAATACCGGCATCCATAAAACAACCACAATAAAGGGAGCTACCCTTATGAAAAATAAAGACAATGCAATCGTTGCAGAAGCAGAAGGTTTTACCCTGCGGCGCCGTGAGTTTCTGGGGCTACTGACCGGGGTTGCCGCAGTCGCAACCATGGCCGGCCCATCGGCCCTGATGGCCAAGGTCATGGACAATGGCGGCATCTTG
>NZ_CAXBDN010000291.1:0-5043 GCF_963974375.1 uncultured Marinobacter sp.
GGTCAGCCCGGTGATGCCGGCAAGGGCGTGGGAGAGGGTGGTCTTGCCCATGCCGGGGATGTCCTCGATCAGCAGGTGTCCCCGGGCAAGCAGGCAGCAGATGGACAGGCGGATCTGGTGCTCTTTGCCCAGTACGATCTGGTTCAGTGTACTGACGGCAGCGTCGATGACTTTTTTCATGGTCAGGAGCTCATTGGCTGAACGATTCGGGCGGGGCCTGGCCGGACTTGACTCCGTCAGTCCCGGACCCGCTTGAGAATGTCGCCGTAGGCATCGATACGGCGATCTCTCAGGTACGGCCAGATCCGGCGGACGGACTCACTACGGTTGCGGTCGATGTCGACGGTGAGCACGGTTTCACGGCTGTCGTCGGCACGGGCGAGGAATTCGCCCTGGGGGCCACAGATAAAGCTGTTGCCCCAGAAACGGATGCCATCCGACTGGCCGGAGGGGTCCGGTTCATTACCAATCCGGTTGGGTGCAATGACCGGCAGATTATTCGCGACCGCGTGGCCCCGTTGCACGGTCACCCAGGCTTCGAGCTGGCGGGCTCTTTCATCGGCGGTATCGGTCATGTCCCAGCCAATAGCGGTGGGGTAGATCAGCACCTCGGCACCGGCAAGGGCCATCAGTCGGGCGGCTTCGGGATACCATTGGTCCCAGCACACCAGCACACCGAGACTGCCCACCGACGTGCGGATGGGGCTGAAGCCATGGCGGCCGTCATTGAAACAGGCATCGCCGGGCGTGAAATAGAATTTCTCGTAGAAGCCGGGATCGTCCGGTATGTGCATCTTGCGGTAGAGCCCGGCAAGGCTGCCGTCCCGCTCGAACACCACGGCGGTATTGTGGTAAACGCCGTTCATGCGGCGCTCGAATATGGAGCCCACCAGCACAATGCCGAGTTCTTTGGCCAGCCGGGACAGGCGGTCGCTGGAGGGTCCGGGTATCGGCTCCGCCAGCTCGAAAACAGCGGTATCCTCGGTCTGACAGAAGTAAAGGGTGGCGTGCAGCTCCTGCAGCACCACCAGCTCGGCACCACCGGCAGCGGCCTCGCGGACCAGCCTTTCGGAGGTCGCCAGGCTCTCCTGTTTGTTCTCGCTGCAGGCTTGCTGCACAGCCGCGATACGAAGAGGGCGGGCCTGGCTCATGGCTGGACGACTCCTGCCGGAATCTGCATGGTGACGCAGTGCAGGCTGCCGTGCTGGGCGATCAGAGGTCGACAATTAATGGCGACGATCTCGCGATCGCTGAAGATTTCCGCCAGTATTGCCAGCGTTTGCTGATCCTGCGGCACGTCGTAGACCGGAACCAGAACAGCGCCGTTAATGATCAAAAAGTTGGCGTAGGTAGCAGGCAGGCGCTCGCCGTCGCTGTCATAAATGGCATCTGGCCAGGGCAGGGCCGTCAAACGGTAAGGCGTGCCGTCAGTCTGGCGAAACTGGCGGAGTTCCTCTTCCATGGCATTCAGTGCCTGCCAGTGCTCGTCGGCAGTATCATCGCAGCGAACATAACAGATATGGTCCGGCGCGCAGAACAGGGCCAGGGTATCAATGTGGCTGTCGGTGTCGTCTCCGGCCAGGTAGCCGTGGTTGAGCCAGAGAATTCGCTGAACGCCGAGGGTCTCGTTCATCAGCGCTTCAATGGCGGTACGGTCAAATTCGGGGTTGCGGCTCGGGGTCATCAGACATTCACTGGTGGCCATGACAGTACCCTGACCATCGGATTCTACCGAGCCCCCTTCCAGCACAAAGTCCACCGCATCCATCGGTGTCGCACCAAACGCCCCGGCGTTGGCCAGGTGACGGTTCAGGGCGTTGTCTTTTTCCCAGGGAAACTTGCCGCCCCAGGCGTTAAAGCGGAAGTCCAGCAGTCGCATGCCCTCAGGCGTGTCGACCGCCAGTGGCCCATGGTCTCTTGCCCAGGTGTCGTTGGCGGGCGCCGGAACGCTGATCACCCGTCCGGGCCATTGCTGCTCGCTGGCCAGACGGTTCAGGTCGTCACCCAGTTGCTGGGCGCGGAAGACATGCTCGCAGCTGATGATCAGGTGCTGCCGGCGGAGCACGGCCGTGGCGATGTTCATGAAGACCGGCTCGACTTCTTCCAGTCGCTGGTACCAATCGGTTCCGGGGTGCGGCCAGGTCAGCATCACGGCACTCTGGGGCGCCCACTCGGCAGGCATCACGCGCGTCGAATTCAAGATAATGTTCACCCTGTATCTGACAGAAATTGGCCGCCTGGGAACCTCCGGGTCAAGGCAGCGGGAGCTGCATTCTACCGGTTTGTCAGCGGCGAGTCAGGCCTGCTGTGTCGAGGCGGCGATGATAATCAGGCGGATATACGGGCAGAATCAGCGCCCGGGCTTCATGACCGTATGAATGACATGATTGTGCTCGAAATACACAACGAAATCATCATAGTGCCATTGGGTGATCGGTGGCTGACCCACCGGACCGCGGGTGCCGGTTGGGTCACCAAAGCGCTGGCGTACGGCGCTCTGGTTCTGGCCGGTGCGCGGCAGGGTTCTGTTCTCCCGGTCGCCTCCCTGAGACATCACCGGGACTTTCACCTGATCGGCCAGGGCCTGGCCGGCTGAGAGGCCAAGCCCCGTCAGGGTCAGGCTGGCGGTCAATGCCACGGACAGCAGCTTGTTCATGGGTTGGTCTCCTGAAGAAAACGTAATCTGTAAATTTACTTCACTTGCCTCATTAATTCAGCAACTTATTATTACGTTCCGTCAGCGCCCTGTCTCTGTCGAATCTGCCAGCGCATGACGTGCTTCGCAATCTGTTGCCGGTCTGCCTCCTGGATTCCGGTAAACTCGGCGTGTACACGGTCTGAGCTGCCATCGCCGGGAGTGATCCCGAGTACCCGCACGGTGGCCCGGGGGCGGAAGAGTTCCGGCGGCAGGGTCAGGCGCAGGGCGAAGCTGTCGCCGGGGGCAGCCTCACCGGGAGGGACGGAAAAGCTGATTCCTCCCTCGCTCAGGGTTACTGACTGCCAGTCTTGCGGTTGCAACGGATTTTGCTCAAAGGCCATAATGCGCGCCAGCGTATCGAGCTTGCCATTGATGGACTTGATCAGTGACGCCGTCAGCCGGTCCCGCTCAGCGAGCACGGCCAGCTGGTTGCGGATGTCCAGGTCGAACCTTTTCAGTTCTGTTCTGAGATCATCCACATGATCGTTGCCGAAGGGGTCGGTTGGTAAATGGATGGCGGGATCGAGCGGCCGGTACTCGACGCCGATGCGGTCTTCGATACGGAAGAAATCCCGTCGTTCGCTGCTGGGTAAATCTCCCGGCATACTGCTGGCTCCGTCAGAGTTTACCGGAAGGACCCCTGAGTCCGGGTCTGCCGGTGGTGACTGGTTTGTTCCGAACTTCAGACAGGTGCAGAAGTTCATGAAATCATGAAGTAGAGATCGGTCAGAAAGTCAGTTTAGCAGCTTCCCGTGGTTTCAAGGACGGGACGACTTCACACAAGATCCGTTAGCGGCAGGCAATCTGTATGTTCAAGCCTCTTTCTCTGTACGTTGGTTTGCGTTACACCGCAGCCAAACGTCGCAATCACTTTATCTCGTTTATTTCGCTGACTTCGATGATCGGCCTGATGCTGGGTGTCGCGGTGCTGATCATCGTGCTCTCGGTAATGAATGGTTTTGACCGGGAGCTCAAGGAACGGATTCTGGGGATGGTTCCCCACGCCGTGATTCGCGGTGACGATCTGCTGGAAGACTGGCAACGGGTTGACGCACGGGTGGAGGAGCACTCCCGGGTGGTTGCCGCCGCACCGTTTGTGCAGGGTCAGGGCATGGTGACCGGTGGTGGCAGTGTGAGGGGGGTGCTGCTGAACGGTATTATTCCGGAACAGGAACGTACCGTATCCATTATCGAGAACCACATGCTGGAAGGTCGTCTCGATGACCTGAAAGCCGGAGAGTTCGGCATGATCGTCGGCAAATCCCTGGCGACGGGCCTGCGGCTTGAGCTGGGCGACCGGCTGACGGTGGTGTTGCCGGAGGCAACGGTCAGTCCTGCCGGGGTCATGCCCCGGATGAAGCGGTTTACCGTGGTGGGCATTTTCAGTGTCGGCGCCGAGCTGGATGGTAACTACACCCTGGTCCACATGGAAGATGCCGGCCGGCTGATTCGCACCGATGGTCGCGCCCAGGGGGTGCGCCTGCTGGTGGATGACCTGTTTGCATCGCCGGTGGTCGCCGAGCAGGCGGCGCGCATGCTGGAGGGGCGCCACTATGTATCCGACTGGACCCGTACCCATGGCAATCTTTTTAACGCCATTCGCATGGAAAAGACCATGATCGGCCTGCTGCTGATGTTCATTGTGGCCGTGGCCGCGTTCAACATTGTGTCGACCCTGGTGATGGTGGTCACCGACAAAACCGGTGATATCGCGATACTGCGCACGATGGGTGCGACCCCCGGGCGTATCATGCGGATCTTCATGATTCAGGGGGCGATTATCGGTATTTTCGGCACACTGGTGGGAACCGGACTGGGTATTCTGGGCGCCCTGTATATCAGTGATGTGATCAGCTGGGTTGAAGGTGTCTTTGAGCACCAGTTTCTGAGTTCAGACGTGTATTTCATCAGCTACCTGCCGTCCCAGCTGTTGTGGGACGATGTGATGATTATCAGTGGTGCGGGTCTGGCCATGAGTCTTCTTGCCACACTTTACCCCGCCTGGCGGGCGTCCCGAGTCGATCCTGCCGAGGCCCTTCGCTATGAGTAAGGTGACAACCGTGAATCATTCGTCTGTACCGGTCATCGAGTGCCGCCAGATTACCCGAACCTACAAGGAGGGGCCGGTAAGGCTCACCATCTTTTCCGATATCTCGCTGGTGGTGGACGCCAGTGAAACCGTCGCCATCGTTGGTAGTAGCGGGGCAGGCAAGACCACGCTGCTCAATCTGCTGGGCGGGCTGGACAAGCCATCATCCGGGGATATTGCTATCTGTGGCCAGGAAATTCACCGTATGAGGGAAGGCGCGCGGGCAAAATTCCGCAATCGGCATCTTGGCTTTGTG
>NZ_CAXBDN010000292.1:0-5031 GCF_963974375.1 uncultured Marinobacter sp.
CGGAACCTGATCTGCGGTGGGCTCGTTATTGGCCGGCAGGAACCCGGACCGCTCTGGCTCACCCACCTTGTTGAGCACGACACCGATAACATCCGGATCTTCCGGCGCTGCAAACAGCCGTGCCGAAAAGTCGAGCCACTCATCCAGTTCTTTGGCGGTTCTTTGACCGGGAGCGCACACGAGGATGACGTCGGCGCCAAGGTTGCGGGCCATTTCCACGTTCAGCCGGGCGGTGTAGGCCTCACTCCGGTCCGGTACCAGGCCTTCAACGATGACCACGTCCACATCTTTTGCGACCGCCTGGAACTGGCCCACGATGCTTTGCATGAATTCGGCGGTTTTCTCGCGATTCAGCAGATTCTGGGCTTCCCTGAGTGGCATCGGCTCCGGTGGATTCAGGTCCGAGCGGGCCCTGACGAAAGACACGGAAAAATCTTCGCCGGGGGTTGTCCGGTTACCGGAGCGGCCAGGTTGGCTGACCGGTTTGTAGAAACCCACTCGCACCCCGACACGATCCAGGGCGCGTAACAGGCCAAGACAGATGGAGGTGAGACCACTGTCGATTTCGGTCGGGGCAATAAACAGGCTCTTGGGCATCAGTGAGTCTCCGTGTGTTCACAATTGGCAATCTGCGCAGCGGCTCGGGCGATGACCGCTTCTTCCCGGGTGGCGATGACGAACACCGGAAAACGACTGCTGGGTGCTTCGATACGACCATTGCGGTGTTGGCCATGGTTGCGATTGTCTTTTGTCTCAATCTCGAAGCCTGCCAGTGCCAGGTGGGCGAGGGTGCGGGTACGAACTTCGGTGGCGTTTTCCCCGATTCCACCGGTGAACACCAGGGCATCGAGGTGGTCCAGTGAGGCCATCATGGCACAGATATACCGCGCCAGTCGGAAGCAGAACACCGACAGGGCATCTTCGGCATCGGTGTTGCCTTCAGAAACTGCATCTACAATGGATCGCATGTCACTAATACCATTAGATAATCCTTTGAGGCCGCTGTCCTGATTCAGCAACTGGTGCGTCGCGGCAGGGCTGATGCCCTTGTGGGCGAGGAAGTCGAACAGCCCGGGGTCTACGTCACCACTGCGGGTGCCCATCACCAGGCCCTCGAGCGGTGTGAGACCCATGCTGGTATCCACGCTTTTGCCGTTACTGATGGCGGTGATACTGCAGCCATTGCCCAAATGGGCGGAAATGATGGATGTCCGGTTCACTTGCTTGCCCAGGCGTCTGGCGCTTTCTTCCAGCATGTAGCTGTGGCTGGTGCCGTGAAAGCCGTAACGACGAACGCCAAATTCGTTGTAGAGATGGCGAGGCAGGGCGTAAAGGTAGGCATGCCGGGGCAGGGTCTGGTGGAACGCGGTATCAAAGACAGCCACCTGGGGGACATCCGGATACAGTGCGCGGGTGGCCTCGATACCCTGCAGGTTTACCGGGTTGTGCAGTGGTGCCAGGGCAGCGCAATTGCGGATCGCATCCAGTACTGCATCGTCGATCAGGGCGGCGTCAGAAAAGGATTCGCCACCGTGAACAACGCGATGGCCAATAGCTGCAGGTGGCGCGGTCAGTTGCCGGTTGGTCTCGAGCCACTCAATCATACCGGTCAGGGCCTGCTGGTGGTCAGCATGGGCCGGCAGCGGCACCTGATCTCCGGCTTCGGTCTTCAATCGCGAATCGGGCTGTCCCAGGCGTTCAGCCAGCAGACTGGCGGTAACGGTCAGATCGGGTGCGAACACGGCCATCTTGACCGATGAACTGCCGCAGTTAACGACCAGAATCTGTTGCGTCATAGCGAGGTTTTCCTGTCAGTTGGGTCGGGGCCGGCGGCGGCAGTGGCGGCGCGGGCACCTTCATTCATTCAGCTGAAGACGGGTCGGGGTGGATGCTATTGCTGTGGGGGGAAATCGCGAAGATGTTCCTTGAGCCAGCCCAGGAAGCTTTCCTCCGGCATGGGTCGGCCAAAGTAGTAACCCTGCGAAAAATCGCACTGATGATCCTGGAGAAAGCGGATCTGGGCTTCGTTCTCCACGCCTTCTGCAACCACCTTCAGCTCAAGGCTGTGGGCCATGGTAAGGATTGCCCGCACCAGCGCTGCGTCATCTTTTTCGGTCAGCACGTCCCCGATAAAGGACTTGTCGATCTTCAGGGTATCAAAAGGATAACTTTTGAGGTAACTGAGTGCCGAAAATCCGGTACCAAAATCGTCCACTGACAGGCGCACCCCGGCTTCGTCCAGCTCCCTCAGAATTGCTGCCGTTTCAATACTGTTATCCAGAATCAGCCGCTCGGTAATCTCCAGCTCTACCCGTGTGGCGTCGATACCGGTACGGCTGATGGTGTTCATGGTGGCCTGCACAAACTCCGGATCCCGGAACTGCCGTGGCGACACGTTGACGGCTATGGTCAGGGTACGGCCGGTGGCCTCAAGCCAGCGCATACTGGCCTCGCAGGCCTGATCCAATACCCATTTGCCGATGGGAATAATCAGACCGGTCTCCTCCGCCAGGGGGATGAAGCGGTCGGGCATCACCATACCCATGGTGGGGCTGTTCCAGCGCAGCAAGGCTTCAGCCCCGGTGACTGCTCCGGTTGCGGTTTCAATGATGGGCTGATACCAGAGCTCGAATTCGTTGAGTTCCAGTGCCCGCCGCATCCGGGATTCCATCTGCAGACGCTCGTGGGACACTTCCTTCATTTCCGGCGCGAAGCGCTCCCAGGAGCTTTTACCCTTGTGTTTGGCTTCATACATGGCCGCATCCGCGTGCTGCAGCAGGGTGCCGGAATTATCAGAATCCGTGGGGTAAATGGCGATGCCGATACTGGTAGTGACAAACACTTCCTGCCCGTCCAGCATGAATGGTTTGCTGAACGCCAGCAGGATCCGGTCGGCCACCGGCTCGGTTGCATCCGGGCTTTTGAGACCGGGGAGCACCACCAGGAATTCGTCGCCACCAAGGCGGGCGACGGTGCTGGTGCCCCGCAGGCAGCCGGAAACCCGGCGGGCTGCTTCCATCAGCAGACTGTCGCCGGCATCGTGGCCCATGGTGTCATTGATGTGCTTGAAATTGTCGAGATCGAGAAACATCACGCCGACCATGCTGGCTTCACGCCGTGCCTGAGCCAGGGCCAGTTTCAGGCGGTCCAGGGCAAGCATCCGGTTGGGCAGGCCGGTGAGAATGTCGTAATTGGCCTGCCGCAGCAGCTGTTGTTCATAGCGTTTGCGGATACTGATATCTTCACCGACCACCAGATAATTCTCGACCTTGCCGTCGGGGCCCTTGATGGGCGTCACCACCACCTGTTCCCAGAAATGCTCCCCGTTACGGCGCATGCTGTTGATTTCCCCCTGCCAGACACCGACCCGCTGTACCTGCAGACGGATGGTTTGCCAAAGCTGCTGGCCTTCGCGATTATTGGGGCTGTTTTCCAGCATTGCCCCCGGTTGATTGCCAAGTACCTCTTCGGCCCGGAAGCCAGTGAGCTGGGTGAACTTCTGATTGACGAATTCAATGTGCCACTGGCGGTCACAGATCATGACCGATGAGGGGCTTTGTTCCACGGCTTTCGACAGCTTGCGGATTTCCGCTTCATCCCGTGACTGGCGGGCGAAGTCTGCATTCAGCCGCACCCGCATCTGATTGAAGGCTTCGGTGACCTGGCCCAGTTCATCCTTGCGATGTCGCTGCGTATCGGGGCGATCGAGCACCAGGGGGCGGTCCAGACTGGAGACTGAAAATTCACGGGCATAATTGGACATGGTGCTGAGATGTCGGGTCACCAGCTGGCGAAAAATCCAGACAATGAGCACTGAAATAAAGAAGACCTTGAAAAACTGGGTGGTGAGAATGACGCCAATCTTGCGGCGAAGATCCTGGTAGACCCGCTCAAGAGAGGCTGTTACCTCCAGTTGCCCCAGTTTTGCACCTCCCGGTCCCGAGTGGCTGAGTTCGTACGTACGGGTTTTTGTGGTTTGCTCCCTGGCAGGCCGTTTGCCAAGCACTATTTCAGAATCGGGATAGATGCGTAGTCGCAGGTACACGATATCCGGCAACGACAGTATGCCTTCCATCTGGGTCTGAAGCAGATTCTGGTCCAGGGCCCAGAGACTGCGGGAAAGGCTGCTGGCATAGCTGGTCCGGATGACGGACAAACGATCATCAATCGCCGAAACGTCCTTGCGATAGTCGCTGTATACCTGGATCGCGGACGCCACCAGAGTAAAAATGGAGCTGAACAGAAGAATATAGGCAAGTAACCGAAACGAGAGCGGTGACCCCTGACGGAACTGCTTTATGCGTGTTGCGAGTCTCTGCATGCCGTGTCTGGTCTATCCAATAATGCCGGAACGAATGTCTGCTTGTGGGCCGGATGCCGGCTTTCGATTTTTTGCCTTTGACATTCGGGGGCCTGCGCCTGCACAGCCGCTCATGAAATCCGTATTTCCCAACTATAGCAGCAAGTTGTGATTCATGCGCCTGCGGATCGTCGACGGTCCCGAAAACTCCGGCCCTGACCCGCAGATTGTCCCCCGGGGCCCGGAAATCGCAGCGCCTGAGATCCGGGCAATACACCGTCGGAGCTGTTGATGTACGTCAATATCGGGGTTTCAGCAGAGGCGTAGCCTGAAGTTATAGACTTCTCCTGTGCAGATGGCGGCAGGGGAGCATAGCGGGTGGATAGGGAGACTTGATTATGTACACAGATGCAACAGTGATTGCGGGTATTGGAACTGTGTTGCTGATGGTGGTATTTATGGCCGGCTTTGGTGGTTTTGTACTTTGGGATATCAAGCACCGCAAGGCAAAAGGTGTTGCGGCAGGCAAGAAACCAGAAGCAGGGAAGTGATGACGAGTACTGATGTCAGCGGGAGGTGCTGATTGAGGCATTCTGAGCGATTGTGCCTGATGCCACTTCGCCGGACAGGCTGTCCGGGTCAAACTCCTGAGCGAGGCAGCAGTCTCAGGTAAAAATGGCGTCCCCTAGGGGGTTCGAACCCCTGTTGCCGCCGTGAAAGGGCGGAGTCCT
>NZ_CAXBDN010000293.1:0-4983 GCF_963974375.1 uncultured Marinobacter sp.
CAGAGGCCGGTTCAGCCTGACTGCTCGGCCAGGTCAATACACTCCCGAAGGTACCGGAACAGCTTCCGGCTCTGACCGGTGTTGTTGGCGCTGGCGGCCTCCTTCTGGGCATTTCTGGCCAGATTGCGCAGGTGCTGAACGTCGGTTTCCGGACACTCGGCCACAAAAGCAGTAATGACATCGTTGTCGCCGGTGATCAGTTTTTCCCGCCACAGCTCGGCCAGGTGGTGGCGGCGGGTGTGCTCTTCGGTGCCGGCGTCAAAAGCTTCCACGGCGCGGCGGATGGCATCGGCGTCGTCTTCCTGGCGCAGCGCCTTGCCGATAAATTGCAGATGCCGCCGTCGCGCCTCGTGCTTGGTAATGCGGCGGGATTCAATCAACGCGGCTTTGAGGCGGTCGCTGGCGGGCACACTCTGCAGCTGCTCGTCACTCAGGTCCATCATCCGCTTCCCCAGGTCCTGCAGGGCATGCATTTCACGTTTGAGCTGGGACTTGCTCTTGAGCAGCTCGTCCTGGTCGTCGTAGTCGCTTTGCTGATCGTTATGGGGCTGCTTCATTACGAATTATTCGCCTTCACCAAAATAGTCGTTAATCAGAGCGCAGACGGCATCAACGGCCTCTGCCTCGTCAGGTCCTTCGGCAACCAGTTCAATTTCCGTGCCCTGGCCTGCTGCCAGCATCATCACCGGCATGATGCTTTTCGCGTTCACCTCCCGGGTGCCGCGGACCAGTTCCAGCCGGCTCTCGAATTCTGACGCAGTGGCCACCAGTTTGGCTGCGGCACGGGCATGGAGCCCCAGCTTGTTGATTATGGTAACGGGTTTGCGAATCATGGGGTAATCAATCGCTCTCTGGACCGGGCGGAGGCAGTTCTGTATGCCGGACCTGAACCTGGTTGTAATGTTGACGGAAATACCGGGTGAGCTGTTCGCAGACATAAACCGAACGGTGCTGACCGCCGGTACAACCGATAGAGATGGTCATATAGCTGCGGTTGCCGGAGCTGAACGCCGGTAACCAGCTGTCCAGCAGGCCGGGTCGCCTTCGAGAAAATCGGCCCCCTCCTGATCAAGCCCGGTGAAATGCCGCAGGCTGGCATCCCAGTAGGGATTTTGCAGGCAGCGGACATCGAACACGTAATCCGAATCCACCGGTACGCCGTGCTTGAACCCGAAGGACTGGAACAGCAACGCCAGTTCCTGCTCTCGCCGGCCGATCACCCGCTGCTTGATGGTGTCCCGCAGCTCGTACATGGACAGGTCAGTGGTGTCCAGGTAAAGGTCCGCCAGCCGGGCAATGGGGTCAAGCAGCACTTTTTCATGGCTGATGGCCTCGGTCAGGGAGGTGCTGTCATTGCTCAGCGGGTGCTTGCGCCGGGTTGCATGAAAGCGCTGCAGCAGTGATTGCTCGGTGGCGTCCAGATAGATGATTTCAAGGGTGATGTCGGTGTTCAGCAGCCGCTGATGAAGGGATTCGAAATTGGCAATCTCGTCAGACAGGTTGCGGGCGTCAATACTGACCGCCATTTTCTGGAGGCGACTGCCGGAATTCTTTTCCGTGGCTTCCCGGGTCAGCGGAAACAACAGGCCAATGGGCAGGTTGTCGATGCAGTAAAAGCCAAGGTCTTCCAGGACATGCAGGGCCGTACTCTTGCCGGAACCTGAGCGTCCGCTTACGATAATCAGTTTCATAATCCGCGCCTGTGTAATTGACCGGCGGGTGGATATCCCGCCCGGGTGCGAATTCAGCCAGTCATCTTCCGGTACAGCTGGTCGGCATCAGTGCAACTTCGGAGTTCGTCGCAGAAGGCTCGGTCGTTGAACTGTTCTGCCAGCTGACTGAGAAGCTCCAGATGCTCGCCGGTGGCTTCCTTCGGCACGATCAGCGTGAACAACAGATCCACCGGCTGATTGTCAATGGCATCAAAGTCGACACCTTCTTCCAGCGTGAGCAGGGCGCCAACCACCCGGGTGCAGCCTTCCAGCCGGCAGTGGGGAATCGCGATTCCCTGGCCAATGCCGGTGCTGCCAAGGCGCTCCCGGGCCAGCAGGTTGTTGAAAATAGTGCTTTCGTCCAGCTCAGGATACTGCTTTGCCACCTGCCCGGAGATTAACTCCAGGATACGTTTCTTGCTGGAGCCGTTAACCCGGCACAGGGTCAGTTCGGGTGCCAGGATGCTGTTGATGGTCAATGTTGAGTCGGTCATGGATCGGCATCGGTTCCGATAAAAAAATGCTGCGGTACGACATTCGCACCGCAGCGTGATCAGTCAGGGTGTGTTGGCCCGGCCCGCAATATCAGCGGGCAGCAGCCCCGTGCATCCGGTCGACGTTCTTTTCCTTGTGCTTCAGGATCTGGCGATCGAGCTTGTCGACCAGGCCATCGATAGCAGCGTACATGTCCTCGTTCTCGGCCTTGGCGTGGATCTCGCCACCCACAACATGCAGGGTCGCTTCTGCCATCTGTCGTACTTTTTCCACAGCCAGGGTCACCTGGCAGTTACTGATGTGGTCAAAGTGCCTCTCAAGCTTGTCGAATTTCTCGGTAATATACTCTTTCAGTGCGGGAGTAAGTTCGACGTGATGACCGGAAATGTTCAGTTGCATGGGCTTCTCCTGTTTGTCAGACGCTTGTCAGACCAGTCGCTTCCGCTCATTTGAGGGCGGAATATGCATGGCTTCACGGTATTTGGCAACCGTTCGCCTCGCCACCTGTATGCCCTGCTCTCCCAGCATGGTGGCTATCTTGCTATCACTGAGCGGCTTTTTCGGAGTCTCGGCCGCAACCAGTTTCTTGATCATCGCACGGATTGCGGTCGACGAACACTCCCCACCTTCGTCGGTACTGACGTGGCTCGAAAAGAAGTACTTCAGCTCGAAAATGCCACGTGGCGTATGCATGTATTTCTGGGTAGTCACCCGCGAAATAGTGGACTCGTGCATTTCTACGGCCTGGGCAATGTCCGAAAGAATCAGAGGTTTCATTGCCTCTTCGCCCTGATCCAGAAAACCCTGTTGATGCTCAACAATCCGGGTGGCCACTTTCAGCAGCGTTTCATTACGACTTTGTAAGCTTTTAATAAACCATTTCGCCTCCTGCAACTGATCCCGCAGGTAGGTATTGTCGGCGCTGCTGTCAGCCCGTCTGATAAGTGAAGCATAGCTCGCATTCACCCGGATACGCGGTGCAATTTCAGGATTCAGCTCAACCCGCCAGCGGCCATTGTGTTTGCGCACAATCACATCTGGAATCACGTAATCGGGCTCGGCCCGGTCGAGGGAGTCGCCAGGGTGCGGGTTCAGTGAGGTGATAACCGTCAGCACGTCCCGTAACTGGTCTTCCTTGAGCCGACTGCGACGCAACAGCTGGGCATAATCGCGGTTACCCAGCAAACCGATGTAATGGGTGATCACCAGTCGTGCCTGGGCCAACCAGGGGGTATCCGGAGGCAGCTGGTTAAGTTGTATCAGCAAGCATTCCTGAAGGTCCCGGGCAAACACGCCGGGCGGATCGAAATACTGAAGGCGATGCAGTACTGCTTCCACCTCGTCCATTTCAACCGGATCTTCGTCGGCTTCGTCCATCAGTCCTGAATGGATTTCATCGAGGCTGGAGGTGAGATAGCCCCGGTCATCCACAGCATCCATCAGGGCATGGGCAATGGCGCTGTCGCGATCATTCAGAGGGGTCAGGTTTAACTGCCATTCCAGATGGTCACGGAGGGTTTCGGCGGCATGATTGCGGCTTTCGAAATCGCTGTCGTTGTCGTCGTCATTGCGCGCCGCAGAGGCGGGAGCAGACTGGTAGATGTCATCCCAGGCGGTATCCACCGGCAGATCGTCAGGAATGGTGTCCTGCGTGTCGTTTTCCTGGCTCCAGTCGGCCGGCGCTTCAGGCTCGTCCCAGCTGGTGTCCGCGTGGTCGTTCTCGGCTGCACTGAGATGATCCGGCTCTTCCTGCTGGCTGTTGCTTTCCCGGTCGCTGTCGCGGCCTTCCAGCTCGTCCTCTTCCGGAGTCTCCAGCATCGGGTTGGAGTCCAGGGCTTGCTGGATTTCCTGTTGCAGGTCGAGGGTGGACAGCTGAAGTAGCCGGATTGCCTGTTGCAGTTGCGGGGTCATGGTAAGGCTTTGACCCATCTTTAACTGTAGTGAGGCTTTCATTACCATGATTTCACACCCGTCACCCTTTGACTGTAACCGGTCTGATACGGGTTTCCGGTATCAGAGAGTTGACAAAAACTGCTGCATTGCCGGTTACTTAAAAATACCAAGCAAGTTCTTTGCCGAGTGTACTGTGTTGGCTTAATTAACACAATTGTCACCCGGGTCAGAGGCGGAATTCGTCTCCCAGATACACTTCCTTGACCTGTTGATTGGCGAGTATGTCCTCGGCGGTGCCGGACGCGATAATGTGGCCGCCGCTGACGATATAGGCCTTTTCGCAGATATCCAGGGTTTCCCGGACATTGTGGTCGGTGATCAGTACGCCGATGCCCTTGTCCCGGAGGTGGCGGATAATCTGTTTGATGTCGCTGACAGAGATGGGATCGACCCCGGCAAAAGGTTCATCCAGCAGGATGAAGGCGGGTTCCATGGCCAGCGCCCGGGCAATTTCGACCCGGCGCCGTTCACCTCCCGACAAGGCCATGCCTGGGCTGTGGCGGATATGGGTGATGTGGAATTCCTGCAACAGCTCTTCCATGGCGGCTTCCCGCTGGCTGCGATCGAGGTCTTTGCGGGTTTCCAGAATGGCCATGATGTTGTCCTGCACCGTGAGCTTGCGGAATACCGAAGCTTCCTGGGGCAGGTAACCAATGCCTTTGCGGGCCCGGCCATGCATGGGCAGGGGGGTTATGTCTTCGTCGTTAATGGTAATGCGGCCCCGGTCGGCAGGCACCAGTCCCACAATCATGTAGAAACAGGTGGTCTTGCCGGCACCGTTGGGGCCCAACAGCCCGACGATCTGGCCGCTTTCGATGTCCAG
>NZ_CAXBDN010000294.1:0-4980 GCF_963974375.1 uncultured Marinobacter sp.
TCTGCTCACTCTCCAGATGACAACGTATTTCAGGACGGGACACAGCGCAAAAAGAAAGGGCAGCCCGAGGGCTGCCCTTTCTGCGTTGGGTCCTTGCGGACTTACTTGCTGGACACGAACTCCGGATAGGCCTCCATACCACATTCGGAGAGATCCACACCTTCGTACTCTTCTTCCTCGGTTACCCGGATGCCCATGACCGCCTTGAGAATACCCCAGACAATCAGGCTGGCAACGAAGACCCAGATAAAGATGGTGAGGGCACCGACAATCTGGCCGAAGAAGCTGGCATCACCATTGGTGATCGGCACCAGCATCAGTCCGAGAATACCGCAGACACCGTGCACCGAGATGGCGCCAACCGGATCATCGATACGCAGTTTATCCAGCGTGACGATGGCGAACACCACCAGGATACCGCCCACGGCACCAAACAGCGTCGCAGTGAGTGCAGTCGGAGTGGAAGGCTCTGCTGTAATGGTGACCAGTCCGGCCAGAGCACCGTTCAGCAGCATGGTCAGGTCAGCCTTGCCAAACATCAGACGGGCAGTGATCAGGGCTGCGATACCGCCACCGGCTGCTGCTGCGTTGGTGTTCAGAAACACCATGGCAACACTGCTGGCACTGTAGACGTCACTGGCCTTGAGGACCGAGCCGCCGTTGAAGCCGAACCAGCCCATCCACAGGATGAAGGTACCGAGAGTCGCCAGTGGCATGTTGGCACCGGGGAAAGCCCGGATTTCACCGTTGGGGCCATACTTGCCTTTACGGGCACCCAGCAGCAGAACGCCTGCGAGGGCTGCCGCAGCACCGGCCATGTGAACAATACCGGAGCCGGCAAAGTCACTGAAGCCAGTATCGCCAAGGTTGAACATGCCAAACACGTCGGCACCACCCCAGGTCCAGGAACCCTGCATCGGGTAGATGAAACCAGTCATGACCACAGCAAACGCCAGAAACGCCCAGAGCTTCATGCGTTCTGCAACAGCACCGGAAACGATGGACATACAGGTCGCAACAAATACCACCTGGAAGAAGAAGTCAGACGCCGGAGCGTAGGGCCCGATACCGTCGTCACCGTAGAAGCCGCCTTCAGCTCCCTGAGCCAGAACACCTTCGAGGTCAACTTCATTGATGCCGGTCAGGAAAATGCCGCCGCCGTACATGATGGCGTAACCGCACACCATGTACATGGTGCAGGCGACGGCAAACAGAGCGACGTTCTTGGTCAGGATTTCAGTGGTGTTTTTGGCACGCACCAGCCCTGATTCGAGCATGGCAAAACCTGCGGCCATCCACATTACTAATGCGCCGCAGACCAGAAAATAAAAGGTATCTATCGAGAATTGTAGCTCTATGATCTGATTTTCCATAGGAAGCCCTCCGCACGAGGCTTAACAGGATTATTGAAAGTTGCGTTGGCCTGACTGCTTAAGCGTCTGTGTTCAGACGGCCTCTTCGCCGGTCTCGCCGGTCCGGATCCGGATCGCCTGTTCCAGCTCGGTGACGAAGATCTTGCCATCGCCAATCTTGCCGGTATTGGCGGCTTTGGTAATGGACTCAATGACCTGGTCCAGAAGGGCGTCACCGATGGCGACCTCTACCTTGACCTTGGGCAGGAAATCCACAACATACTCCGCGCCCCGGTAGAGCTCGGTATGTCCTTTCTGACGGCCGAAGCCTTTGACTTCGGTAACTGTTACGCCTTGAACGCCGATCTCGGATAGTGCCTCACGGACATCATCCAGCTTGAAAGGCTTGATGATCGCTGTCACAAGTTTCATTGCTGTCTCCTTGGAGTTTGCCGTCCCGGTTTTCTTACCGCCTGGGCGGATGAGCCGGGTTCGGGATGCTGCCACCTCGCACACCAATTGTGCGGATTGCGTACGGGGGACATAGCATCGTGTGTGCCAACGCAAAATAATCTTTTAAAATCAGTATATTAAAATCAACGTGAACCAAAATGGTTCTTGCTGGCGCGCCATAATGGCGCGTTCGCTGCTTTTGTGTTCCATTTTGGTGCACTATCGTTCGCAGGCCAGAGCAAGCTGATGGTATTCAACGTCTCCTGCCAGGCCTCATTATGACAGGCTGAGCAATAGTATGGCAGAGAGCCTGTTATGTTACACTCGCGCCACGGGTGGCGAAGGCCCGGGGCCCTCCGCGAGGTTTGGGCATCACCCCTGTGGGCATCAGAATCAGGGAGCAGAACTGCGGTCCTGGCTGATTGCCGGCAAGATCCGGATACTGTGACGGTGGTGCCGTGGTGCCGTGGTGCCATTTCTCCTTGCAATCTCATGTCCCTTTATAACCAACAGGAGCGTAGCGTGAAGTCTCCCCAGGATTTTCTTACACAGCTTCAGGGTCAGTTCGGTCAGTTTGTACCGGATATGGCGCGCGCAGCAAAAGACGACGTGGAGCAACATGCCCGGGCCGCTGCCTTATCGGTGTTGTCCCGGCTCGAGCTGGTCACTCGGGAAGAATTCGATGCCCAGCAGGCGGTGTTGCTGAAAACCCGCGAAAAACTCGAAGCTCTGGAGCGGCGGGTTGCCGAACTGGAAGGTAATGCTGCTGGCGGCCAGTAAGGCCGGTGCCTGACCAGGGGAAATGGCAGGCGTCACAGCAAATCTGAGGAATCTGGTTTCAGTCAGGGAAGACCGATATGCTCGCCACTATTCATACCCGTGCCCGCCTGGGCGTCAGCGCTCCTGCGGTAACCGTGGAAGTACACTTGTCCAATGGCCTGCCGGCCCTGTCCATAGTGGGCCTGCCGGAGACGGCGGTGCGCGAAAGCAAGGATCGCGTTCGCAGCGCGCTGCTCAACGCCGGCTTCGAATTTCCGGCCCGTCGTATCACCATCAACCTGGCCCCGGCCGATCTGCCCAAAGAAGGCGGCCGCTTCGATCTGGCGATTGCCCTTGGTATTCTTGCTGCCTCCGGACAGCTGCCCCCGGAATCCCTGACCACACTTGAATGCCTGGGAGAACTTGCCCTCGACGGTACCTTGCGCCCTGTCAGGGGCGTGCTGCCGGCGGTCATGGCGGCCCGTGACGCCGGCCGGCGGATGCTGGTACCGGACGACAACCGGGAGGAAGCCTCGCTGGCAGCGGCGGACGATGTCTACAGTGCGGGCCATCTGCTTCAGGTTTGCGAGCATCTCACCGGGACCGAGAGGCTGTCGCTGGTGCCGGCCATGGAGCCGGGTCCTGCCCCTGTGGATGCCCCGGATCTGGCGGATGTGCGGGGGCAGCATGTACCCAGGCGCGCCCTCGAAATTGCCGCTGCTGGTGGCCATAATCTGTTGTTGTTCGGCCCGCCCGGCACCGGCAAAAGCATGCTGGCCAGTCGCCTGCCGGGTTTGTTGCCCGCGCTGGGGGACCGGGAGGCACTGGATGTGGCCTGTGTCCACTCGGTGGCGGGATTACCGGTTCGCAGCGGTTACTGGCGCCAGCCTCCCTACCGTGCTCCTCATCACACCGCATCCGCCGTCGCTCTGGTCGGGGGTGGCAGTAGTCCTCGTCCCGGCGAGATATCACTGGCACATAGGGGCGTGCTGTTCCTGGATGAGTTGCCGGAGTTTGACCGCAAGGTGCTCGAGGTGCTGAGGGAACCCATGGAGTCCGGTGAAATAGTGATTTCCCGGGCCGCCAGTCAGGTAACCTACCCTGCGCGATTTCAGGTCATCGCCGCTATGAATCCTTGCCCCTGTGGCTACCTGGGGCATCCCACCATCGACTGCCAGTGCGCTCCCCGGCAGATAACCCGTTACCAGTCGCGCTTGTCCGGCCCTTTGCTGGACCGGTTTGATCTTCACGTTGAGGTGCCGGTGCAAAGCGGTGAAATTCTGATGCAGGCGTCCGGGGCCGGTGAGTCCAGTGCCGCTGTGCGCCACCGGGTCGAGTCGGCCCGCAGCCGTGCCCTGGCCCGGGGAGCGATCAATGCCAGCCTGTCGGGTCCGGATCTGGAGCGGCATTGCGAGCTGGATGATGAGAGCAGTGCCATGCTGGTCATGGCCATGGAGCGCCTGGGTCTGTCGGCCCGGGCCTTGCACCGGATTCTTCGGGTTGCCCGCACGATTGCCGATCTGGCCGGGCATGAGGCGATTGAACGCAGCCACCTGGTCGAGGCATTGGGTTATCGCAAGCTGGACCGAAAGCCATCCCGCTCTGCCCCGGCGCCAGTGTCTGTTAAACTGTAGTCATTTCTTCATGCATCCGGCGCTCAGGGATGATCGCCCATCAGGACCAGACTATGACTGATTCAGACAAACCCGCCGGCGGTGCCGGTATTACCACCCGTCGTGGAGTTCGCAGTTTTGTGATCCGCCAGGGCCGTATGACCGAAGGCCAGAAAAAAGCCTACGAGCGGAATTGGCCGCTCTACGGCCTGGGTCGGGAGCAGGGTGTCATCGATCCCAGGCAGGTATTCGGGCGCGACGCGCCGCTCAATCTGGAGATCGGTTTCGGTATGGGCCAGTCCCTGGCCGCAATGGCGGCAGCTGCACCGGAACAGGATTTTATTGGTGTGGAAGTCCATCACGCCGGGGTTGGTGCCGTGCTCAAGGAAGTGGAAGAGCAGGGCCTTGAGAACCTGCGGGTCTACGAGATCGATGCCAATGATGTCATTGATCTGTGTCTGCCGGATGCCAGTCTTGACCGGGTGATGATTTTCTTTCCTGACCCCTGGCACAAAAAACGCCACAACAAGCGCCGGCTGATCCAGCATGATTTTGTGCAGCGGATCCGGCACAAGCTCCGGGTGGGCGGCATACTGCATCTGGCAACGGACTGGGAGAATTATGCCGAACATATGCTGGAGGTAATGAACGATTCAGAGGGTTTTGAGAATTCCCTCGCTGAAGGCGGCTATGCACCTCGCCCGGAGGATCGGCCAATCACCAAATTCGAGAAACGGGGCGAGGGCCTGGGACATGGGGTCTGGGACTTGCTGTACCGCCGCACCAACTAGCCTGGTCGGCTG
>NZ_CAXBDN010000295.1:0-4952 GCF_963974375.1 uncultured Marinobacter sp.
CTTGACGTAGAGCCCCTGGCCCATCTCGGTGCCACCGTGGTTCACATGAATGCTGCCGTCGGTGTAGATGTGCACCAGGGCGCCGGCCTGATTCAGGTGTTTGGCGGTAAAGGAAATGCCGAACTTGACCGGGGTCAGGGCCAGGCCCCGCTTCAGCACCGGGCTGTCCAGATTGAAGCGGGTGATCTGCCGGCGCCGGGCCCGATAGTCGCAGCTGGTTTCCAGTTGTGCCATCAGCTGCGGCAATACGTGGTGCTCCACGGTCTGACCGTAGTGGGTGATATCCCGGCCCGGGCGATACAGGTTCAGCAGTCGCACATCCAGCGGATCCTTGCCCAGATGGCGGGCGATGTCGTCCATGGCCTGTTCGATCACCATCATGCCCTGGGGCCCGCCAAAGCCCCGAAACGCGGTATTGGACACCGTGTGGGTCTTGCAGCGATGGCCCACCACCCGGGCCTGATCCAGGAAATAGGCGTTGTCGGCGTGGAACATGGCCCGGTCGACGATGGCATCGGACAGGTCCGGGGAGTAACCGCAACGTCCTGCCACCATGATGTCGGTACCATGAATCAGGCCGTCGTCGTCAAAGCCGATGTCGTAGGTGTTGTAGAAGTCATGGCGCTTGCCGGTCTGTACCATATCGTCGGGTCGCGACAGCCGGTACTTCACCGGGCGTCCGGTGACGTGGGCCAGCAGTGAGGCGACGCAGGCCAGGGCGGCGGCCTGGGTTTCCTTGCCACCGAAACCGCCGCCCATACGGCGCACTTCCGCCTGTATCTCGTGAATCGGCAGTCCCAGTACTTCCGCCACCAGCTTCTGCACTTCCGAGGGGTGCTGGCTGGAGGTATGCACGAACATGCCACCGTCTTCCGTGGGCTCTACCAGGCAGGCCTGGCTTTCCAGATAAAAGTGCTCCTGGCCGCCCACATGGATCTCACCCTGCAGGCGATTCGGTGCCTCCGCCAGGGCCCGGTCAGGCTCGCCCCGCTGCTGGCTGTGGCTGGGGCGAACAAACAGTTGCTGGTCCAGCGCCTGCTCTATGGTGACCACGGGATCCAGAGGCTCGTAGTCCACTCTGGCCAGCCGGGCCGCTTTGCGGGCGGCCTCGTGGCTGGTGGCGGCCACCGCGAAAATGGGCTGGCCGATGTGTTCCACCAGTCCGTCCGCCAGTACCGGATCGCCGGGGAACACCGGGCCGATATCAATATGGCCGGGCACATCGGCGGCGGTGATTACCGCCAGTACGCCGGGGTAGGCCCGTACCGCGTCCAGATCCATCGAAAGGATCCGGGCGTGGGCCTGTTCGCTGTGGCCAACGGCGGCGTGCAGCAGGCCTTCCGGCTCAGGCAGGTCATCAATATAGCGGGCCTGACCACTGACGTGCTTCCAGGCGCTGTCGTGTTTCACGCCCATGCCGGCAACGCCCTTGGCGCTGTGGGCCGGTGTCGGGGTGTTGAGAGGGAGTTTACGCATGGTCGGTCACCCTGAAGTCGGTTACCAGCAGCTCCGGACTGCTGTGAGGTGAGTCGGTGGCGGAGGCCAGCAGGGCCCGGCGCAGCAGATTACCAGCCACCTGCAGGCGATAGCTGGCGGAGGCGCGGACGTCGCTCATGGGGGTGAAATCCCCGGCCAGGGCGGCAATGGCGCGGCTGACGGAATCGTCGTTCCAGGGCTGACCGCTGAGGGCGGCCTCGGCGGCCTTGGCCCGGGCCGGCGTGGCGGCCATGCCGCCGAAGGCCAGGCGACAGTCGCTGACAATGCCGTCGATTACCGTCAACCGGAAGGCCCCCAGCACCGCAGAAATGTCATCATCCAGCCGTTTCGAAATCTTGTAGATAAACAGTCGCTGGTTTTGCGCCGGCGCGGGTACACGCACCGAACGGACGAACTCTCCAGACTGCAGATCTGTCTTCTTGTATCCGAGGAAAAAACGCTCAATGGGTAACTCCCGCTCTCCCTTGGGGCCATCCAGCACCAGGGTGGCGTCCAGTGCGATCAGCGGTGGCGGCATGTCACCGATGGGGGAGGCATTGCCGATGTTGCCGCCCAGGGTGCCGCGGTTGCGGATCTGCACCGATCCCAGCCGGCCCAGCATGGCGTCAAAGTCCGGCCACAGTTTCGACAGAGGCTTGCGGAAGTGCTCGTAGGTGACGCCGGCACCAATCACCAGGCCATGGCTGTCGCTGGAGAGGGTGTGCAGCTCTGGTACCCGCTCGATGCTGACCAGATGATCCAGGGTCTTCAGTTGCTGGGTGATCTCCAGGGCCAGATCGGTGCTGCCGGCCACCAGTCTTGAGTCCGGGAAGCGTTTGCGCAGTTCCCGCAGGTCTTTCAGGCTGGTGGGCGCATCGTAGCGGCGTCCGTCCGGGGCGGTGAAGGACGACGGGCGTCCACCCATTTCGGTGAGGGCTTTGAGAACCCCTTTGTCCTTGAAGCTGTCCTTCAGGCTGTTGGCGACTCCCGCGCCACTTTTGCCCTGCAAGGTTTTGGCGGGCTCTGGCGACCAGGCCTGAACCATGGCTTGCCGGCCTGCGTCCATGATGGGGCGGTACCCGGTACAGCGGCACAGGTTGCCGGACAGCGCCTCCAGCAGGGTATGGTCGTCTGCTGCTGTGCCCTCTTGCCGGGTGTGCAGCGCGAACAGTGACATGATAATGCCGGGGGTGCAGAACCCGCACTGGGCTCCGTGATGTTCCATCATGGCCTGCTGTACCGGGTGGCCGGGAGTCTCCTGCAGGGCATCAACGGTCATCAGGTGTTTGCCATGGAGGCTGCCCATCAGGGTGATGCAGCTGTTCACCGCCTGGTATTCCATACCTTTAGGATTACCAGACTTGCTGGTGACAGGGGTGCCGGTAACGACAGTGCAGGCGCCGCAATCACCGGAGGCACAGCCTTCCTTGGTGCCGGTAAGCCGCATTTTGGTGCGCAGCCACTCCAGGATGCTCAGATTTGGGTCAGCGTTTTCCACCGTCTGGGGCTGGCCGTTCAGGTAAAATTCGATCACGAGTCTCTCCGCTTGCTGGCGTCTCTATAAGGGGTGTAGCAGTCGCTGACGGGTTCTGCCACGCGCGGCGGTCCGCCTTTCCCCCGATACTTTCCCTGTCTCTGCAAAAATCTGACCAAATGGTTTGTTTAGTGCATTCTTTTCGGCATATTAACTTTGGCAAGCATATTGCTCTGAGGTTTCCCTGGATATGAAAAATTGATTAATTGGTCAGTTAATGCATTAAAAGAGGCTTACCTATGGCCGCTGCCCAGCGCCTGAAACTGGAGAACATCGTCAAGGAATACCCCGGTTGCCGGGCCAACGACGGTGTTGATCTGACCGTGGAAGCCGGCGAGATTCATGCCCTGCTGGGGGAGAACGGCGCGGGCAAGAGTACGCTGATGAAAGTCATCTACGGCGTTGTTCAGCCAGATGCGGGCCAGATTATCTGGAACGGTAAGCCGGTGACCATGGACAGCCCGGCCCGGGCGCGGGAGCTGGGTGTAGGCATGGTGTTTCAGCATTTTTCCCTGTTTGAGACCCTCACCGTCGCAGAGAATATTGCTCTGGGTCTGCCGGCCGATGAGGCCCGTGACCGCCGCAAGCTGGATCAGAAAATCCGCGAGGTCTCAGGCCGCTACGGAATGGCCCTGGACCCGCGTCGTTTCGTCAGCACCCTGTCCATGGGTGAGCGTCAGCGGGTGGAAATTGTCCGCTGCCTGATTCAGGAAACCACGCTGCTGATTCTGGATGAGCCCACCTCGGTGCTGACGCCTCAGGAAGTGGAATCCCTGTTCGCCACCCTGCGCCTGCTCTCGGCGGAGGGCTGCAGCATTCTGTTTATCAGCCACAAGCTGGAAGAAGTGCGCGCCCTGTGTCACAACGCCACGGTATTGCGACAGGGCCGGGTGAGCGGTGATTGCCGCCCGGCGGACGTTTCGGCAAAGGACATTGCCCGGCTGATGGTGGGCGATGACACACCCTTGTCCACCGATGTGTCCATAGCCACCCCCGGCGCGACGCTGTTGACGGTGAACAACCTCAGCTATCGCACCGATGATCCTTTTGGCACCAGCCTGAAAGACATCGTGTTTTCTCTGAAAGAGGGGGAAATCGTCGGTATTGCCGGGGTGGCGGGCAACGGTCAGGACGAATTGCTGAAGGCATTGTCTGGTGAGATTCGCAGCCCGAGAGGCATGCTGAAATTTACCAGCCGGGATATGGGTGCGGCGTCCCCGGTGGCTCGTCGCAAGATGGGGTTGGGCGTGGTGCCGGAGGAGCGCCTTGGCCGTGGTGCAGTGCCGGGCATGACGCTGGTGGAAAATGCCCTGCTGACCGCCTCCGGATTCGGTCTGGTGAAGCGCAGTCTGGTCAACTATTACAAGGCCCGGGAGTTTGCCAGCGAGATAGTCGCCCGCTTTGACGTTCGCTGTAACGGCATCGACAGCACAGCAGACAGTCTGTCCGGTGGCAACCTGCAGAAGTTCATTATCGGACGTGAAGCCCTGCAAAACCCGAAACTGCTGGTGGCCTCCCACCCCACCTGGGGTGTGGACGTGGGTTCTGCAGTGGCTATTCATAAAGCTCTGGTAGCCATGCGGGATCGCGGCGCGGCGGTGCTGCTGATTTCCGAAGACCTGGATGAGCTCTATCAATTGTGTAACCGCATTGGTGCCATCTGCGATGGTCGGTTGTCGCCACTGGCGAAAACGCCGGCCTTGTCCATTGAACAACTGGGCCGCTGGATGGCGGGTGATTTCAGCGAGGATTCAGAGGTGCCCCATGCTGTTGCTTGAGCGTCGCCCGCTGGACTCCAGGCTGATGCGCTGGCTGTCACCTTTGCTGGCCCTCGGTCTGACCATCATCACCGGGTTCATCATGTTCGTGGTGATGGGCAAGGATCCGGTTGAGGGCCTCAAGTTCTTTTTCATCACCCCACTGAGCGATCGCCACGGCCTTG
>NZ_CAXBDN010000296.1:0-4943 GCF_963974375.1 uncultured Marinobacter sp.
TCACCAGCGGTAAAGCCGGTCGTCAGCCACTGTTTGAAAGCGCTGGGAGTCGGCCGCGGCGCGCTCCCGCCACTGGCGAATCACCGTCGGCGGGATGTTGTTGTAGGTCAGCGTTCTTTGAAACAGTGGCTGACGACCGGCTTTACCGCTGGTGAGGTTGTAGTCGATCGTTGCAATAAGATCAGATACGTCTTCACCGAATATATGGAGCATTTCAGCGTCATCTCCGGCGGGCACATAGGCCCGTTTTCGGAGAATCAATCCGCCATCACCATCCTGACTCTGGCTGACCACCCCGACCCGCAGCAATTCATCAAGCACAGCTCTCGGTGTCATATCACCGCTGTATCGACGCACCAGGTCACTGAAACCGCGATCGCCGTCGAACAGGAGCACGGCGGGCTGACCCTGGGCATCCTGAAACATCGGGTCGTGAACCCACCCGGCCACCACTCTGGATGCCCGATTGCCCTGCCTGGCTTCGTTGATCACAGGCTCACCAGCGAGGATATCCCGCTGGCGCCTGACCTCCTTCCGGGTCAGTCCCGTCATGATGGCAGCACGGGAGTCGGTCGGTTTTTTCCGGCTGTCACCGGAATCTCCCAGTGCCGCTTCCACATAGGCCCGGCGCATCAGATCCGCAAATTCCCCAAAGGGAATACCATTGCGGATAAGCAGCCTCGCGAGAGGCCGCAGAATGCGGTACAAGGCCCGCTGCAGAGGATGGTTCGCATGTTCAGTCATGGTTTGGGATTGTATTCCCACAGGGTTGATAAAACCAGTGAGGAGCCATGAACGGCCCCTCACTTTCAACACTTAATCAGTCGTCGTCATCGTCGTCTTCGTCGTCTTCGTCGTCATTGTCATCCTCGACCTCAAGGTCGGTGATCACATAGACGCCACCCCGGTTTTCATAGTCAATTTCGACCATTGTGCCTGTGCCGATGCCCGCCAGACTCTCGCCGCCCCGGTTCAGGGTCAGTCCCATGATGATCAGAGTCTCGGTGGTAACTTCATCTACCCGGCCCTCAATTTCAAAATCGTCGTCATCATCGTCGTCTTCCCTTTCGATCTTGAACGCCTCCAGGTAGCTACCGCTGCTGTCGGAACGCTGACGACCTTCAATTTCCACATACTGCCCCGGGCTCAGTGACTCCAGATCCTGACTACGGTTCCGGAAATCATCATCGTCATTTTCAATCAGGGTATTGGCGCTGATGGCAACCTGCACCCCGGAAACCTGCATCCGACCCTGGGCCAGGTCAACACTCTCAATGCGGCCTTCCAGTTCAGCGTTGCCATCCCGGGACTCGATTTCTTCGGCGTACAGGACGCCATCACGGTATTCACCCTCAATCTTCACGAACAGGCCGTCTGCCAGGCGACTTTCACTCAGGCCGTCATCAAACCCGGTACCACCGGTCACCTGGACAGTGACACCGTTCAGCTGAAACTGACGAAGGGCAGAATCGTAGTCACCCGAGATAGCACCCGAGATCTCGACATCGTCGTCATCATCGAACCAGTCGTCCTCACCCTCAATTTCCGTGGCCATCAGCACGCCAGCGCTCAGATAGCCTTCTACTTCCACCACCAGGCCGTTGCGGAGATCGCTTGCGTCATCCAGGTCATCATCGAAATCGGCGAGCAGATAGTTCACCGTTAATCCGTTGATGGTGAAAGTGCGACCATCCGGGTCGAGATCACGAATGACTCCTTCAATTTCCACTTCCCGCTCGTTATCGGCAATAAAGCGATCAGCCAGCGGACGGATGCCGACGAAACTGGCTCTGAAGCTGCCATCACCCTGGCGCCAGGCACTGACCCGAACCCGATAGCCGGCCGGGCTGGCCGCCACCGAGGACAGCGCATCCCGGCTCTTGATCACGGTACGTCCATCAAGGCTGACGCGCTGACCGGCGACCATCAGCTCTCCGGTATTTTCAATGCTATCCCAACTGAAGCCTGACAAAGGCCCCCGCAGGGTGTCATCGTACTCAACGCTGCGAGCCCGACCTTCCCGGCGGTCGTCATCCCAATCCGCCTTGACCTGGAGAATCATGCCTTTCTCAAGTTCGTTCTCACGGCTGAGGCCATCGTCGCTGGTAATACCACCCCTGAGATCGTCAGTGTTGAAATAGGTACCGTTGACGTAAACACTGCCGAATCCGGACACCGGTCCGACACTGGTTCCGGAGGCAGACACGTTGCTGCCACCAGAATCACTGCCACCGCCGCCACAGGCTGCCACCGAGCCAGCCACCACGCCTGCAAGAATTATTCGTACTGCCCTGGTTAACCCATTGTATTTCATGACAAGACTCCTGTTTCAGACACCTATGGCCGGTGCGCTTCTGGTTTCGAGTTGAGCTCTGGCGTCGGTCCGGCCGGACCCCTTGTCGGTCAGGAATAAACCCGGCAAGGAAAATGGGATTTTATTCCCATTCGTTTATTGGGATTTTATTCCCATTTTTTGGAATGTCCAGAGAAAATATATGAACTTTCGGTGAACCTGGGCCCCGGATGTGCGTAACTGTTATTTCAGAAGGCCGGAACTGGTTCAGAACACCGGATCAGGCACAGAAACCCGAAACGGATGAACGACTATGCTGGGATTTTTGAAAGGTGACCCGAAGAAGAAACTGCAGAAGGCTTACGAGGACAAACTGGCCAAGGCCATGAATGCCCAGCGCAACGGGGATATCAGGACCTATTCCACACTGACTGAAGAAGCCGAAAAAATTTACGCGGAACTTCAGGAACTGAAAAAATAGACCGCTGAGCTGACGCCTGAATCAGCGGCCGCCGGTCCGGTGGCAGCCACTGTGACTGCGGCAGGGGCGGCACCGGCCTTTATTCATCCATCATCTGCCGCAACAGCCGGTTGAGACGGTCAACCTCACGGCGCATGGTACTGACTTCGTCCAGCAGATCCAGCGACACCGCCAGGCCCGGCAGATTCATCTTGAGATCCCTTTGCAGGCGCTGGGCTTTGCGGAGACGGGCCAGCGCCTCCACGTCAAACTCCCACTGGCGGGTTTCGGGAAGATCCTGCAGCGGACTGATGATGCCGTAGCTCACCAGCTTGATTACAAACTCCGCATGACACTCGCCCCGTTCACAGATTTCCCGCAGCGTGAAACTTGCCTGCGGGTCTGTCAGCTCTACGGTTATGACGGTATCCCGTTTCATCATCCTGCCCCCTGATCAGACGTGCAGCTTGCTGCGTGGATTGAAGTTCTTTTCGAGTTCGGCCAGCTTCCCATAGAGCGCTTCCGCTTCGGCACTGTGATGTTCCGGCATGACCACCTGTAACACCACAATCTGATCTCCGGGATGCTTGCCGGGTAACCCTTTGCCTTTGAGGCGCAGTTTGCGGCCTGTGCTGGACCCCTTAGGCACCTTGACGTTCAGTTTTGAACCGACGGTTGGCACGGTTACGGTGGCACCGAGAGCTGCTTCCCAGGGGGATACAGGCACGGTAACAACAACATCGTGGCCTTCAAGGGTGAACACCGGATGCGGAGCCAGCTCCACCTCGATGAACAGGTCACCGGGCTCGCCCCCACCCATACCCGGCGCACCCTGGCCTTTCAGGCGAATGTGCTGACCGTCTTTCATACCCGCAGGAATTTTTACCTTGAGGTTTTTGGGACGGGCTATCATCCGCCCCTGTTCGTCCAGTTCGTGGGCTACAAACTGAACCTGCTTGTCGCAGCCGTTAAAGGCCTCTTCCAGAAACAGGGCCAGGCGGGCATGAACGTCTTCACCACGCCGGCGCATGGACTGATGAAAACCACTGCGGTTACCCCCACCAAAGCCACCAGCCCTGCGGCTGCCGCCAAACACCTGCTCAAAGAAGTCACTGAACTGGCCGGCATCGGCATCAGTGTAGCCGCCACCACCAAAGCCGGAGGCACTCTGCCAGCCAGGAGGTGGCTCGAAAGAACCATCAGCACGGGCGCCGTATTTACGCAGCTGATCATATTCTTCCCGCTTCTCCGGGTCTTTCAGCACCTCGTACGCTTCACCCAGATCCTTGAATCTGGTGTCAGCATCCTCTTCCTTACTGACGTCCGGATGATATTTGCGGGCGAGTTTGCGATAGGCCTTTTTGATGTCCTCGGGGGAGGCAGACTCACTGACACCGAGCACGGCGTAATAGTCTTTGAAGTCCATTGCTCTCCTCGCGTTTATATGGGGCAGAATGTCTGCCTAGTATATTCGGCTTACAGAGAGAAATTACAAGGAAGGACTGACAGAGAATTGATGGGGATCAGTTTGGGGTAGCTTCGGAAGAACGCACAGAGCCCGTTCGTCCTGGCCCTGAGCTCGCCGAAGGATCGAAGAACGCCGTAAGGCCCATTCATCCTGAGCTTGTCGAAGAAGGGAACTCCGGAGTAAACGCCCTTCGACAAGCTCAGGGCGAACGGAGCTAGAATTTACTCAGTCCATTCGCTTTGACTCTGAACCTGCCGCAGAGACATAGGCTGTGACCAAATCCGTTCATCCTGAGCTTGTCGAAGGCTGCCTTCAGACCCGTTCATCCTGAGCTTGTCGAAGGATGGGACTTTGTGGTCAACGCCCTTCGACGGGCTCCGGATAAACGGACTGAGCAAAGGCTTCAGCGAACTTTCGGATCCAGCTCCCCGGACTCATAACGCATGAACATCTGCTCGAGGTTGACCGGCTTGATCTTGCTGGCATTACCCGCTGCACCGAAGGCTTCGTAACGGGCGATACAGACCTCGGTCATGGCCGTCATGGTTTCCTTGAGGAATTTGCGGGGATCAAATTCTGCCGGGTGCTTCGCCAGGAAGCGACGCACGGCGCCGGTGCTGGCCAGGCGCAGGTCGGTGTCGATGTTGACCTTGCGCACGCCGTACTTGATGCCTTCGACGATTTCTTCAACCGGTACGCCGTAGGTTTCTTTGATGTCGCCG
>NZ_CAXBDN010000297.1:0-4924 GCF_963974375.1 uncultured Marinobacter sp.
CCAGTTGCTGGGTTGGATCCAGCCGGATGCGGTTGCGGTTCTTGTAGTCAGACAACAACTGCTCGAAATCCGGAACGTCGGTTTGCAGGCCGGTAAGATCCACCTTCGGATGGCAGAAGTAGAAGCCCTGCACAAAGTCGACCCCTGCATCAATCGCAATCATGGCCTGGTCGTGGGTTTCCACCCCTTCCAGCAAAACCAGGCAGCCAGACTGGTGCAGCAGGGTGACAATACCGTTGAGAATCTGCCGTGCCCTGGGCTCGCTGTTGGCCCGGGTCACCAGGGTGCGATCCAGCTTTACGATGTCGGGGGACAGGTTCCAGATGCGTTCGAAATTGGAATGGCCCGCGCCAAAATCATCAATAGCCGTCAGGCATCCCAGATCCTTGTAGTAGCGGACGGTTTCCTTCAGGCGTTCGGCATCGTCGGTGGGCTGCTCAACAATTTCCACCACAATACGATGGGGCGGGACTCCGGTCTGGCGAAGCAGTTCACCAAAAAAGGAATCGTAACGATGACCATAGGCCACCACCCGGGGAGAGACGTTCAGGAACAGCCAGTTCACATCGTCGCTGAAACCGCTGTAATTGCGTATGTGCAGCAGCCGGCACAGACGATCCAGCAGCACGTTTTCCTGATCGGAATCCGGCAAGCGGAATAACTGGGCGGGGGGAACATCGACGTTATCGTTATCGTAAGCCCGGATCAGGGCTTCATAGCCCACAATCCGTTTATGAGAGACGCTGAAAATGGGTTGCAGTGCGGTTTTCAGGGTCAGGCCCTGAAACACGCCCGTCCAGTGGTCTTGCTGATGGCTCAGCAATGGGCCTAACAGATCGAAATCAGCGTTGGCGAACTGATCGGGCAGGTTTTTTGACATAGATCTGCGTTCGGAATGGGATCAACCGGTTATAACCAATGCTCTGGGAAAATACAATCCAAAGCACGTTTGGTTTTAGAAACACAGAATGCCAGATCTGACAGGGTGTCACCATAGACAGGTGTGAAATCGTGTCAGATTAATGAGTCTTAATGGAGTTTCGTCCCGGAGTGTGACGGGAGTCCGGTTGTTGGCGGGTCAGACAGCGCCGGCCGACATTGCCACTGCAATGCCTGCCGGGAGCCTGTAGAGCGCAAGCCGTGGATGGCCAGATTCTGCTCTCCGGTATCCGTGGTTAACGGAAACCGTTGTGAAGCGGGTATGCCTATTATATTAATTGTTACTTGGTATGACTACGTGCTCGTCGAATTCGAGTTCCATCGTAATTTCTCCCTGGTTGTTGGTGTCTGCCGCTGAAGCCGGACGATGGTCCGCCCTGGCGTCGAACAGATTGTTGAATCTGATTTCGAAACAATCCGGCTCGGCAGGTTTATCAAATGATGAGCTTATTGTATGGGATGGATAGGGAGAGCCAATCCGTAAATCCCCCATAGTGGATTTCCCCAAGGAACCATGAGTGTTTTACTACCATCAGTTTTTCTGAACAGGGTAGCCAGAATATTCCGGTTGGAGGGCCGCGGTTGCCGTTCTATTCTGTTGAAAATGGCACAGCGGAACATCCGTACCTGCCTGCTATCAGTTTTTTTCTGGATCAGAGGCCAATGTCAGATTGAGGGAACACCCCATGCAGATTCGGAACAACATTCAGCGATACGGTATGGTCAACGTTTGCCTGCACTGGCTGGTCGCCTTTACCGTGTTCGGGATGTTCGGCTTGGGCTACTACATGGTGGGCCTTGGCTATTACGATCCCTGGTACCGGTCGGCGCCGGACATTCACCGCAGTATCGGTGTTCTGTTGTTCATGGTCGTTATTTTCCGGCTGGTCTGGCGCCTGCTGGATACTCATCCGCAGGCACTGGTGAGTCATCGCCGTTTTGAAATTGTGTTAGCCCGCATCGCTCATTTCTTACTGTATGGGCTGATGCTGGTCGTGATGATCAGCGGGTATCTGATTTCCACAGCGGACGGCTCATCCGTGAGAGTGTTTGACTGGTTTGAGGTGCCGTCGGCGACCGGCCGGGTGCGCAACCTGGAGGACAGCGCCGGGGAGGTGCACTACTGGTCCACCTGGACACTGGTCGTGCTGGCAGGGCTGCACGGACTGGCGGCGGTCAAACACCACCTGATCGATCGTGATAATACGCTGCGCCGGATGTTGCCGGTGCAGCTGAAGAAGTGAGTGTTACTGAAGAACACCCATACTATGCAAAGGAGAATATTATGTTTCGCAAGGCAATGCTGGCATCAGCAGTATCCGTGGCCATGGTTGGTGGCGCGTATGCGTCGGAGCACACCGGTACCTACAAATTCGATCGCGAAGGGGCCCATCAGTTTGTCACTTTCGAGATATCGCATCTGGGCTACAGCACCCTGTTCGGCCGCTTCAATGATTTCGACGGGGAGTTCCATTTCGATGCCGACAACCCTGAAAACAGCCGGGTTGAAGTGACCCTGAAAACCGCCAGCGTGGATTCCAATCACGCGGAACGTGACCGCCACCTGCGCAGTGCAGACTTTCTGGATGTGAGTGAGTACCCGGAAGCCACCTTCCGCAGCACCCGTGTCGAAGTGGATGACGATGGTGAGGAGGCGGATGTGTATGGCGAGCTTACACTGCGTGGCGTGACCCGTGAGATCAAGCTGGAAGTGGACCTGGTGGGTTACGGTGACGATCCCTGGGGCGGCTATCGCATGGGCTTTGACGCAGAAACCGAGATCAGAATGAAGGATTTTGGCATTCCCACCGATCTGGGCAAGGCCTCAGAGGAAGTTGAGCTGAAGATCTCTGTGGAGGGTATTCGTCAGTAAGTCTGACCTGTGAAGTTAGGCGCCGTGAGTCAGGTCCGTAGTGTAAAGCGCGCTCTCAGACCTGCTCACGGCTTTCGCAGCGACCCAGCCTTAGCTGTCGCCAGAACTGTGCAATAAAGATAACCAGTGCAACCAGCAGTCCCGCCATCAGATATGGGCCGGTTACCACCAGGTTTCCGCTCAATGCAAACTCCACCAGTAACATCAGCGCCAGCGCCAGAAAGCCATTGATCAGCGCCGTCAGAATGGCGTAGCGGCATGCTTTCAGGGTGATTCTCATAGAGATAGCTCAGTCAGATTTGCCCGGTGCTGAATTCTGCACCGGAGTCGGATGTCGATTCGTTGATCCTGAACCGTCACTGAGAATACGGTTAGCGGGTGAGCGGAAACATGCGGGAATTCCGCTATTGGAAAAAACGAGGCGGCAAAAACCGGTTTCTGCATTGGTCTATCACGTCCTTGCTCCATATAATGATGGCGGTTTGTCAGGCCTGGTGTGCCGGCAGCGCCGAATTCATTTCTTTCAGCAAGGGGCATCCATGCCAGAGTTTCAGACTACGGATGAAGGCTTTGAGCGGGTAGCGTTGCGGGACTACACCGAGAAAGCCTACCTCGACTATTCCATGTACGTCATTCTCGATCGCGCCCTGCCCAATGTGGGTGATGGCCTGAAGCCGGTCCAGCGCCGGATCATCTACGCCATGTCGGAACTGGGCCTGAAATCTACCAGCAAGTACAAGAAGTCTGCCCGCACCGTGGGTGACGTGCTTGGCAAGTTCCACCCTCATGGTGACAGTGCCTGCTACGAAGCCATGGTGTTGATGGCCCAACCGTTTTCCTACCGGTATCCGCTGGTGGATGGCCAGGGTAACTGGGGCTCCCCGGACGACCCCAAATCTTTTGCCGCCATGCGTTACACTGAATCCCGGTTGTCGCGGTTTGCGGAAGTACTGCTGAGTGAACTGGGGCAGGGCACGGTGAACTGGGTGCCGAATTTTGACGGTACCATGGACGAGCCTTCGACCTTGCCTGCCAGGCTGCCCCACGTGCTGCTCAATGGCACCACCGGCATTGCCGTGGGTATGGCCACGGATATTCCGCCCCACAATGTGCGGGAGGTAACAGCCGCCTGTATTCGCTTGCTGGATCAGCCGGATGCATCCGTAGAGCAACTCTGTGAACACATTCAGGGGCCGGACTTTCCTACCGAAGCTGAGCTGATTACGCCGCGCCGGGATTTGCTGCAGATGTACGAAACCGGTCGCGGCTCACTGCGGATACGGGCACGCTGGATACGTGAGAACGGTGATATTGTGATCACCGACCTGCCTCATCAGGTGTCCGGTAACCGGGTGCTGGAGCAGATTGCGGCACAAATGCAGGCCCGCAAGCTGCCCATGGTGGCCGACTTGCGGGATGAGTCAGATCATGAGAACCCCACCCGTCTGGTGATTGTGCCGCGGTCATCGAGGGTGGATACCGACGGCCTGATGGCCCATCTGTTTGCCAGCACCGATCTGGAAAAAACCTACCGGGTGAACCTCAACGTCATCGGTAACGACGGTCGGCCGGCGGTAAAGAACCTGCACACCATGCTGACCTACCGTCGCACCACCGTAACCCGTCGCCTGCAGTACCGGCTCGACAAGGTACTGGCCCGCCTTCACCTGCTGGAAGGCCTGCTGATAGCCTACCTGAACCTCGATGAAGTGATTCGCATCATCCGCTACGAAGACGAGCCTAAGCAGGAGCTGATGACCAGCTTCGCACTGTCCGCCGAGCAGGCTGAGGCCATCCTCGAGCTGAAGTTGCGGCACCTGGCCAAGCTTGAGGAAATGAAAATCCGTGGTGAGCAGGATGAACTGTCCGCCGAGCGGGATGAGCTGCAGAGTATTCTGGGTTCCGAGAGCCGTTTCCGGGACCTGATCAAACAGGAACTGCTGGCCGACGCCGAGGCTTATGGTGACGATCGCCGGTCTCCCATTGTTGCCCGTACCGAGGCCCGGGCCTTCAGTGAAATCGACCTGATCTCCAATGATCCGGTAACCGTGGTGCTGTCCGACAAAGGCTGGGTCAGAGCCGCCAAGGGCCACGACATTGACCCCCTGGGGC
>NZ_CAXBDN010000298.1:0-4913 GCF_963974375.1 uncultured Marinobacter sp.
TACCTCCGGCGCCGATCACCGCCACCCGCTTGCCCACCGGGCGCGTACCGGTTATTGCGTCCAGGTAGCCCATGACACTGGGGTGGTCGATCCCGTCAATGTCCGGCGACCGGGGCACCACACCGGTGGCCAGTATCACCTCGTCGTACCCCCCGGCGACCAGGGCATCTGCCGAGACCCGGGTGTTGAGACGGACGTCCACATCGAGCTTCTCCAGCATCACCCGGTAGTAACGAAGGGTTTCATGGAACTCCTCCTTGCCGGGAATACGCTTGGCAATATTGAACTGCCCCCCGATTTCAGCGGCGGCATCAAACAGGGTAACCTGATGCCCACGCTCCGCTGCCACCGTCGCGAACGCCAGCCCGGCAGGCCCGGCACCCACTACCGCCAGCTTTTTCGGGGCCGTCGCCGGGAGGTAGTTGAGTTCGGTTTCGTAGCAGGCTCTGGGATTCACCAGGCAGCTGGTCAGCTTGCCGCTGAAGGTGTGGTCCAGGCAGGCCTGGTTGCAGCCGATACAGGTATTGATCTCCTCGGCCCGATCCTCCGCCGCTTTCAGCACCAGTTCGGCATCCGCCAGGAACGGCCGGGCCATGGACACCATGTCGGCAGCGCCGTCGGCCAGGATCTTCTCCGCCACCTCCGGCATGTTGATGCGATTGGTGGTTACCAGCGGCACACTGAGCTCTTTTTTCATCCGCAGCGTCACTTCGGTGAAGGCGCCCCGGGGTACTGAGGTTGCAATGGTGGGCACTCGCGCTTCATGCCAGCCGATACCGGTGTTGATCAGGGTGGCCCCGGCCTTTTCGATGGCCTTGCCCAGCTGGACGATTTCATCCCAGGTACTGCCCTCCTCCACCAGATCCAGCATCGACAACCGGTAAATAATGATGAATTCCGGGCCAACCCGCTCCCGTACCCGACGCACAATCTCGACCGGCAGACGGATACGGTTTTCATAGCTGCCACCCCAGCCATCGGAGCGCTTGTTGGTACGAGCCACAATGAACTGATTGATGAAATAACCTTCCGACCCCATGATTTCCACACCGTCATAGCCGGCGCGCTGGGCAAGCTTTGAGGCCACAGCATAGTCCTCGATCTGCTTCTCGATACCGGCCTCATCCAGCTCATTGGGCGTAAACGGATTGATCGGCGCCTGCAGAGCCGAAGGCGCCACCAGTTCAGGGTGGTAGGCATAGCGGCCTGCATGCAGAATCTGCATACAGATTTTTCCGTCGGCCCGGTGCACCGCTTCGGTGATTACCCGATGCTGGTCCGACTCCGCCTCTGTGGTCATTTTCGCCGCACCAGGACCAACACAGCCCTCACGGTTTGGCCCTATACCACCGGTCACAATCAACCCTGCACCACCCCGGGCACGCTCTTCATAAAACGCGGCAAGGCGATCGAAACCACCAGGGCGTTCTTCCAGACCAAGGTGCATGGAGCCCATCAGGGTCCGGTTTCTGAGGGTGGTAAACCCCAGGTCGAGGGGGGCAAGCATATGGGGGTAGCGGGATTTGCCCGCAGCGGCGGAAGCTGGCATCGGTAACTCTCTCTGTCGGTTGTGGGAATCGACGCAGATCCGTGTACCCGGATTTTCAGGAGGCGGCGATCATCAGACAGTTACGTTAGAGCGATACAGCGGACACATCAATAGAAAGCGACAGTTAACGAAGCAGAACCGGAAGAGATATAAAGAAGCTATAGACGCTGAAGCCATGACAGAAACGGCAGAAACGTAAAAAACCGCCAGACGTCGTAACGAGCGGTGCGCATTCGCAAAAGGAGAACATCATAACAGCAGAAAGAAAGGAAAATGGCGGAGCGGACGGGACTCGAACCCGCGACCCCCGGCGTGACAGGCCGGTATTCTAACCAGCTGAACTACCGCTCCACACTTGCTGTCACGTCTGCAGACCCGGGGGCTTGCGATACACAGTCAGGGGTATGACTGCTCGGTGACAACGAGGGCGAATTATAAAGATGGCGCCGCTCATGTCAACGCTTTTCCGGAACTTTTCCGGATTATTTCTGCTTCCACCCAGTATCGCCGGATAACTGGTCAGAAGCTGATCAGGCCTCGCCCGCTTCCGCCAGAGTCTGTGCGACCGGCAACGTGAAATAGAAGAGCGCACCACCGCTTTCCGGACGTTCAAATCCTATTTCACCGCCCTGGGCCTGAATCAGTGACCGGCAAAGGGTGAGCCCAATACCCATGCCTTCTTCCTTGGTACTGAAGAAAGGCAGAAACAGCCGCTGCTCCGAATCTTCCGGTAAACCCACGCCGTGGTCGCTCACTTCAATACGGACAAAGCCCGGGTCAGCAACCCTGACGTTAACCAGAACGGGCTCCCGGGAGCCGGCACTGCGGGTAGACTCCAGGGCATTGCGAATTAGGTTCAGGGCCACCTGCTGCACCTGTATGGGATCCGCCAGTACATCCGGAATATCGTCGGCAACCTGAACTTCCACCCCGCCGTCGTTGTTGCGGGCGTCCACTTCCGCGAACTGACGGGTTTCCTCCAGCAAGGCGGCAACAGAAAGCACGTCCTTGCCGGATGCCGGCTTGCGCACAAAACTGCGAATCCGGCGAATCACTTCACTGGCGCGATGGGACTGTGCTTCAATTTTTTCGAGGGTCTGCACCACCAGGGCATGATCAGGCTGTTCTGCCGTCAGCAGGCGCAGCGCAACACGGGCATAATTGGTAATGGCCGTCAGAGGCTGATTCACCTCATGGGCAAAACCTGCGGCCATCTCGCCGGTGGTGGCCAGCCGGGAGGCATGGGCCAGTTGCTCACGCTGGTCCTGAACCATGCCACGTGCATCGTCCAGGGCCTGCTCATTCTCCAGCTCGACGGTAATATCCCGGAACACCACCACCGCGCCACTGAGTACCTCACCATCCCGCTTGGGGGTGGCCCGATACTCCGCCGGGAACGAGGAGCCATCCATGCGGTAAAAGGTCACGCCGCGCTGATGCTCGGCCACGCCCTGATGGCAGGTTGCCTGGACCGGCAGGCCGGCAGCCGCCTCAAGCAGATCCTCATTGAAGTCGTGCAGGACATCGCCCTGCCCGGCCCGGAAGTGGAGCCTGAAAAAATTACGGCCGATCAGGTCTTCAATACCACAGCCAGAGATCATTGCCGCAGCCGGATTGGCGAACATGATATTGCCCCGTTCGTCGAGTCCGTAGATGCCTTCGTTAATGGCATTCAGGATCCGGGTCTGATCACCCTCCAGCTGGCGGTTGCGCTGTTGCAGATCCCGTTCAAGGCGGATAACCCGGGCGTGGGTGCTGACCCGGGCAATCACTTCCTGGGCCTGGAAGGGTTTCGCGATGTAATCGGCGCCCCCCAGAGAAAATGCCCGGAGTTTGGCGTCCATATCATCGAGGGCTGACAGAAACACTACCGCAGAATCCGCCGTGGCCGGATCGGCTTTCAGGTGCTCGCACACCTGCCAACCGTCCATGTCGGGCATCATGATGTCCAGCAGAATGACTTCCGGCAGGTGCCGTTTTGCCAGAGTCAGAGCCTTTTCACCATCATTGGCAATAAGCAGACGATAGCCCCGGTCCTTGAGGGTTTCATAAAGCACCTTCAGATTCTGGGCATTATCGTCAACTAGAAGTACCGTGGGCTCGGCACTGGCCTGATCAATCATAGAATCACTGCCGGTTAAAACATTCACCGCATGATGAGCGGTTAATCACCGGGCGTCGATAAGGTCCTTTACGGACAGAACCATCCTCACCAGATGCGCCAGGGAGTGGGTTCCCATCTTGTGCATGACCCGGGAGCGATGAATTTCAACTGTGCGCTGACTGATATCCAGCTCAATCGCTATAACCTTGTTGGCCTGGCCGGCAATCATTCTGTCCATGATTTCTGACTCCCGCGGGGTCAGCGTCTTGATTCGCCGGACAATCTCACGACGCTCACCAAGGGTTTTGCGCTGTTCACGATCCTGGGCCAGCGCCTCCTCGATTTTCTCGAGCAACGCATCTTCCCGGTAAGGTTTCTGAATAAAGTCCACGGCGCCTTCTTTCATGGCATCGACCGCCATGGGCACATCGCCGTGACCTGTCACGAAGATGATGGGCAACAGCGAATGCCGGGCATTCAGTTTTTTCTGCAGCTCCATGCCATCCATGCCAGGCATACGGATATCCAGCACGATACAGCCGGCCATGGACTCGGAATAATCACCGAGAAAATCTGCTGCCGAAGGATACGCTTTGACCTCTTTGCCTTCCGACTTCAAAAGCAACTCGAGCGAATCCCGGACAGCTTCATCGTCTTCCACCACATAGACGGTTTGCTGGATATCAGTCATTTTCACCTCGTCGTCTGTTCTGTTGTTATTGTCCATAACCCCGGCCAGACCACTGACGCCGCAACCGGCCTGACTTGCCCGAAACACCCGGGTTTACCGAGGTTAATGGATTGTGGAATGCTTTTCAGCTGCTTCCTGTTCCTGGCGCTCATGCTCCCGCATTTTGGCCAGGCGCCGGGCAATGGCTCCGAACACTGTACCGCGGGGATAGTCACCCTTGCGATCGGCCCGGCCTGCGGGCTTGCCAAGCAGCAGTTCGACCGCCTCCTCTACCGACGACACCGGGTAGATGTGGAACTGGCCATCTCTCACCGCATTCACCACTTCGGCATCCAGCATCAGGTTCTGGATGTTGGTTTTGGGAATGATAACGCCCTGACTACCCGTCGTTCCGGTAATGCGGCAGGTCTCGAAAAAGCCTTCTATCTTTTCGTTCGCGCCGCCAATGGGCTGGACTTCACCGAACTGGTTCATGGAACCGGTAATGGCCCATGACTGATCAATCGGTAACTGGCTGATGGCCGAAAGTAAGGCAGAAAGTTCCGCAACAGTGGCACTGTCACCATCGA
>NZ_CAXBDN010000299.1:0-4890 GCF_963974375.1 uncultured Marinobacter sp.
ATGGTTTACGGCAGGCTCCGGGTTCAAAGGGGTATGGGTTTGCCGGAGAGGATTTCTACAAACTGGGTGAGCTGTCACCGATGGATTTCCGGCCAGGCATGTCGATTTCCTCCGAGCATGGCCCGGTAGTGATGCGGGCTATCAGAGCTGCCGCGTCCAACATTCTTGGCAACCCCGCGCGCTATACAACATGGCCGGGTACCAACCGGCCTGTTTTCGAAGGGAGTACCAGTCGGCTTCGAATAGGTGACGGCCCGGTGCGCCTCGATCGAGATACTCTTGCCGGTTTTGGCGTGTTCCGTGTCCCGGCCATGCTGTGGGATACGTTCAGCCGGTATTCCTGTTGGGTAGAACCAGCCATAGTGAATGAGTGGGTTAACCTGATGGCGAGCTGGGAGGTGCGATACTCAACCAGCATCTATCATCAGGCGTTGGTGTGGGCTGAAGGGCGCAGAGATACTTCCCTGATGAGAAAGCTGGTTGATAAACAACTGGAAACGGGAAGGGTGGATTGCGTCTGGACAGCCAGCGATCTTTCGAAGCGGAGATACGATATTGACCACTGTTTTCCCTGGTCACGCTGGAACAACAACGATCTCTGGAATCTCTTACCGGCATCTCATACCGCCAATGCTGCCAAAGCAGAAAAGCTGCCTGCTGATTCGGTCCTGAAACAGGCTCGTCCCCGAGTTATTGAATGGTGGGATCGTGCCATTATCGGCACCGAGCTGGAATCCCGCTTTTTCTCGGAAGCAGAGGCCGCCTTGCCATTACTGGGAGATAGCCGGTCAACGGATGCGGTTTTTGAAGGTATGCTCCAGCAGCGGCTTCGGTTGAAAGCGAATCTGCAACTGGCTGAGTGGCAGGTGGTATGACAAGCGCAAAATATTATTGAAGAAGTAAAAACACCATCTTTGGCCTAGACTTTTAGAACCGGCCCCACGCAAACCGTGGCGCCATTCCCGAACTATTCACATCAGAGGTCGCTATGTCCGGCGCAGGCACTCGTTTACTACCCATGGCTCTGGCCTCTATCGTTGTTACCGGTTGCGCGACCAGCTCCCCGCCTCCCAAGCTGACGGCAGACCCCTGCACTGATCTGAAGGAAGTAGTCGCCGATTACCCGAACCGCTTCGAAAACCTCCGGGGAAGTCGGTCCGATTACACTACGATGACGCTGTATCGCGCGAAAAAAGACATCGTCAAAGGGCACTGTGAGATCTGGGAATGGGCTGATGGCGAAACGGCTTATGTGTGCTCGTTAAATGCACCGAGTGAGCCGGTTGCGCATCAGCGCTATGATCAGGTCAACCAGTTTGTGGCAAGTTGCCTCGGTCAAGCCTGGCAACCAGAAACCAGCGATCGCGTGCGTGATGGTGGTATCGCCGGTGTTGTTACACGCTACCGTAACACTGGTCACAGAGACTTCGTCATATCCGTCCATAACGTTTCCATTCCAGGAGCACCCAGGGTCCCGCGTACCAACTACGTTTATATCGGAAGCTCCGGGCGAAGTGACGCAATGTGATCAGACGTGATCAGCTCCTGCCGGCAGGCTGGCTTACTTCGAACGGGGGATTCTTTCATTCAATACCAGGTTCAATGACACAGGGAGATTGTTATGAACAGACTGAAAGGCAAAGTGGCTGTAGTAACCGGTGGTTCCGTAGGTATTGGCGCGGCCTCGGTGATTCGCATGGCGGAGGAGGGCGCTTCCGTGGCCATTCTGGATTTCCAGGACCCGCAAGGTCAGGCGCTTGCAGCGGATCTGACTGGTCGCGGCCTGAAGGCCGACTTCTGGCACTGCGATGTCAGCAGCGAAGCGGAGGTAAAAAAGGTACTGGACGAGGTGGCAGAGAAATTCGGAAGCCTGACGGTACTGGTCAATAACGCGGGGATTTCGGGGCCCAACAAGCCCACCCACGAACTGACCGAGGCAGAATGGGATAGTGTCCAGAACGTGAACGTAAAGGGTGTGTTCTTCTGCACCAAGCACGCATTACCGCACATGAAAAAGGCGGGCATTGGCAGCATTATCAACCTGTCGTCCATCTACGGGCTGGTGAGCGCGCCGGATATTCCGCCATACCATGCGTCCAAGGGCGCGGTGACGCTGATGAGCAAGACCGATGCCTTGCTGTACGCAACCGAAAACATTCGTGTCAATTCGATTCATCCGGGTTTTATCTGGACACCGCTGGTGGAAGCACACCTGAAAACCACCGGGCTGGATCCGGATGAGGCCAAACAGATGACCGACGAGCTCCATCCGGTTGGACACATGGGCGAGCCGGACGATATTGCCTGGGGGGTTGTCTACCTGGCGTCCGACGAATCAAAATTCGTCACAGGTAGTGAGCTGGTCATCGACGGGGGTTACACGGCCCGCTAGATGTTTTGGGCGCGCGTAGTAATGACCAGAGATCTCTGAACGACAAAACCGCCACAACAACCGGGTTATCTGGTTGTTGTGGCGGTTTTTCTTCTGAACGCCGAGTCTCTGCTAGACGTAGAAGTCCAGCTCTTCTTGGGCCTTCAGCAGATCACGCATCTTGATGGGATCGTCACCGAAGAAGAATACCAGTCCCCAGTGAGTACCGAACGCTGACCGGTCAGGCACTGTTTCTTCGGTTGGCGCGATCAGTTCGTGCGATTCGAAGTAGGGGTGCTCGATGGTTTCTTTCGGCATTTCCAGTTTGCTGACCACACGACGTCTCGGGTACACACCGAAGCAGCCGGCGTAGCCTTTCGCGTCCACCACTTCCCGGGGGAAGAAGGCATCCACTTCCTCTTTGGTGCTCTTGGGGTCGAATACCAGCATGGACGCCTGGTACGCGTTGAACCCGTAAGCCCGCTCGATCAGTTCAAACGCCTTGAACCCGGGTGGACGGTAGGCCACTTCGCCGAAGTACATTTCGCCGTCGGCGGTGACAAAGTACTCGGGATGAATCAGGCCGAACTGGATGTCGAAGGTTTTGATCAACAACTCGATCTGCTTGGTGATGGCATTGCGCCAGCTTTCCAGTTCCGCCGTTGCGGGCACGAACACGGAATAGCCCAGGGTCACGTATTCCGAGATGTTCAGGAACTTGATCTTGCCATCGTGAATCCAGGCTTCAACCGCAAATTCCCAGCCATCCAGGTGACTTTCCATCAGCAGGGGGTATTCCTCTGCCGGGATGTTGTCGATCTCTTCGATCTTGCGGATCATCCGATGGCCCAGGCAGCCGGCCTTGTCGAACGCCTTGACGTGAATCGGGTCGTCCGGGTCGCCGTCCAGTTTCAGCAGGGTCTGGTTGACGCGTTTCATGAAGCGGACTATGTCTTCTTTCTCATGGGCTTCTTCGAATATCCCCACGCGGATGCCGCCCAGCTGTGCCCGGCGCTTCATCAGTGCCTTGTCGCGGAACAGGATGGACTGGCCGAACATACGCGGGTTGTTCATGAGCACAGAGTTGATGGCACCGGACCACTCGACGGTTTCTTCGAACAGCGGTATGGCGACATCGACACCTTCCTCTTTGAGTTTCTGGGCAATCTCAAAGGAGCGGTCATTCAACCGGAGAAAATCCCACGGCAGGAACGGGATATTGTTTGCGGTACAAAAGTCCGTAGCCCATTCTGGCGCAACAACAATGTAACGGCGATCAAACTTTTGTGCGGCCTTGATGGCATTGACACTCCAGCCGAGCAGGGCGATGTAACCTTTATTCGGATCTTTTGGAGTTTCGGTGCCTTTGACCGAATCCATTTCCGGGTCGCGCCAGGCTGCGACGGCTTCGGGTAATTGCTTTTCTGATGTAGTCGACATAAATGTTCTCCTTGCTGGTTTACCCAGACGGACTGCGCAAACAGACGCGCACGAGGTGAACTGAGCCTTCAGGCAGTGTCGTTTTAATAGGGATTGTGTTGCCCAAATACAGGCGAGACAATGCGGTATGAGAGAATCTCACCGATAGAATACGGCGGGGCTTTGGATCCCGATCACTCCCTCAATATAGCGGTACTGGTTACAAATAGAAACAAAAGCTCCGGAACCGTTTGCTTCCAGAGGCCCGGAGGAGCATCTTGTGGCGATCCCCATCGACGTATTGAGCAGGCAAGGAACCGATTGTGAGCGATCCAGGATTTACCGAAAATACCAATGCCTTAGAGCACTTTGATGAGACTCTGGATCAGCTTTTTCTTGCGCGCCAGACGGACCCCGCAGCGCGTAATACCGAGGTACTTGAAGCGGCACTGCTCGTTATGGCCGCGCCTAATGGGCTGGACGCGTTATACGCCCGGGTTCCGGCCATGGAGGCCAAGGGGGTTTTCACCAACAGCGACTGGGGCAAGCCGGCTATCCTGCAGCCGGCGCTGGCCGTGCGAACCTTGCGCCAGGGTGCCCCGGACTTTACCACCATTGAAGCCCTGAGCGAGCTCCGCCTGCTGGCCGTGGCCATGGGTAACTATCGGCATCCCGGCATTTCGGCAGAGCAGGCCCGGAATTTTCTGACCCAGGTGACGGCGCTGAACCTGGACCTTTTGTCCGGCCAGATGAGTGAGGCTGACCGGGAGCGGCCGCAAGGGTTAGGGCAGATCGTCAATTCCCTTTACCAGTTTCTGCTCAACAGGCTGGGCTACGAGAGCATTCTCGACAGCCTGGTGGACGAGGTCCGGCGTTTGCTGGCCCAGCGCCCGATACAGACCGACAGCATCAAGCAGATGGTCAGCCAGATCGCCAAATGTCTGTTTGATCCGGAAATTGATACGTCGGGAATGCACAAGGCCGCGCGCCTGGTCCGCGCCTTGTTCGGTCCAACCATCGGGTGTCGCGATGATCCGGGGCTGGCTGTGTACGGTGAACGTCTTTCGACCATGGATGAAATCGCGTTATCGGAAGAGGCG
>NZ_CAXBDN010000300.1:0-4881 GCF_963974375.1 uncultured Marinobacter sp.
CCAGCCAGGTAAAAGGTTTGGTGGATTATCGGTAATGCAAGGGGTGAGTGACAGGGCTGAAGGGGTGGTTTACACAGGTTTTACAAGCGGCAAGGGCACAAACGGGACAGATTCAGCGAGACAACCTCATGAGTATCATGGAGCGGTCAGGAGAGTTTAGAGATCTACCGGCAGAACCTGCAAAATCCACTATGATGATAGCCACCTATACATTTATCACCAGACCAACGAGCACCCTATGTCAGACATCCTGCTGTCCGTCCAGAACCACATTGCCACCATTACCCTCAACCGCCCGCCGGTGAACGCACTCTCACTCAGCATGATGACTGCATTTGTCGAAGCACTGAAGGCGGTAGATACCGATGACTCGGTACGAGTCGTGATTATCACCGGCAGCGGACGCTGCTTTTCTGCAGGGGTCGATCTCAAGGAACAGCTTGCCGCCCTCGAATCAGGGGAACCGGGCCCGGCCAGTGTTGGCGCCAGAATGTACGATGCCCTGCTTCATGGTCGCAAACCCACCATTGCAGCCATTAACGGGCCGGCACTGGGCGCGGGCCTCGGCATTGCCGCCAGTTGCTGCATTCTGGTGGCCAGCGAGAACACGCGCGTGGGCATTCCGGAAGTGGCTGTCGGGATGCTCGGCGGCGCGCGCCATGCACAACGACTGTTGGGTCATTCCACCGTCAACCGGATGTTACTGACCGGCCACCAGCTGGATGCGCAGGAGCTGTATCATCGCCGTGTTATCGAAGCCTGTCTGGCACCGGACGAACTGATGCCCTATGCCGAAAAAATTGCAGCCGAAATCGCGGCCAAAGATCCGAACGCCGTTCAGATGGCGAGGAAAAGCCTGGCGGAAGTGGAGGAAATGGGTGTTCTGGCAGGCTACTGCCAGGAGATGGAGCTGGCGACAGAGCTGGGCAAAACCGAAAACGCCCGCAATGCGATGCGGGCGTTTCTGAAACGATAGCGAACCATCACCGGGCCTGCCGTCCCTGACAGGCAACGGTGCTCTACCGGATCAGTAGAGTTCTTTCAGCGAAGCCTTGGCGAACGGCTCGACTTCGTTGAGGCGGCCTTCTTTCACTTTCACCAGCCACTCGGGATCCTGCAGCAGGGCACGGCCGACGGCGATCAGGTCGAACTCGTCGTTATTCATGCGTTCTACCAACTCGTCGATGCCGGACTGCTCAACGGCTGCTTTCTTGCTGGCAAAGGTGCCGCTGATGAAGTCTTCGGTCAGGCCAACACTGCCCACAGACATGGTGGGCAGACCGGTCAGCTTCTTGACCCAACCTGCCAGGTTCAGGTTGCTGCCTTCGAATTCCGGCTCCCAGAAGCGACGGTTGGAGGCGTGGAAGATGTCGACACCGGCCTCAACCAGCGGCTTCAGGAAAGCCTCCAGTTCTTCCGGTGTGTGGGCCAGTCTGGCTTCGTAATCCTGCATTTTCCACTGGGAGAAACGCAGCATGATGGGGAAGTCCGGGCCTACCCGCTCGCGGATGGCTTCGATTATCTCGATGGCGAAGCGCTGACGGTTCAGCATGCTGCCGCCGTATTCGTCGTCACGCTGGTTGGTGCCTTCCCAGAAGAACTGGTCGATGATGTAACCGTGGGCGCCGTGAATCTCGACGCCGTCGCAGCCAATGGCCTTGGCATCCTGAGCGGCATCGGCGAAGGCCTTGACCACGTCCTTGATGTCCTGCTTGGTCATGATATGGCAGACCACCTTGCCACCGGCCTTATTCAGACCGGAAGGCGCGTAACCTGGTACCGAAGGATCCGGCTCCATGCCTTCCTTACGCACAGCACCGACATGCCACAGCTGCGGGAAAATAGTACTGCCGGCGGCGTGCACCGCATCGACCACTTTCTTCCAGCCTGCCAGCGCTTCGGTACCGTGGAATGCCGGTACATTTTCATAGCCGTTGGCGGCGGGATGATTAACAGTGGTACCTTCGGTGATCAGCATGCCCACACCGCCTTCGGCACGGCGCTGATAGTAGGCCACGACGTTATCACCCGGCACGTTGCCCGGAGAGAAGTTACGGGTCATCGGGGCCATGGCCACGCGGTTTTTCAATTTCAGGGATTTCAGTTCGAACGGCTCAAACAGGGGGCCGAGATTCATGGTCATGTACAAACTCTCCGGGACAATCAGCGTTGGATCAGCTTCGCAGCCGGCGTAAAAACGCCAGCATGGTCAGCCAATCTGGTTTCATGACGCAACCCTATTCAATTTGGTTTCATATTGCAACCCCATTGGGTACACTCCGGGCATGGCCAGAAAACGTTTTGATGACTCAACCTGCTCCGTCGCCCGCGCCCTCAATGAAGTGGGGGACTGGTGGTCGCTGCTCATTGTGCTGCAAGCCATGTATGGCACCCGCCGCTTCGTGGACTTTCAACAGGAACTGGGTATTGCCCGCAATATCCTGGTAGACCGCCTCTGCAAACTGGTGGACAACGACGTGCTGCGCAGAGTGGACGTCGGCGAACACGGTCCCCGTCATGAATACCGGCTGACCGACAAGGGCCGCGACCTGTTCCCGGTAGTTATTGCCCTGCGCCAGTGGGGTGACAAGTGGAATCCGGCTCCGGATCACCAGCGCCTGGATTTGCGGGACCGTCGCAGCGGCCAACCGATCCGCCAGATAGCCGTCCAGGACGAGAAGGGAAATCCACTCTCGGTCCGGGACGTATTCCTGCAGAATGATCCGGAAGACGACTCGCGTTCCAGCTCGGCCTGACGATCCCAGTGACATGTCCACAAGCCTTTGTTGACGGGGGCTGACACCGATCAGCCCTTTCCGGGCGAAGCCTGAACCCGCTGTCATACTGCCCCCGGATTGATGCCGTTATACTGCCCCCGCCAGAAAAAGGAGGCAGTCTTCGGCTTCATCGTCTTTACTGAGACAATCAAAAAAAATCAGAAAACGGATGGGAGAACACTCATGATCACCCTGACAATCAATAGTCAGACCCACGAACTGGACGTGCCCGAGGATATGCCTCTGCTGTGGGCAATCCGCGACCTGGTCCAGCTGACCGGCACCAAATTCGGTTGCGGAATGGCCATGTGTGGCGCCTGTACCGTGCACCTGGACGGTGAGGCTGTCCGTTCCTGCAGCACCCCGGTCAGTGCCGCCCAGGGTAAAGCGGTGACCACCATCGAAGCCATCAATGCCGACCCCGTGGGTCAGCGAGTTCAGCAGGCCTGGCTGGACCAGGGTGTGGCCCAGTGCGGTTACTGTCAGGGTGGACAGATCATGAGTGCCACGGCCTTGCTCAAGGAAAACAGCAAGCCCAGTGACGACGACATCCGTGAAGCCATGAACGGCAACCTGTGCCGCTGCGGAACCTATAACCGTATTCGCGATGCCATTCACCAGGCCGCTGACAATGGGGAGGCAAGCGCATGAAAACCACCAGCAACCTGATGATCGCCAACGTCAGCCGCCGTTCGTTCCTGCAAGGCGTCGTTGCCAGCAGTGCCCTGGTACTGGCCGCCCGCTGGGATTTTGCCACCGCCAGCGAGGAAGAACCCAAGTACGGCGCGGAAGGCATGCCCAATGGCTGGGTCGACAACCCCAATGTGTTCATCAGCATCGATAAAGACGGCACCGTCACTTTTACCAATCACCGGGCCGAAATGGGCCAGGGTATCCGTACCAGTCTCGCTATGGTGGCTGCGGATGAACTGGGTGCCGACTGGCAACGGGTCAAGGTCACCCAGGCGCCCGGTGACGAAAAACGGTTTGGTAACCAGAACACTGATGGCTCCCGCAGCATGCGGCACTGGTACAACCCCATGCGCCGGGCTGCGGCCGCAGCCCGTACCATGCTTGAGCAGACGGCTGCGAAGCAGTGGGACGCGGATGTCAGCGACTGTGTCGCCGGCGTTCATCAGGTAGAGCACACGCCCACCGGCCGCACCCTGGGCTTTGGCGAACTGGCCATGGCAGCACGGGATATGGCCGTTCCGGACCGGAACAGCCTGGTACTCAAATCCTCTGACCAGCACCGTTACATCGGCAAGGACAGCGGGCCGTCCCAGGGTGTGAAGACCGCAGATATCCAGCGCCCCAAGGCCATTGATGGCGAAGACATTGTGACCGGCAAAGCGATTTACGGCGCCGATGTGATTCTCGACAACATGCTGTATGCGGTGATCGCGCGACCGCCGGTTTACGGCGCAGCGGTGGCCAGCGTTGACGACAGTGCGGCCCTCAAAGTTCCCGGTGTCGAGAAAGTGATTTCGCTGCCAGCCGCCAGCCAGCCATCAGCCTTCGCCCCGCTTGGTGGCGTTGCCGTGGTGGCAACCAATACCTGGGCCGCCCTGGAAGGGCGCCGTGCCCTGAAGATCGAATGGAATCTGGAGCCTGCCGGCGACAACGCCAACTATGAGTCCGACAGCTATCGCAAGTCTCTGGAAGAAGCATCCCGGTCAGCGGGCAAAGTGATCCGCAGCAGTGGTGATATCGAACAGGCCTTCCGGGATGCCGATAAGCAGATCGACGCCACCTATTACATGCCCCATATGGCCCAGTCGCCCATGGAGCCGCCGGTGGCCGTGGTAAGGGTCGCTGATGGCAAGGTCGAAGCCTGGGCACCGGTCCAGCACCCACAACTGACCCGGGATGCCCTGGCCGGCATGCTGGAGCTGGATGCGGAGAACGTCACCGTCAACGTCACCCTGCTGGGCGGCGGTTTTGGTCGCAAATCCAAGCCGGATTTCGTGCTGGAAGCCGGCGCCCTGGCCGCCCAGATGGATGGTCGCCCGGTACGGGTGCAGTGGAGCCGTGAGGACGACCTGCACCATTCGTTCTTCCACTCGGTCTCCGTGGACCGGCTGGAAGGCGCTCTCGACAAGGA
>NZ_CAXBDN010000301.1:0-4861 GCF_963974375.1 uncultured Marinobacter sp.
CACCGGGTCGAGGAAACCGCCGAGATAGGCGAGCAGGGTGGATTTGCCGGAGCCCGATGCCCCCATGATGGCCACGAATTCGCCCCGGTAGATCTTCAGATTGATGCCCCGCAACACCGGCACCGCGATCTCACCGTTGTGATAGGTGCGGGTGACGTCCTGCAGTTCGATCAACGGGGAAGCCAGGGCAGTATCAGAAATCTCGTCGGGGCGGGCTCTGGTCTGGGCGGTCATGGTCAGAACCTCATGCCCTGAATCCGCATACGCTGGCCCCCGGCTCCCCCGGGCCCGCCACGATTGCCACTGACCACGCGATCACCGGCGGCAAGGCCTTCAAGTATCTGAGCCTGGACCCGGTTACTGACGCCCACGGTCACCGCACGCTCCACCGGCTGGCCATTGCTGCCCAGCACCTGCGCCACGGCCTGGCTCCGATCCCGGGGATCGGGAAAGCGCAGGGCGGTCATCGGAACCAGCATGGCATCCCGGGCCTCGGCGTTGATAAAGAACACCTGGGCAGTCATGTTGGTCATCAGCCGGCCATCAGCATTCGGCACATCGAATACCGCGTTGTAGAGCACCACGTTGTTCTCTACCACCGGTGTCGGCTCGATGCGCTCCAGCTCGCTGCGGAAGCGACGCTGACTGCCCAGGGTGGTGAAGTACACCGGCATGTCGGGTCGCAGTTTGCCAATGTCCGCTTCCGACACCTGGGCCTCTACCGTCATCACCGACAGATCCGCAATCCGCATCAGCAGCGGCGCAGTCTGGGAGGCGTTCAGGGTCTGGCCCTGGCGGGCATCAATGGTCACCACAGTGCCATCCATAGGGGCATAGATGCGGGCGTATTCCAGGTTGGCTTCTTCCGCCCGCAGGGTAGAATCGGTCTGTTCGATCTGCGCGTTCAGGGCTTCAATCTGGGCCCTGGCCGAACGCAGGGCCGCTTCAGCGGTCTGGGCGGCTTCCTGACTGGTGGCCTCTTCCCGCAGCAGGTTCTGCTGGCGCCGGTTCTGGATCTCCGCCAGCAGCAATTGCGACTCACGTTCCGTCAGCTGGGCGCGCTGGTTGCGCAGCTGGGCCCGGGTGGCGTCTACCCGCGCCAGATACAGGGTCGGATCGATTTCTGCCAGCAGATCACCCTGCTTCACCACATCACCGGTGCGTACGTGAAGCACCTTGAGCTGGCCAGACACCTGGGCTCCCACATCCACAAAGTCGCCGGGCTGCAGCACACCAGTGGCGGTCACCAGGTCCTCCAGATCCCCCTGCTCCACCGCAATGGTCAGCAATCCGAGGTCCTGCTCCCGGTCCTGCAGCCACCACCAGACACCCGCTGCAATAACAGCGAGCAGAACCAGCAAAAAAAGCCAGCGACCAAGGTGTCGTTGCCTGGATACAGCAGCCGGAGAGTGCATTGATACCTCGCAGTGGTGGTTAATCCATCCAACCCCGCAGGCAACACGCCAGCCAGGTAAAAGGTTTGGTGGATTATCGGTAATGCAAGGGGTGAGTGACAGGACTGAAGGGGTGGTTTACACAGGTTTTACAAGACAGCTGAATATTCAGAGCAGTTCGGCCGTCCAGCAAAACATGAGCCGTTTTGCGACATTAAGTTGATTGCCAGCGTAGTATAGACTTCACACACGGAACCATGATCAAGGACTCAACTCAAGAGGTCAAAGCAAGGATGCCAGCTGATCGTTTGAAGCCCTTTTTACTGTCGATACTTCTTTCAGTCCAGACTGCCCCCACCTTTGCCATTGACCTCGTAAAGGTCAACAAGGCAGAGCGCCGCATGTATCTTATGGATGATGGCATTGCCGGTTACACATATAGTGTTGCTTGGCCATCTCATCAAGTGGCAGTATGTCTGATGTCGAATGGACGTTGACTGAAAATACGGAATTGATACTGGATGCCAGTTATGACCAAAAAAATTGTGAACATCAAGGATCCTACGCTCACTCTTACCGAGCGCCACTACAACGAAAAGTTCAAAGCTCATACCATTGATATTTCCTGTTTACTACCCGCAAAGAAGTTAGGTTATCGAGTGGTGCAAGTGGAACCTGGTTACCGTGCCTGGCCGTTTCACAGCCACCGGGTAAACGAAGAGATGTTTTTCATCTTGAAAGGAAAAGGGCTCATCCGAATTGGAGAAGAATCTTTTAACATCACAGAGGGTGATGTTATTTGCGCACCTGCTGGTGGTCCGGAAAATGCCCACCAGATCATCAACAACTCCGATGATACACTGTCTTATATATGCATCAGTACGATGGAAGCACCGGACATTATGGAGTACCCGGATTCTGGAAAGTTTGGGGTATTCGTCGGTACAGCCCCTGGCGGCCCGGGAGAAGAACGCACTTTCTCCTTTTTCGGCCGAGAGTCTTCAGCCGTCAGTTACTGGGATGACGAATAGTTATACGACCGCATAGTATTGCTGGCCCAATCCTCTGCTTTCAAAGCTAGCAACCATCACTCTTCAGTCAAGGCAACGTTTCTGAAAATGGATGTCAAAAAATACAAAGTTGTTAGAACCAGCATGACGACGGAGAAACTTCCGATGTAAATAAGTGCCCCTCCAACAATAAGCACGATAGAATTAAACAGGCCAAATTTTTTTTCCATGGTCGACAGTACATAAGTCCTTTCGTGGGCAGGTTTGTCGCTCAACTGAAGCTTGCTCATGGACAGTGGTCGAATGCAACCGGAGCCGAAGCCAATCAATAATGTTGCAACACAGGCGACAGGGAAAGGATCTCGATGATACTCTGCAATCCACTCGCAGAGCGTGAATAAAATCATTCCACATAGCATAACCATTACGTTAAGCCAGTAGTACCCATTACTTCCAAGAAAGCGATCCAATTGATTGGCATAGTAAGCGGAAACAAACGCAGCGAGTGAGAAGAAACTCAGTACAGTTCCGAACGTGTAGGGGTCTGGCTGCAGTTGGATAAAAAAGAACGGGAGAAATCCAATGAAGGGAGCCAATGTGGCAATTCGGCCGACCACATAATATGTCATCCAGAATTTGACAGATCCACTTAAGATTGGCGGGGTACTGTGGTCTGTCGACACATTTCGACGAGTCTGGGACCGGGTGCTGGTTGATGGGAACGATAGCACAGTTAATATGGCCACGACATTAGTAACAAGGGTCGCCAGGAATGGCCATTGGTACTGATAATTGTAGAGAATGGCGCCGGCAAGGCCAGAAGCCATCGTGGCAATAAACATCAAGCTTTGCGATTTGCTTTGGACTCTCGCAAATTCTTCCTGAGTAATCTCTGAGTTTGATTGGGACAAAAGCCCAATATCAGAGCTAATGGAGTAGCAAAACCCAACCCCTCCCAGAATCTGGCCAACAAGCGGCACCCAAAAACTGACGCTTGTCTGTTGCGTGCCCAAAACAAGCAGGACTATACCTGCTAGTTTGGCAAACTCCCCAGTCAGTACCATACCTTTGGCCGACAAGAATTGTGCATTGTACCTGACAATACCACTGGCGATCGTAATTGAGAATCCATAGGCCGCAATTAGCAGAATGGTTCTTACCAGGCCATATTCGAGCGCGGTAAAATACATAAATATAACAATGACATGAAAATACAGTCTCGAGAAAATTCGATAGGTATAGAACTTGGCAATCATAGGCCTTACCATTTACCTAACTGGCCGACTGGATACTTAGCTATGACTTGTAGGAGTCTAAGAGCAGAGTGTATTCCTCAAACCGCGTCGACAAGTTTGACACTATGTACTGCACCTTGTACGGTTGCATATATACTCTTTCGCAACCATTCCAAAGCTTGCTGATGACGGTAATCGCTAGTGTTTCTCATCTTGATATAATAAGAGCTGGTGGCAGGTACTGGGCACCCGGGCAACACGACTAACGACCGATCTCGCAGGTCGCAACTAATTTCTGCCAGCGAAGCCAAGGCGGCACCACAATTCGCTTTCGCTGCTTGCAACGATAGACTGTTGCTTTCAAATACAACGATCTCGTCAGACTGAGCCCCCAGCTTTCCCTGTGCGGCCAACCACGCATCCCAGGATAAGCCTCTGTTTCCCTTAATATGGCAGTGACTCTCTAGCAAGCACGATTTCTCCACCCAGTTCTTGGCATCCACTTTGATCATTTCAAGGTATTGAGGAGAGCACACAGCAACCATTTCATCACGATTACAGAAACACCAACTTTCATCGATGAATCTCTCATCATTTACATGAACTTGAACCAGCCTTATATCAGATTCATCATGCTCATCGTCATTGATGCTCGACTCAAGTACACAAAGTCTGAAGCTATCAAATAACTTTCTGAACAACGGTAGATACGTTGATACCCACTGTTCCGCTATAACCGGTGACATAGCCATCCTGATAACAGGTGTATTTTCTGATCCTTTTCTCTGACCATCGTTAACCATGGATATTAGTGGCGTTATCTGTTGCAGAAGCAAACGGCCTTGATCTGTAAGTCTTACTCCACGCGCCTGACGAAAAAACAACTCTGACCCGACAAGATCCTCCAAACGCTTTATTTGTTGACTCACCGCACTCTGGGTCATGTGCAATCTTTGGCCACACGCAGTGAAACTCCCGTAGTGTGCGGCTGCAGCAAAAACCTTCAGCGTGTGTATGCTTTTTACTTTACCTATACTTATTATCATTCGGCTCAACTCCATTGAACTTAGTTCCTTTTAATGTTCAGCATAGGATCTAGCTACGTTGTGAGGCTACCCAATAGCAAACCCTATGCCGGCTAGCAAACCCTATGCCGGACTAACTTTTACCTGAATCCGTGAGTTCAACCGGCTGAAACTGTATCCAAAGCCTGCAATAACAA
>NZ_CAXBDN010000302.1:0-4830 GCF_963974375.1 uncultured Marinobacter sp.
GTGGGTTTCCGGGAGAAGCGCAACAGCTTCCTGGCGGACATTGAACGTTGCGTGGTGCTGGATCCGCGGGTCGGCGAGCGCATCACCGATCTGCGTGAACTGATCCATGGCATGGAGGCGTTTGACACCATTGCCCAGGTCGAGGTGGCCTGCGGTGACGACGAAGTGGCGCTGGTGTTCCGCAACATGAAAGACCTGAGCGCTGCCGATCACTCGGCGCTGGTCGACTTCGGTAAGGCCCGGGACTTGCATATCTATCTGCAGCCCAAGGGTCCGGATACCGTGCACCGGATCTGGCCAGAGGGCGGACTGGAACGGCTCAGTTACCGGCTGCCCGACTTTGACCTGACCATGACCTTTCATCCCATGGATTTCACCCAGGTCAATGCCGATATCAATCAGCGTATGATCGCGCAGGCGCTGGACTGGCTCGACCCTCAGCCCGACGAACGGGTGCTGGATCTGTTCTGCGGCCTGGGTAACTTCACCCTGCCCCTGGCCCGCAAGTCCGGCCAGGTGGTTGGTGTTGAAGGTGATGATGCCATGGTGGTCAGGGGCCGCGAGAATGCCGCACTGAACGGGCTCGACAATGTCCGCTTCCACGGTGCCAATCTGCAGGGTGATTTTACCGGCGAACCCTGGGCCGCCGAGGGTTTTGACAAGATTCTGATTGATCCGCCCCGTTCCGGTGCCGAAGAGGTGTGCGAGCACCTGACGGCGTTTGGTGCCGGGCGGATCGTGTACGTTTCCTGCAATCCGGCGACTCTGGCCCGGGACGCAGGAGTGATCGTCAGCAAGGGGTATCGCCTGGTCAAGGCGGGCGTGATGGATATGTTCCCCCACACCACCCACGTGGAATCGATGGCCCTGTTTGAACGAAAAGCGCGCTGACAGGTCTGATCAACCGCTCATTCACCGGACCGCGCGCTCAGCCCGTGGGCCTGGTGGATACGATACGTCTGATACAGTGAATATGGCATGGTAAAAGTACGGGAAGACTACGCTGTTACCGAGGACGGCCAGGTAGACATAGAGAGCTGGGTCCAGAAAATCGCATCCCAGACCCGGCTCGATGACATGGACCAGTTTCGCCGGGCTTGCGAGCTCAGTGCCGAAATAGACCTGCGTGCGGTGCAGGAAGACCGGCTGTGGGCCCCCGGTTCCAGCAGTTTCCGTACGGGCATTGAAATGGCCCAGGTACTGGTGGAGCTTCATCTGGATCAGGCCAGTCTGGTGGCCGCCATCCTGTACCGGGCGGTCAGGGAGGGTCGCGTCGGGCTCGAGGAAATCCGCACCGAATTTGGTGATGAGGTGGCCGGTCTGATTCAGGGCGTGGTCCAGATGGCCGCCATTTCGGCGATTCATCATCCGCTCAAGGGCAATGTCCTGGGGCAGAGTGAAGGTCAGCTGGACAATGTCCGCAAGATGCTGGTCACCATGATTGATGACGTCCGGGTGGCGCTGATCAAACTGGCCGAGCGGACCTGCGCCATTCGTGCGGTCAAGGACGTCTCGCCGGACAAGCGTATGCGGGTTGCCCGGGAAGTGTTTGATATCTACGCACCGCTGGCTCACCGACTGGGTATCGGCCATATCAAGTGGGAACTGGAAGATCTGTCGTTCCGCTACCTGCACGAATCCGCCTACAAAAAAATTGCCAGGCAGCTGGATGAAAAGCGCCTGGACCGTGAGGGGTACATCCAGCGCGTGCTCAAGGAACTGGGCGACGAACTGCGTGATTCCGGTGTGAAGGCCGAACTGGCAGGGCGCGCCAAACACATATACAGCATCTGGCGAAAGATGCGTCGCAAGGGCATCGAGTTCGGCCAGGTTTATGACGTCCGTGCGGTACGGATTCTGGTGCCGGAAGTTCAGGATTGCTACGCGGCCCTGGGTATTGTGCATACCCTCTGGCGTCATATTCCCAACGAGTTCGATGACTACATCGCTAATCCCAAGGAAAATGGCTACCAGTCGCTGCATACGGCGGTAGTGGGGCCCGAGGGCAAGGTGATGGAGGTACAGATCCGCACCCACAAGATGCACGAGGAAGCCGAACTGGGCGTCTGCGCCCACTGGCTCTACAAGGGGACGGACACCGGTAACCGGTCAACCGGCTACGACGCCAAGATCAACTGGCTGCGCCAGGTGCTGGAGTGGCAGGAAGACCTGGGTGACCTGTCCGGGCTGGCGGATCATCTCACCAGCGACATTGCCTCGGATCGGGTTTATGTGTTCACACCGGAAGGTCATGTGGTGGATCTGCCCCAGGGCGCGACCGCCGTGGACTTTGCTTACCGGGTCCATACCGAGGTAGGTCACGCCTGCCGTGGAGCCCGTGTCAACGAACGCATCGTACCCCTGACCTATCCCCTGAAAACCGGTGATCAGGTCACTATCCTGACCTCCAACAATCCGGCGCCCAGCCGTGACTGGCTGAACCCCAGTCTGGGCTATATCCAGACGTCACGGGCGCGGGCCAAGGTGACCAGCTGGTTCAAACAGCAGGATCGCGGGCGCAACATTGTCGATGGCCGGGCGATTCTGGAAGACGAGTTCAAGCGCCTGTCACTTTATGACACGGACCTGAACGTGCTGGCCAGGAAGGTAAATTATACCGACGCCGAAGATATGTTCGCGGCTGTCGGTGCTGGTGATCTGCGCCCGACCCACGTCGCCAATGTTGCGCAGCAGATGCTGGAGCCCAGGGAAAAACAGCTGGATCTGAAACTGCTGGGCAGCAAGAACCGCAGTTACGACACCGAGTCCGATATCCAGATCCGCGGTGTCGGCAAACTCAAGACCCAGGTCGCCAAATGCTGCAAGCCCTTGCCGGGTGATCCGATCGGCGGTTATATCACCGTGGGACGCGGCGTCACCGTGCATCGTCAGGATTGCATCAGCTTTCTGCATCATCGGGAGTACGAACCCAACCGCATCATCGAGGTGAGCTGGGGAGGCCAGCCAGAGGCGGTCTACCCGGTGGACATCCAGATTGATGCCTATGATCGCTCCGGCTTGCTGCGGGATATTACCGAGGTCCTGTCAGGGTCCCGCAGCAACGTACTGGCCTTGCAAACCCTGACCAATACCGACGACAACACCGCCACCATGCAGGTGACCGTCGAGATTTCCAGTCTTGAGCAACTGGCCCGGCTGCTGGCCCAGATCCGCAACCTGCCCAATATCATCGACGTCAGGCGCAAACGATCATGACCCAGACCCCCGATCCGGATCGCGAAAGTTACACCCTTGCTGATCTTAAAACCCTGATGGCGCGCCTGCGGGACCCGGAAACCGGTTGCCCCTGGGATCTTGAGCAGACCTTTCAGAGCATTCTCCCTCATACCCTGGAAGAGGCCCATGAAGTGGCGGATGCCATCGAACGGGAAGATTACCCGCACCTGAAAGACGAGCTGGGGGACTTGCTGTTTCAGATCATCTTCTACAGCCAGATAGGTACCGAGCAGGGGCTGTTTGATTTTGACGCCGTGGTCGACAATCTGGTGCGCAAACTGTTGCGACGTCATCCTCACGTGTTCCCGGACGGTACCCTGGCCAGCCGGATTGATCCGGATAACCGGCCGGACCAGGACGCCATCGCCCGGAGCTGGGAGCAGATCAAGGCGGCGGAACGCGCACTCCGGGACGAGCCGGCGGATGCAGGTCCGGCGAGCCGGCTTGACGATATTCCCGGAGCCTTGCCGGCGATGGTGCGCGCGGAAAAACTGCAACGCCGGGCCGCCCGCCATGGCTTTGACTGGCCAGACATCGGCCCGGTATTTGCCAAGCTTGAGGAAGAGCTGGGAGAGCTCCGCGAAGCCTGGTCCGAGGCCCTTGAAAACCCTGACAAACGGGATGCACTGGAGGACGAGTTGGGTGACCTGATGTTCGTTTGTGTCAATCTGGCCCGATTCCTGAAAGTAAATCCTGACACCGCCCTGCGTCGTACCAACCGCAAATTCGAGACCCGTTTCCGGGCCATCGAGGCGGCACTGGCAGAGCAGGGCAGGGAGCTGGAGCAGGAAAGCCTGGAGGCACTGGATGCCATCTGGCAGTCGGTTAAGGGTGTTGAAAACAAGCGCTGAAGGTGCGCAGAAAAATATGACCAGAGGAGACGCGATCGTGTCAGGTGAGTCCGGAGGCGTCTTTTGCACCAGAAATGTGCGCTTCCGCACCATAATGTTGCACAATAAGTACAAATCGTTACCGACTTCCTGTCTTGTATTCAGCAGGATTCAACTACACTTTTTGTGAGAATCTGGTTGAGTCGAAGTCCTGTTTAACGGATTTCAGAAACCAGGCAGCGGTTGACGACAGGCAGGAGTCGGTAAAGATGAAGATTAAAGATCTGATCAAATATTGGGATACCTACGCTCAGGGTCGCCTGACACAGGACGCCTATTTCATGAATCTGGCGGATGAGCATCATGAGGCATTGCAGCGGCTGGCCTCGTTGTATCCCATGAAATCTCCCCAGGATCTGATGCGTGATCTGATCTCTGCGGCTCTCGATGAACTCGAAACCAGCTTCCCCTACGTTCAGGGCAGCCGGGTCGTGGCCTATGATGAAGATGGTTTTGAAATCTACGAAGATGAAGGCCTTACCCCCAGATTTGTTGCCCTCAGCCAGAAGCACATTGCCCGACTGAAGGCCCGCCAGCTCGGATCCGTTTCCGTCGCCTGAATCTGAAACCTGATCCGGACATTGCGAGCTTCTCAATGTCCGGATCAGGTTTCAGAGCTGCTGAACGGATCTGTCTGCCACCACTAGTCCGTCAATCCTTTTTCAGTCGGTCACTCAGGGGTGAGGCTTCGGCCAGGTCATCC
>NZ_CAXBDN010000303.1:0-4781 GCF_963974375.1 uncultured Marinobacter sp.
CGTACGCCGGGCCCGGGGCAATGTGGCTGGTGCCGATCAGGCCCAGAGTCGGGCTGATCAGTTATGACCCAAAAAGCCCCTGCTCAGCAGGGGCTTTTACTTCACTCGTAAAGTCTGACCAACAGGTTTACTCGGTCAGTGGAATGGTTTCGGCCGTGGTCTGAGTATTGGCGACAACCGTCAGATTCTGAGTTCCCAGGAACTCCAGAGTGTCGTTGTCCTCGTTATCATCAAGCTGGCATGAATAACTGATGGTGTAGTCTCCCTCGTTAAGGAAGGCCGCCGTGTAGCTGAAGAGGCTTTCCTCAAGGGTTACCGGGATGACCATCAGGGGCTGCCCCTCGGTCTCGTTGACGTTGAGGTCTGACAGATCTGTTTCGTCGACAATGCCTTCATAAACATACACCGAGCCTTCGTAGTCACAGGCTACCAGCGAATCATCGGAGTTGATGGTGGCATAATCGACCTGGCCGCTGATGGAGCCAACGTCAAGGTTGTTGACCAGGCGAAGGGCCGGCTTCAGGAAATAGTCAGCGCCCATCGGGCTACCTTGAGGGTTCACGATGGATTTGCGGGCGTCAAAATCGATGGTGAAGTTGTTCTGGGCACCTTGAGCCACCGTGAACCCGCTGACGAGTCTCAGAACAGAGGAAGGCACAGCAAGCATTTTCTGGCCTCCACCGTCGCTGTCGTCAACAACATAGAGGTTGTCCTCGTCGAGAGTCAGGCGGATCCAGTTATAGTCTCCTGCCAGAACTTCCACGCCTTCCAGCAATGGCGCTGTTTCGCCTCCCTGAAGTTCCAGCAGGTCAAGCACTTTGGGTTCGTCAAAATCAAAGACGATGGCTTCGCCATCGGCGGGCTTGAGGGTTACCCCGGTAAAGGTGATCACGACTTTTGAGAACTGGCTTGTGGGTGCATCGGTGATGTCCAGTGACATGGTTCCGGTTGAACTGCTGTCATTGCTGCCACTGCCACTGCCACTGCCACTGCCACCGCACGCTGCAACAGCAGCTGCGAGCGTTGCCACACCAAAACTCTTGATCAATTGATATTTCATGCGTTCTCCTCCGAGGATGAGCCCAAACTTGAAAAGCGCGGGCCTTAAGTGTTCTTTGGCGCTTTGACCTGAAAAGTCGTGCCGCCTGAGGATACAACGCTCACTGGTTCGCTAAGGTTCCAGTCGATCATATTACAAAATGTACAGACTGCAATCATTGCTCTTGGTGAGGGAAGACTGCGCGCCCTGCTGTTTTTTCTGGTATAAGGCCCATTCAAACACTGAATCCCAGGTTGCTTTAGTGGTACTCATTCCGTTCCGACGCTCCCGCTCTGGACGATTCGACGCTTGTGTCCGCCCTTATCTCGGCGGCATGTACCGATTTGCCTATCGTCTTACCGGACAGCGTGAAGACGCCGAGGATCTGGTTCAGGATGTGTTGGTCAAGCTATTTCCCCGGGCGGACGAGCTTTATCAGGTAGATCAACCGGGAGCCTGGCTCAACAAAGTACTGTATCGACGCTTCATCGACCTGACCCGCAAGCGCGGCCGGCAGGCCGATCGCTCGGCTTCGAGCCTGATGTCCGACGATGCGGCGGTCGACTTTCTCGACACTCTCGTGGACAGTGGTGCCGGGCCGGCCCGGCAACTCGGGGATGACCAGCTGCAGCGTGCCGTTGCAAGGGCCCTGGACAGACTTTCGCCGGATCAGCGTACTCTGGTGTTGCTGCATGATGTGGATGGCTGGCGTCAGGAAGACCTTGCTGAGGTTCTGGGCGTCGCTGTGGGTACCGTCAAGTCCCGACTCCATCGCTGTCGCGCCAGTCTCAGGGTTATCATGGCGGCGGAACTGGAACCTTTTGTTCCTGGCGAGCGTGTGGATGATTGAGGTGACCAAAATGATAAGCTGCCGCCAGGCCCGTGAGTACATTGACCAATACGCGAATGGAGCCATTGCTGCTGCGGACGCGTTGACGCTGGAGCGGCATATTGCCGGATGCCATTTGTGCGCAAGGCGCTTGTCGTTGCAGCAACAGATCGCCGGGGAGATTGTCCGTCAGGCCAGGATTCCTGAACCAACTCCGGATTTTGAGTCTCGCGTGTTGGCTGCCGCTACCTCCCGGGATAATACTGGCGGACGGCGCTGGGCCATACCCGCTTTGGGAGGTGCCGTTGCTGCCGCGCTGGTACTGGGTCTGGCCCTGGCCCCCAGGTCGCACCTGAAGCCGGAGCTGGCACCAGTGCGGGAAGAGACAACCCGGGCGGCGTCACCCGTTGAGCCCCGGGAGCAGACGGTGAGACTTGCGTTCACCTCAAGCTCACAGCTGGATAATGTCAGTCTTACCCTTGAACTGCCTCCACATGTGGAGCTGACCCCGTTCCCCGGGCGACACCAGCTGACCTGGCAGGTGAATCTGAAGCCAGGGGACAATGTCATCGCCCTGCCACTGCGTATTGCCTATCCAGAGGGGGGAGAAATCGTCGCCCGCCTGGACGATGGCAGCAATACCAGGACCTTTCGGGCTTCCATACCTGCTACGGGTAGCGACAGGAGTAAGGAGCCGTCTTCATGACCACCATAAGGCTATTCAGGTTCGGTTCAATCGCCTCGTTGGTGCTTGCTTTGGTGCTGTCCCCGACAAGCCTTCTGGCCGGTGATCGGAATGGCCTTGATGTCACCATGCGGATGGTGATTGACGACGAAGATCTGGCCGATGGTCTCGTACAGGAGCTGCATTTGCCGGATCCCTCCGAAGGACGCTTGAGCGGTTCTGAGGATGCAAGGGGGCATGACAAGGCCGATGATATGCGCGACGAAGGGCGCGCCCTGGGACGTCAGATTTCTGAGGAAGCCAGGGGCCGACGCGCTGACGGGCTGGACCTGCCGGCAGAATCTTCCCGGGACAAAATGGGGGGAGATCGTCCGCAACATGGGATGGACCCGGGAGGACGGCCCGACGTGCCGGATAAGGGCGGTCCGCCCTGAGCTTGTAATCTCGCCTTGCGTGGCACCCTCCCGGGTGGGGTGCCGAGCTCATTGCCGCAGCTTTCTTTGAGCTGAGCTTTGTTTCCTGGTCGTCTTTCAGGTGCTGCTATACTTCCGTCACTTTTAATCTGTCTCTGTCGGTAACAGCCATTACACGGAGAGATCTGCTTGCCTCGCCTGCTCCACCTTTCCCTCATAGGCCTGCTGGTCGGGTTGTTTCTGATGCCGTTTGGGGCCTTGGCTGATAAGGCTTCTGCCACCCGGAAAGACGACGCTGAGTTTCTGATGCAGGCCGGTGTGGCCGCCTTTGACCGGGGGGATCTGGAGCAGGCTCGGGAGCTGCTTGAAGCGGCCCGCGCCAGGGGTCTGAAATCGCCTTCCCTGCGCTACAATCTAGGTGTTCTTTATTACCGCATCGAACGATATGACTTATCACAGAAAGCTTTTCAGGGGCTGTTATCCGGTCGTCACGATGCTTTAGCCAGATATAATCTTGGCCTGGTGGCCCGGGCCCGGGGACGTCCTCTGGAAGCCAGGCATTGGTTTCAGCAGGTTTTGGAGACGACGGAGGAGCAAAAGCTGCGTCAACTGGCGCAGATACAGCTGGAGGAGCAGCCCTCCAGCCCCCTTCCGGTCTCGGAACCCTGGCTCAGGTTTGTCTCCCTGGGAGCGGGTTATGAAAACAATCTTGCGCTGCGTCCTGAAAGCGTGGCCACGGGCCTTTCCGATAGCTTCAGCGAAGTGGTGCTGGCGGGCCAGGGGGCAATTCTGGCACTGGGGCAGGGCGAGAGGTCAGCCCAGGCACTCCATGTCTCCGGTAGCCTCTTCCGTCGTCAGTTTCATTCCGAGGATGCATTCACCAGTGACGCCGGCGAGCTTGGTCTGGCTTGGGTCTCCCGAGGGGTTGAGGCGCGAAGAGAAGCCGGACTCAGACAGAGTTACTTCCAGTTGGGCGGCGAGCCCCGGGAGATGCACACCTCACTGCTGCTTAAATACCGGCGAAACAACTGCAGATCCTTCAGTCACAATGGCCGTTGCGATTTGTCCCTGATTGTCTCAAGGGTGAGGGCGTTTGATGGCTTCGAAGGTTACGGGGGCATGCGGTATCTCGCCAGGGCAGGCTATCGCCATGACTGGAAGCACTGGCGGGCATCTGCCCGCCTGAGTCTGGAGTTCAATGCCCGGGAGGATATTGCCGAGGAAGACCAATTTTTCAGCGTGTCGCCACGACGCCAGGAGTCTATTCTGAAGCTGGACTATCGGGGGTGGCGGTCGTGGACCCTGGGCGGCGAGCTGGCCTATCGTTACAGTGATTACCCGGACCCCTATCGTCTCTCGGGAAATACCGAGGGGGAGTCGGGGCGCCGGGTCGATCATCTTTTCGGGGTGGAGCTGGCGGCCGAATATGCGCTTACAGCAGCCTGGAGTGTCAGTGTCGCAGCTGGATACCGCAACAATGACAGCTCACTAAACCAGTACCGCTATGACAATCATGTCTATCAAGTCAGCATTGACAGTCTCTTCTGACTTGCTTCAAGGCGTGTCTGTCCAGCCGGGATCCTTGCTTGACCGGGGACCTCACAGGGTCGCCATTACCCGCTCAGCTGCCATGATGGTAGCTTCTATGTCGTCGTCGCTCAGTGCTGCAGTTGTAAAACCAGCCTCAAATGCCGAGGGCGCCAGGTATACACCTTCCTTCAACATGCCCTGAAAGAACGCCTTGAAACGCTCCACATCGCAGGCCATGACCTGGTCGAACCGGGTGATGCGATCTTCGTTACTGAAGAAGAAGCC
>NZ_CAXBDN010000304.1:0-4734 GCF_963974375.1 uncultured Marinobacter sp.
GCTGCCTGTTGATGTATCCCGAGCCCGCCTTTGAAACGCTGCGTACCGAGATCGACCGTCTGCCCAACATGAACAAGGCCGCCCGCCGCCTTCAGCGGCTGATCCTGGGGCATGCGACGCCGCTTGAGCTGGACTCGGCAGGTCGTGTCCTGGTTCCCCCGACGCTGCGCAGTTACGCCCGTCTTGAGAAAAAACTGATGCTGATCGGCCAGGGCAAGAAGCTGGAGTTATGGAGCGAAGAGCGCTGGTTCGCATGGTTGGATGAGGCCGGTGAAGACGACGATATGCCACCGGAAATGGAGGCGTTATCCCTATGACCAGACCCTCTGACTCCACCGTCGCTGGTGGTCAGTCTCTCCACCGCTCCGTGCTGCTGGATCAGGCGGTGGAACTGCTGATTACGGAGCCGGCAGGTCGTTACATCGACGGTACCTTCGGAAGAGGTGGTCACAGCCGTTTGATCCTCGGCACGCTGGCGAAAGAGGGCCGGCTGCTCGGGGTCGACAAGGACCCGGAGGCTATCCGGTTCGGAGAAACGCTGGCGGCCGAGGATGGCCGCTTCGTCGTTTATCACGGTTCGTTTGCTGACATGACGGCTGCAGCAGCATCCGAAAACTGGCCGGAAGGCTCCGTCAACGGTGTCTTGCTGGATCTGGGCGTGTCTTCACCGCAACTGGATGATCCGGCCCGGGGCTTCAGCTTCATGAAAGACGGCCCGCTGGATATGCGAATGGATACTACCCGGTCACCAAGTGCTGCCGAATGGCTCAACAGCGCCGACGAGAAAGACATTGCGGAGGTGATCTGGCGGCTTGGTGAAGAGCGATTTTCCCGTCGCATCGCCCGTTTGATCGTGATGCAGCGCCAGGAAACACCACTGGAAACAACACGGCAGCTGGCAGAGCTGGTCAGTCGGGCGGTCCCGAAAAAAGACAAGCACAAGCATCCTGCTACCCGCACATTTCAGGCCATCCGGATATTCATCAACCGGGAGCTGGATGATCTTGAGTCAGGGCTGGAAGCAGCGGTTCGCTTGCTTGCACCGGGCGGGCGACTGGTCGTCATCAGCTTTCATTCGCTGGAAGACCGCATTGTGAAACGTTATATGCGCGATCTGGCGAAGGGGCCGCAGTTGCCCCGGGGCTTGCCGGTTACCGCCAGTGAAATCGAGACGCCTTTCCGCCTGGTCAGCAAGGCGCTGAAGGCCAATGAGCAGGAAATTCGTGACAACGTCAGGGCGCGCAGCGCCGTGATGAGAGTGCTGGAGCGCCGATCAGACGACAGGAGCAGGGAACAATGAGCGCAGTTACCGTGGACAAACCGGCCCAGGCACCCGTGCTTAGCCGTGAGGAAGTACGGCGTCGGGTTGGCGGGGCACTGAAGCTGTCGCTGGCGATTTTCGCCGCGCTGGCCCAGCGCCGGGTGCTGATTACCCTGGGGCTGGCGCTGGTTCTGATTGGTTCAGGCATCGGTGTGGCAGTCAGTGCGCACCAGAACCGGAACCTCTATAACACGCTGTCGGAGCTTCAGGCAGCTCGTGATGGTTACCAGCGCGAGTGGAGTCAGTTGTTGCTGGAGCAGAGTGCGCTGAGCGCTCACGGTCAGATAGAACAGCAGGCTGCCAGCAGCCTCGAAATGATTGTGCCGGGACGCGAACATATCGTGCTGGTACCGGTGGCGGGGGTGCCTTCAGGTACCCGTCAGATGTTCCGATAACACGCAGAATCCATAACAGGCGGGTGCCAGGTGTCAGACCAGGGAAGTAAAACAGGACTCGGACAGCGGCTGATCGCCGGGCTTAAAGCCTGGCGGTTCGGTTCCGTTGTCGGTGTGTTTCTGCTTTCCAGTGTGGTGATTGGCTGGCGCCTGGTAGATCTGCATGTGATTGACAAGGAGTTCCTGCGCCAGCAAGGGGATGTCAGGACGATTCGGGTCGAGCCCATCGATGCTCATCGCGGTCTGGTTACTGATCGTTACGGCGATCCGCTTGCCGTAAGCACGCCGGTGGAAACCCTCTGGGCGAACCCGCGAGAGGTGGATCCGACGGACCCGCGCCTGGCGACGGCAGCAGCCCTGATGGGAATGACCGAAGCCGGTTTGCGGGGTCGCCTTGCACAGCCTGCCGGCCGTGAGTTCATGTATCTGCGCCGCAAGGTGCAGCCGTCCCTGTCCAGGGACGTACTGGCGCTGGAAATTCCGGGAATCTACAGCCGTCAGGAGTATCGCCGCTATTATCCGGCTGGCGAAGTGGCCTCCCATCTGGTGGGCTTCACCAATATTGATGAGCGGGGCCAGGAGGGTATCGAGCTGGCCTTTAATGACTGGCTCAGTGGCGAAACCGGTCGCAAACGGGTTCTTCGTGACAACCGGGGCAATCTGGTCAAGGACCTTTCGCTGATCAGGGATGCCCGGCCAGGTCGTGATCTGGCGCTTAGCCTGGACCTTCGGCTGCAGTATCTTGCTTACCGCGAGCTCAAGGCTGTCGTTCAGGCCCACAGCGCGCGGGGCGGCACCCTGGTGATGCTGGACGTGGATACGGGTGAAGTGCTCGCCATGGTTAACCAGCAGTCCTACAACCCGAACGATCGCAGCCAGCTGAGTCCTGAGCGGTTGCGCAACAAGGCGGTGACGGATCTGTTTGAGCCGGGCAGTACCATGAAGCCGCTGGCAATGGCGGCGGCGCTGGAAAGTGGCCTGTTCACCGCAGAACAAACCCTGGATACCGCGCCGGGCTTTCGTCGTTTTGGCCGTTTTACCATTCGGGATCACCGGAATTACGGGGTGATGACCATGACGGACATCATCTCCCGGTCCAGTAACGTGGGCATGAGCCTGATTGCCACAGAGCTGGGTGGTGAGGCCTTGCGCAACTTTTATTATCGTGTGGGTATGGGGCAGCCCACCGGTGTCGGCTTTCCGGGCGAGGCTGTCGGAGTGTTACCGGGAGGGGATCGCTGGCGTCCGGTTGAGGAGGCCACCTTGTCCTACGGCTACGGCATGAGCAGCAACGCATTGCAGCTTGCCCAGGCCTATATGGTCCTGGCCAATGGCGGCATTCGCTACCCGCTGAGTCTGATCCGGGTTGACACACCGCCGGCCGGCGAGCGGGTGCTGTCAGAGCAGGTGGCCGCCCAGATACGGGATATGTTGCGGGATGCGGTCGAGAACGGCACCGGTCGCAGGGCGTTACCCGCACTTTACTCGGCGGGCGGGAAGACTGGCACGGTGCATCTGGTCGGCGCCCAGGGCTATGAGAAGAGCCAGTACAAGGCTATTTTCGCCGGTATGGCGCCCATGGACGATCCCAAAATTGTAACCGTTATAGCCGTAGATGCCCCCCAGGGCGGAGACTATTACGGTGGTGAGGTGGCGGCGCCGGTGTTTGCCCGGGTTATGGGTGACGCCTTGCGCTTGCTGAACGTGCGCCCGCAGCTGAAAGCAGCTGACGGCACGCCATCGGCCAGCGGGGAGCGGGGGTAACGCTATGTGCATGAGCTCGCTGAATACACTGCTTCAGGGCATCGTTGATGTTCCTTCCGTCTTCGACGTGACCATTCACGGACTGCGAACGGACAGTCGTCTGATTCGTAAAGGGGATGCGTTTGTGGCATTGGCGGGGCGTGAGACCCCGGCAGACCACTACGTTGATCAGGCCATCGAAGCCGGCGCCACGGTCATCATTCTTGAAACCGTGCGGCCGGCACCCTGTCATGAGCGCCATGGTGCCCTGATCGTTCCGGTGCCGGCCCTGCGTCGCAGAGTGGGTGAGATTGCAGACCGCTTTTTCGAACACCCTTCCCGGCGTCTGCGGGTTGTGGGTGTTACCGGTACCAATGGCAAGACATCGGTCTGCCATTTCATCAGTCAGCTTCTGACCGGCGCGGGTATTCCCTGCGGCGTTCTTGGCACCCTGGGCTACGGTATGCCCGGGGCATTGATGGCGGCGACCCACACCACGCCCGATGTGGTTGAGGTGAACCGTTCCCTGTTCGCAATCCTGGGTAAGGGCGGTCGGGCTGCGGCCATGGAAGTGTCCTCCCATGCGCTGGATCAGGGTCGTGTCGATGGTGTCACCATGACCGGCGCGGTATTTACCAATCTGACCCGGGATCATCTGGATTACCACGGGTCCATGGAAGCCTACGCCAGCGCCAAAGCCCGCCTGTTCCAGCAGGAAGGCCTGCACTTTGCGGTGATCAACTTTGATGATCCGTTCGGTCGTCAGCTATACGAACAGACCGACGGATTGTGTGATCGGATCCGCTACAGCCTGCATGAATCCCAGACCGAACTCTGGATGACCCGTTTCGCAGCCACGGAAAAGGGATTCACAGCCGCGATGGACGGCCAGTGGGGCCCGTTTGAAGTAACCGCGCCACTGATGGGCAGTTTCAACGCCAGCAATTTGTTGGCCGCCATGGCAGCGGCACTGAGTCTTGGGGCCTCCCTGGACAAGATACAGGCGGCAGTGGCGATGCTGACCGCGCCTCCGGGCCGGCTTGAGGTGTTTGCCGGTGGCAATGGTGTCAGGGTGGTGGTCGATTACGCCCATACCGCCGACGCCCTCGCCAATGCGTTGGCAGCGTTGCGTCCGCATACGGCCGGCCGTCTGATCTGCGTGTTTGGATGCGGCGGCGACCGCGATTCCGGCAAACGTCCCGATATGGCCCGGGAAGCGGAGCGAGGTGCCGATAAGGTGATTGTGACGGATGATAACCCACGCTCGGAATCGCC
>NZ_CAXBDN010000305.1:0-4725 GCF_963974375.1 uncultured Marinobacter sp.
GGCGGCAGAACTGCGTAACGACCCCGAACTGGAAGCTGCCTATCTTGGGGAGAAAGTGGCATGACCCGGACCGAACACCAGGCCGGCCAGCTGCGTCTGGTCAATCTGCGACTGGCGACCCAGCCTGATACGCTGACCGAACTGTTGATCGAGGATGGTCGCTTTGTCGCCCACCTCAGCGAGCGTGCAACGGCGCCGGAGGTACGGGACCTGGGCGGACACCTGGTGCTGCCCGGGCTGATCGAGACCCATATCCATCTCGACAAGGCCTGCATCATGAATCGCTGTGAGCTCAGCGAGGGCACTCTCACTGAGGCCATTGCCCAGACCAGTGCAGCGAAGGCCCGGTTCACCGAGGAGGACGTTTACCAGCGTGGCGCCCGCATTCTTGACCAGGCCATCACCCAGGGCACTACCCACATGCGCACCCACGTGGAACTGGACCCGGGCATTGGCCTGATCGGGTTCAATGCCATTCGCCGTCTGCAGCAGGATTATGCCTGGGCCATCAGCCTGGAAATCTGCGTGTTTCCCCAGGAAGGCCTGCTCAACAATCCCGGCACCGAAGAGTTACTCTGCGAAGCGCTGGAAAACGGTGCGGATCTGCTGGGTGGTTGTCCCTATATGGATGACGATCCGCACGGGCAGATCCGTCGTCTGTTCGAGCTGGCGGTGCGCTACGACTGTGATCTGGACCTGCACCTGGATTTTGATCTGAACCCACTGGGCATGACGGTGCCGGAAGTGGTGCGCTGCACCCTGGAGCATGGCTGGCAGCACCGGGTAACCATCGGTCACGTCACCAAACTCTCGGCTCTACCGCCGGAGCAATTGCAGGAAACTGCCCTGGCCATGGCCGAAGCGGGTGTTCAGGTGACCGCACTACCGGCGACGGACCTGTTTCTGACCGGACGCGACGCCACCCACAATGTGCCCCGGGGTGTGGCGCCCCTGCCGAAGCTGCACGCCTGCGGCGTGCGCTGCTCCCTGTCCACCAATAACGTGGGCAATCCGTTTACGCCGTTTGGAGATGTTTCGCTGATCCGTCAGGCCAACCTGTTTGCCAACGTCAGCCACCTGGGCACCCCGGAAGAGCTGGCCCGCTGTCTGGCCTGGGTCTCGGAGGAGTCGGCACGGATGATCCGGTTGCCGGATTACGGACTGGCACCCGGCTGCAAGGCCGATTTCATGGTGCTGGATGCGGCTACGCCCGCCACCGTCATCGCTGAACTGAGTCAGCCGCTGATGGCATTCAAGGCGGGTCGGCAAAGTTTTGAGCGGACACCGGCCCGGTTGATGGGTGGTTGACGGGCAATCAGATGAACAGAACCTTTCCGATAAACCCTTACTGAAAGCCGATCATCAGGCCAGCACTCTGGTCAGAACGGCTTTCAGGTCTATCTCCGGTTCATTGTTGTCGTCCAGAGCCAGCTCGTTCTCCAGGTGGTTCAGGTGGTGGGCCATCCGTGCTGCCGCCTGGTCATTGTCGCCGGCCTTCAGTGCCGCCAGAATCTCGCTGTGCTCCTCATGCTGACAGGAAGGCTCATCGTTACGCTGATACAGCGCAACAATAAGGGAACTGCGCACCATCAGATTGTCCAGCAGCTCGGACAGCACGGTATTTCCGCTGATACGCCCCAGCAACCGATGGAAATCACTCAGCTCCCGGACAATGGCCCGGCGGTCTACGGCACTGGTGGCCGCAGCCTCCGCCACCATGTGGGCTTTCACGTCCTTTCTGAACCGGTGCATGCAATCCGGGGTGATGGATTCGATGATCGCCCGTTCAATAGCTCGCCGGGCCACAAAAATCTCCCGGGCTTCCCGGGCACTGGGCTGACTGACGTGAGCGCCCCGGTTGGGTTCGATGGTGACGATCTTCTGCAGGGCGAGGCGTTGCAGGGCTGCCTGCACGTGGTTGCGGTTGGCGTTCAGCGATTCGACAATCTGTGCTTCTACCAGGCGGGTGCCAGGGGGTAGCAGGTGTTGGGCAATCGCCCGCGACAGTGACTCGATAATGCGCTGGACTTCCTGTTGTTTGGAGCTTTTGGTGTTGATTCCCATGGGTGAGGTGTCGTCGGCCGTCCGGTGGTGGTTGAACCATTGAATGAGTGAAGCCAGTGCCGCGCATTGTTCGGGCGGAACAGGCTGAATCAACCATGTCCGCTGAACCGTCGCTGGTCACAATAGCTAGCAATGAACTGATTATCCGGTTCCACAGCCCCGGACGCAATGCCGGGAGTGCTGGTTGATCCACTGGCTTCAATCCGGGGCACTGTCGCCCCCTGACGGTGCATGCACCTTTTTCCGGCCTGTTACCCCCTTGATTTACTGCCCCGGTGTTTTGCCCCTGGCGTCCGCTAAATATCTGTTTATTAAAGAATTAGAAATTTTTTGGTGAGTAAGGGAAAGAGATTGGCGTATCGGTTGCATACACATTTCACAACAAACCCGCTCAGGAGTATGCAAAATGGATCGTCGCAAGTTTCTCAAGGGGACCGCCAGTCTGGGTCTTGGTGCCAGCTTCCTTCCCCTCCTCAAGGTTCTTCCTGCCAGTGCCGCCACCGGAGAAACCGCCGTGGTGGTCTTCGGCGGTACCATCAACAGCCTGGATATTCACCGCAGCGGTACCAACCGTGACAGTTATCAGGTGGCCATCAACTGTTATGACCGGCTGGTGACCTTTGGCACCAAAACGCTGGAAGACGGCTCTCTCAGCTACGACTACGATACGGTCTTGCCGGAGCTGGCGGAGTCCTGGGAAATCAGTGAAGACGGCACGGTGATGACCTTCACCATGCGCAAGGACGCCACCTTCTGGGATGGCAAGCCGGTCACCGCCCACGATGTGAAATGGTCCTTCGATCGGTCGGTTTCACTGGGCGGCTTCCCCACCGTACAGATGAAGGCCGGACGTCTGGAATCACCGGAGCAGTTTGAAGCGTTAGACGACCATACCTTCCGCATTACCCTGCCGTTCTCCTCGAAACTGGCGTTGCCGGACCTGGCCACGCCGATTCCGGTGGTGATCAACTCGGAAGTGGCAAAAGCCAATGCCACCGACGACGACCCCTGGGCCACCGAATACCTGCATCGCAATCCGGCCGGTTCCGGAGCCTATAAGGTGGCGCGATGGGACGCCGGCCAGCAGCTGGTGTACGAGCGCAATGAAGACTGGAAAGGCGGAACCCTGCCTGGCTACCAGCGGGTGATCCTGCGGGAAGTGCCGGCTCAGTCGACTCGCCGTGCGCTGATCGAGCGTGGCAGCGTGACCGCTTCCCACAACATCCCCAACAAGGATGCCAAGGAGCTGGCGGAAAAACCGGACATCAACGTGGTGAGCAGCCCTATCGACAACTGCGTTCACTGCCTGTGTACCAACCTGGATTTTGAGCCTTTCAAGGACAAGCGAGTGCGTCAGGCCATTGCCTGGGCGGTGCCCTATGAGCGGATTTTTGAACAGGCGGCCTACGGTCTGGGTATGCCCACCTGGGGCGGTTCCGAGACGGTGGATGACATTGCCTGGCCCCGTCGCTCGCCCTACTCCCTGAACATCGAAAAGGCCAAAGCTCTGCTGGCCGAAACCGACTACAAGGACGGTTTCTCGGTGCCCCTGTCGTTCAACCTGTCCCACGCCGACTGGGCGGAGCCGGCGGCGTTGCTGATCCAGCAGAGTCTGGCCCAGATCGGTATCAACGTGAACATCGAGAAGATCCCGGGGGCCAACTGGCGCACCGTGGCCCTGGTAGAGAAAAAACTGCCACTGCATCTGGAGAACTTCGGTGGCTGGCTGAACACCCCGGACTATTACTTCTTCTGGGCCTACATCAAGGGCAACCTGTTCAACTCCTCCAACTACGACAACCCGGAAATGGCACGACTGGTGGACGAAACCCTGGACATGGCGGTGGACCATCCGGATTACGTACCCAACGTGACCCGGATGATCGAGCTGGCCCACGACGATGTTCCGCGGATTCCATTGTGGCAGCCGACCCTGAACGTGGCATTCAACACCAGCGTGGAAGGTTACGAGTTCTGGTTCCATCGTCAGATGGATATCCGGTCCCTGAAACCCGTCTGATCCACCCATAAGGAGACGCCATCGTGTCCCTGGCCATCAAAGCAAGGCGGGTAGGCATGCGCCTGCTGCAAGCGGTGCCTACCGTATTCGGCATCCTGGTGGTGTGCTTCCTGCTGACCCGGGCCCTGCCCGGGGACCCGGCAGCCTACTTCGCCGGACCCATGGCGGATGAAGCGTCCATCGAACAGGTCCGCCGCAATCTGGGCCTGGACAAGCCGCTGCCCATGCAGTTTGCCACCTACCTGACGGATCTGGCCCAGGGTGACCTGGGTATGGCGGTTTCCACCGGGCAGCCGGTGATGTCGGAACTGGCAACCCGGTTACCGGCATCCCTGGAACTGACCCTGGGGGCATTGCTGTTGTCGTTTCTGATCGCGGTGCCACTGGGGGTCATGGCGGCCACCCGGCCCAACACCTGGGTGGATCATCTGTGCCGGTTTCTGGTAACGGCGGGGGTGTCCCTGCCCACCTTCTTCACGGGTCTGGCGCTGATGTACATCTTCTACTACCTGCTGGGCTGGGCGCCGGCGCCCATGGGCCGGATCGACATCATGTACCTGCCACCGGAGACGGTCACCGGTTTCTACACCATCGATACCCTGCTCGCCGGCGAATGGGATACCTTCCGGGCGGCCATGGCA
>NZ_CAXBDN010000306.1:0-4700 GCF_963974375.1 uncultured Marinobacter sp.
TGTGGGGCTTTTCGACATCCGGCTGGCGGGGTTTGGCGGCTTGCGCCTTTGATGTGGCAACGGATTCGTTGCGCGCGCCACTGCGGAAGACCGGAACCGCATCTGGAGCGGTACTGACGGGGCGGGTGTCAGTGCTCGCGTCTGTGGGGGCCTTGTCCACTGCAGCGGTCATTGGTTTGTCGTCAGCGGCTGCGGGTTCACTGGCGGTAAAGACCGCCCGGGCCCGGGTGGGGGCGGCGGACGGCAGCGGTTTTGTTACGGGCTGTTCCGGTGTAGCCGGGGTTGGATGGCTCTGTAATGCCGGCTCTACGGTGCCCGGGCGAACGCTGAGCAAGCGATTGATTTGCTGGGCCAGCCCCTGAACTTCCCTGGGTACCTGATCCGCCAGCTGGTCACGCTGACCTTTCTGAACTTCCAGTAACTGCTGTTGCAGATCTCTGGCACAGTAACGCATCAGCCATGAAGCAATGAAGCTGACACACAACACCGTAAATGCTGTGGCGAGAGCAACAAGGGACCAGAGTGCCGTTGCCTCCGGTTGCAGGCACAGTGAAGGAACCAGACTGGTTTGCTGGCAAATGCCTTCCCACATCCGGTCAAGGACGGCCAGCGCGGGCACCTGAATCAACCAGACAGCTGCTGTCAGCACTGCCGTCAGAGGCATCAGCAACAGCAACAGTGTGAAACGTATAGAGTGACGCAAAACGGTCTCCTTTCCTGTCTTTCCCGGTCCCCAGCTTTGCGCTGTACCCCTGACCGACCCCGGATATACCCTGAAAGCGAACATAGGGACGGCCAGGCCAGAAGGTGCCTGACATCCCGTATCTATAGTCGCATGGTGGGACTCCGGAGAAAAACCAATTCTCTGTCATGTAATGTGAGGGGGTTTGGTGGATTGGCTGCAAATGGGTTTAACTGAGAGACAGGTTGATCTGTCTCACGGGAGGTTACATGGCTCGCTTCGCTGAATCCCTGCCGCCGCCATCGGTACTCATTTTCGACTGGCACGGTACACTCGTGGACACTCACGACGCCATGTTCAGCGCCATGGAGGACATGCTGCCCCAGCTTGAAGACCTGGGTCTGGTGGAACGGTTGCTGCCTGAGGATCAGTGTCGAACTGCCGACGACGCCAGGCTGGTGCGCTATATCCGGATATTCCGGCGGCTCCACCCCAGAATTCTTGCCGAACGGCGGGTTTCCCGTACCGATATTTTCAATGCAATTTTCGGCGACGACAAGCAGGCAAAAGCCATTGCTCATCAGGCCTATAACGATTGTTACCGCAGGTATTTTGGCCAGGTGAAGCCATTTCAGCCCGGTGCTTATGAATATCTGTGCGCGCTCCGGCAGATAGGCATACGACTGGCGATTTCCACCAACCGCAACCGGGAATTTCTTGACCGGGAGCTCAGTGTGGTTGACGAAGGCCGTTGGCAGCACCTGTTTGACGCAACGGTGTGTGCCGACGACGTCACCGAGTACAAACCAGACCCGGAGGTCATTCTCAAGGCTCTGGACAAGCTGGGGCTGCCGGCAGATGGCCGGGCCTGGTATGTGGGTGACAGTTATGTGGATATGCTCACCGCCAGCCGGGCCGGCGTTTCCGGTGTGTTCTACAACGGCGCCTGCTGGGAGCAGGGCCGTATCGATAGCTGGTTCAGCCATCGCGATGCACCGGTGGCCATCCTCGACAGTTTTGAAGATCTGATGGATTTGCTCGCATTGCAGGAACGGGCTCATCCTGAAGCCTTTGAGCAGGCGCCGGCGACCGTCCGCCCCCGGCCTTTCCCTGCGCCAGAACGCCCGGAGCCCCGAATTGAGGCTGACTGGCACCCGGCGGTGGTCAGACTGATACGGCCTTCCGTTGTGCTTCTGGACTGGCACGCCACTCTGGTAGACACACTGGATGCCATGTACCACGCCGTGGACGACATGTTGCCGGATTTCCGAACGCTGAAGCTGATGGACCGTATGGTGGCGCCGGAGGACAGCAAAACGCCGGAGGATGCCCGCCTGGTGGCCTATGTCCGGGAATTCGCCAGGTTACATCCGAAAGTCAGCACCGACCGGAAAATTTCCCGCACCGATATTTTCGAGGTGCTGTTTGGTGAAGACCAGGAAGCCAAGCAGATTGCCCACAAGGCGTTCAATCATCACTACCGTAATCACTACGGCACGGTGAAGGCCTTTGAACCCAAAGTCCGGGAAGTGCTGGAAGGGTTGCGCCGAATGGGTATTCTGGTCGGTGTCATCACCAACCGGGACCGGGAGTTTTTCGAGCATGAACTGGCTGCCGTTGATGGCACCGGCTGGTCTCATCTGTTTGATGTGCAGGTATGCGGAGATGATACGCCCCTGCGAAAGCCCCATCCGGATCAGTTGCTGCTGGCGGCGCAGAAGCTGGATTATCCGCCGGATCCCAGTGTCTGGTATGTGGGGGACAGTACCACCGACGTCATTGCTGCGAAGCGAGCGGGATTCACCGCCGTATTTTTCAATGGTGCCCAGTGGGATCAGCCGTGGCTGAACCGGATTTTCCCGGGGACCCATAAGCACCCCGACAAGCCGGATGTGGTGGTGAACGATTTTTCCGAGTTCTGGGCGCTGGTTCTGGCCTGTGAAGTGGGGCCGCCCTAGTGCCCCGTCTGGTTAATCCGCGGATCTACGGAGCCACTGCGGGCCCTGATAACTGCGTTGCGCGGCAGGGTTTATCTGATTTTTACATCCATCGGGACGCCTGCCCGCCATCGTTTTCCTGCCATGGGAACTGGTAACCGCCGGACAGGATCTCGGATGAATATGAAATGGCTTCTCAGCAAAAGACAGCCGGTTTATTCAGCACGACGTGCTCTGCTGGTCGGCGAAGGGTGTTTGGTGCTGACCAGTGCCCGCTCGATGTTGAGGCCGATTGCGATGGCTCCCAGCAACCGATCAGTCGATGACGCACGAATCGGCATGGATGCAATGATCTGAAAGGTCTGGGTCGAGGCGTCGAAATACACGGGTTCCAGATAAAGGCTACCGGAGGGCTGTTCAATAATCTGCTGGAATTTCTCTTCATCGCCCTGCCAGTAGTCAGAGGTAAGCTGTGACAGAGCGACATTGGCCCCGAGACGGTCCATGACAAAGACTTCGGTAATCAGCGGTTGGTGCGTGGCCTTCCATGTTGCCAGCGCTTTTGACTCTGGCCGTATCAGTAATTCCCGGGCAAGGTCAGACGGTGATTCCGGTGCCAGGGCTTGCCATAGCGCGTCGGCATTCAGAATGTCGCTGAGTTGCTCGTGACGCAGCGGCTGAGAGAGAAAGTGCTCGAGATCTATCTCCCGCTGGAGTTCTGCCATCAGGTCCTGCGCCAGAAGTTCAAGCGTTCGGGTTTCTTCCTGGCTCAAGGTGAAATCGCTGCGCACGCAAGAATCGATGTTGCGGTTGAAGCGGTCAATGAAATCCGGATGTTCACTGACAAAACGCCGGTTCAGGTACAGATGCAGTGGCGCAAATCGGATGAAACTGCTGGCCAGACGGCCAATACCGTTGTCGGTCAGTTGCAACAGCCCCATCACCCGTTGATCAAGCATTACCGCATCTACCCGCCCACGTTCCAGCAGTGCCAGTAACTGGCGCGGATGGGACACCGTCATGGTGAGTTCGTAGGGGCTGTCTTCAAGCCAGAGTGCCTCGTTGCTACCGGCAATGGCGGCCAGGCGCGTATTGGTATAGTCGTCAATGGGATTCAGCGAGTAGAAGTACCACTTTTCCAGGGCAACAGGGGCGGTCGGCAAGGCGTACTCATTCAGCAGGGTTGACTCATCCACCGCAAAATAGCCGTCGATGGTTTGCGTGCGCAGACCATGAATCGCACGGTTCTGGGGAACCAGCTGCGCGCGCATGTCCCAGCCTGATCGTTGGGCGATACAGCGAACGCTGTCAACGGTTGTACCGTGAACGGCGTAGGGGTCTTCGCCTGCCACCTGCTCAATCTGGTAGGGCGGAGAATGAAATGTGTACAGATCCAACCGGTTGGCTGACAGACTACTGCTGACAAGAACCAATATCGTGGCGGTCAGCGCTGGAAGCAACTTCACGTTTATCACTTCTCACCAGTATTTCCCTAAGCATAGATGCTGACCCGGGAAATATCACGAATCAGCATCCCGCGAAAGCGGATCACAGGTCCTCGAGGTGAGCCAGCAGCCAGTTGCCCCGCCGGATCAGAGCCTCCCGCTGCGCGGGCTTCTGACGCTCCCAGTTGCGGTACATCATGGTCATGCGGGGATTGCCGGCGAAGGCATCCCGGTGACGGTCAATGAAATGCCAGTAAAGGGCGTTGAAGGGGCAGGCATCGTCTTCCGTGGATTTCTTCACGTTGTAATGGCAGTTGGCGCAATGATCGGACATGCGCTGGATGTACTTGCCACTGGCGGCGTAGGGTTTGGAGCCAAGGTAGCCGCCATCGGCATGCATCACCATGCCCAGGGTGTTGGGCAGTTCCACCCAGTCGTAGGCGTCTACATACACCGCCAGATACCAGTCGCAAATGTCTTCCGGGCGAACACCCGCCAGCAGGGCAAAGTTGCCGGTCACCATCAGCCGCTGAATATGATGGGCGTAGCCGTTGCGATGGGTGGCATCAATGGCCTTGTGCATGCAGCGCATGCGGGTGTCACCGGTCCAGTAGAACCAGGGCAGGGTGCGCTGGT
>NZ_CAXBDN010000307.1:0-4637 GCF_963974375.1 uncultured Marinobacter sp.
CAAAAACCGTCAACGTATTTTAGGACGGGTCACGGGTGCCTGTCAGGCGGCCCCGTGACCTAAGACCTCAGGCAGACGACATCACCCGGCCGCCGTGAACATTGTGCAGATGCTCAATCAGGAAGTCCTCAAGCTCGAAGCGGGTTTCGAGAGACTCCCCCAGCCGAGATAACTCAGCCATCAGCTCTTCCTGGCTGCGGGTTTCTGGCCCACCGTCCAGCCGCTCGTTAAAATCCAGAACCACGCCGGTGGTTTCCGTGATTTTCGGGTATATTTTTTCGGCCAGCTCAGCACCGCCATCATCAAACTCTCTGGCTTCCTGAATCAGCTGCTCGTAGACCTCGAAGTGCCCGGCTGACACATAGTCCACCAACACCTCACACAAATGTTCCAGAGCACCTCTGAGGGCTGAGGGTGCCGATATTCTGGCGGTATCAGAGACGTCGCAATAATGCACCAGCAGCTCCTGCCGCTCCTTGAGCCAACGGTCGATAAGATCGCTTACGCCTCCCCAGCGCTCCTTCGCATTACGGCAATTCTCTAACATGGTGCCTCCCGGCGTTTCTGAGCGTGCAATTGTCAGGATTGTCCGTCAAGTTACCCCAATCAGCTCCGCAGGGGCAAGCCTCAGTTCATCCAGCCCTGAGACCTGCGGCTGCGAACAGCGCCGAACAGAATTGCGAGCCCGGCAAGAATGATCAGCACGAAGAAAACCGCCGTCCAGCCGGGAATACTCAGTCCCAGGAAACGCCAGGAAACGACCGCACAATCACCGGTACCGCGCATGGCCGTCATCAGCACATCCATCAGTGGAAACACTTCCAGCATGTACTCCACTGATGGTCCGCAGGCGGGCACCTGGTCGGGTGGCAGGCTTTGCAGCCAGAGCTGACGGCCCGCCAGACCAACCCCGACACCGGCAAACACCGCCAGCAGCAGACCATAGACACGTCCCATCACGTTGCCGGGATTGTGCAACAGCGCGATCAGGCCAACCAGCCCAACCGCCATAAAGGCAAACCGCTGCAGCCAGCATAGCGGGCAAGGCTCAAGCCCCATGACGTACTCCATATAGAACGCCACCGCCAGCAATACGGCAGGCACCAAAAAAGCCAGCAGGAAAATCAGTCGGCGCATGGTTCAATCAACCTCTAGAATGGACGTGAATGGCTGCAGGACTTTCGGTGTCCTGTTATTCTCATTATCTAACGCGCCGGTTCTGGCCGGCACACCAGGCCCGTGGAGCGCTTCGCCCCCCTGATCACGGAAGCGCGGCGGCCGCCACAGGTTCCAACAAATAAACGGGCAACACAAGTACCCTATGAAACGACTCCTACTTCGCTGGCCAGCCCTGTTCATCGCCTCCCTGCTGTTTGCGTCAGCTGCGATAGCGCAGGATGAAACCCCGACTGAAACGGAACCGGAAGCGCCACGCTATACGGCCTATGTCGATATGTCGCCGGCATTCGTAACCCATATCGGTCCGCCCGCCGAGCGACCCAGCTATCTGAAAACAGACATCACCTTGCGGGTCGCCACAGAAACAGCCGAAGCCGCTATTGAAACCCACATGCCGAGGCTCCGCCATGAACTGGTCATGCTTTTTGGAGAACAGCAGGATCTGGATCAGCTTTCATCGACGGAGGGGCAACGCTCACTCCGCGAAGAAGCCATACTTCGTATCAATGCTGTGATGGAAGAACAGCAGACCGGTGAACAGGTGACCGATGTGCTGTTTACCACGTTTGTCATTCAGCGCTAGGCTTTGAGGTAGTCTTCGAGGAACACGCCAAATTCCGGCTGAGGCTCGGCTTCCATACGGGCCTGCTCTGCCAGAGAATCACGGCTCATCTGCTCAAAAGCAGCCAGTGAGGTTGCGCCGGGTGCTGCGGCACGCAGGCTTTGCTGATGCTGACGGGACAGCTCCAGCGTCCATTCCCGGTGTCCCTGACCGGTTGCCGACATGGCATCCATGACACGCTGCGACGGCAGCAGCTCCGGATTCGCCAGCTTTTCCTGCTGCACAGCCAGCGCATTGCCATACCGGTTCCCCTGTTGCCAGCTATCCAGTAACTCGGCCAGCGGCGCCAGGTCGTCGACAACCTGGCGGGCCGCATCGGAGAGAGCCACTGAGGCTCCGCCCCACTCCAGCATCAGGTCCGAAGCTCGGCCCCGGTCAACCACGTCCTTGTAGTTATCGTCCAGACGATTGCACTCCAGATCCCCGATGCGCGGACTGTCATGAAGCAGACAGCCCAGCAGAAACAAGTCGAGAAAATCGATCTGGGGTGCGGTCAGTCCCACCGGCGAGAAAGGATCCAGATCCAGGCAACGCACCTCAACATATTCGACGCCCCGGCTTTCCAGAGCCTGTATTGGTTTTTCTGCCCGTTCAGTGGTGCGCTTCGGACGGACCGAGCTGTAATACTCGTTTTCGATCTGCAGAATGCTGGTATTGATCTGGATAAACTCGTCACCACGGCGGGTGCCTATGGCTTCATAGGCTGGCCACGGTGTGTGGATAGCCCTATCAAGTGTCTGGGTATAGGTGCTCAGCTCGTTAAAACAGATGTTGAGGGAAGACTGGGCGTTATTGTGATAGCCCAGGTCGCTCATCCGCAGGGACGTGGCTTGCTGGCCGTACCAGGTCTCGTTGCCCAGCGGGCTGAGCTGGTGCTTCACGCCACTGACAAAGCTGGCATCCAGGGCCGGTGATGCACCAAACAACAGCATCAGCAACCAGCTGCGGCGACGAAAGTTGCGAATCAGCCAGAAATACTGATCGGACTTGAAGTCCTTCAGGGACTGCGTGTTGTCCAGCGAACGCTGCCATACCTGCCAGAAACTGTCCGGCAGGGAAAGGTTGTAATGGGCGCCGGCGATGCTCTGCATCATCCGGCCATAACGTACCGCCAGGCCTTGCCGATAGACATGCTTCAGGCGACCTATATTGGAGGTACCGTAAGTTGCTATGGGGATGCTTTCATCTCCATCCAGCTGACAAGGCATACTGGCGGGCCAGAACAGCTCGTCGCCCAGATGCTGCTGAACAAACCAGTGAATATCCCGCAGTGACTCCAGCATCTCCTCGGTGTTACGGCACACCGGGGTAATCAGCTCCAGTAACGATTCGGAATAGTCGGTGGTAATCTGCGGGTGAGTCAGCGCCGACCCCAGCGCCACCGGATGGGGCGTCTGGGCAATGTAACCATTTTGATCAACCCGCAGCCCCTCCTTTTCTGCCCCCTTCAGGAAACCGTCCCAGTCACCGGCTTTCAACTGTGCAAACAAGGTATGGCGCGAAGCACCCATGAATGACTCCTAGATAGACGCGGAACAGCCGGTCCGGCTGATCTGCAAACTTTAGCATGAAAGGCCCGTAAAAGAGGCCAACCTCAGCGACCGGGTTTGCGGGCCGCAGCCAGTGCCTGGGCCAGCGCACCGGCCATCGCACCGTCTGCTGACGAGCCCCGGGAATCCCGTGCCGGCGCGGCTCCGCCCCTGTTACGAGTGCTTCCGCCAGACCGACTTCTATCGCCCGTGGTTTTTTCTGCACGGGCCGGTCGGCCACTCTCACCGGGAACATCATCCAGGCGCATGGACAAGGCGATGCGCTTGCGGGGGATATCCACCTCCATCACCTTGACCTTGACAATGTCTCCGGCCTTGACGACCTCCCGCGGATCCTTGACGAACTCGTGAGACAGCGCCGATATGTGTACCAGGCCATCCTGATGAACGCCGATATCAACAAACGCCCCGAAATTGGTCACGTTACTCACAGTGCCTTCCAGGGTCATGCCTGGCTTCAGGTCATTCAGGGTTTCGACGCCTTCCTGAAAGCTGGCAAAGCGGAACTCAGGGCGCGGATCCCGGCCCGGTTTTTCCAGTTCGGAAATAATGTCACGTACCGTCAGTACGCCGAACTTTTCGGTGACATAGTCGTCTGGCTTCAGGGAACGCAGAAAGGCTGAATCCCCCACCAGCTGAGCGACCTTGCGACCGTTTTTCTTCGCTATGGCCTCGACCACGCCATAGGCTTCCGGGTGCACCGCAGAACGATCAAGGGGGTTGTCACCCTGATTGATCCGCAGGAAACCGGCAGCCTGCTCAAAGGCTTTCGGGCCTACCCGGGGCACATCCAGCAACTGGCGCCGACTGCGAAACCCACCCTGCTGACTGCGAAATTCAATGATATTCTCGGCCGTGGTCAGGTTCAGTCCGGAGACCCGGGCCAGCAGCGGCGCTGACGCGGTATTCAGGTCCACACCAACACCGTTGACACAGTCTTCCACCACCGCGTCGAGGCTTCGGGCCAGCTGCACCTGGGATACATCGTGCTGGTACTGCCCTACGCCAATGGACTTGGGTTCGATTTTCACCAGCTCCGCCAGCGGATCCTGTAAACGGCGGGCAATGGACACCGCACCACGGATGGGGACATCGAGATCCGGCAGTTCACGGGAGGCAAATTCGGACGCCGAGTAAATGGACGCCCCCGACTCGCTGACCACGATACGGGACAGTTTCAGGTCCGGGTAACGCTTGCACAGGTCGGAAACCAGCTTGTCGGTTTCACGGGAGGCGGTACCGTTGTCAATGGCCACCAGCTCGATCCTGTGCTCGCGACACCAGAC
>NZ_CAXBDN010000308.1:0-4628 GCF_963974375.1 uncultured Marinobacter sp.
CCTGGGCTTCCTGTCCACCAAGAACCAGCACAACGTTGAAGCCCACAGCTTCGGCAGCCTCAGCGGCACCGTCTCGGCTGATGGTACCGCGAGCCTGGTGATCGAACTCGATACCGTTGAGACCGGCATCGACATTCGCAATCAGCGCATGCGGGAGTTGCTGTTCAATACCAACGCCAATCCGGACGCGACAGTCGCTCTTGAGCTGGGCGATCACCTGGGCCAGGCCCTGGCCATGAGCCCGGGTCAGGTCATGACCCTGGCGGTACCGGCAATGCTTGAGCTGAACGGCGAGCCCCGGGAGCTGAACGTCAGCCTTCAGGTGGAACGTCTGGCGGAGTTTACGTTTGTGGTGAGCAGCGCCCAGCCGGTGCTGATTACGGCAGACCAGTTTGGTCTTCAGAGCGGGGTTGATGCCCTGCGGCAAGTGGCCGGACTGAACGCCATCAGCCTGGCTGTACCCGTGGACTTTGCTTTGTTCTTCAAAGCAGACCAGCGCCCGACACCGTAAGGAGAGGCTCCAATGAAACCGCTATTCAAATTACTCACCCTGACCGCGGGAGCGCTGGCCGGCAACATTGCCATGGCAAACCAGCTCTGTACCGTGGACTATCAGGAACTGAACAACTGGGGCAACGGTGGAACCTACAACGTCGTCGTCCAGAACCATGGCCCCGCCATCGAGAAATGGGACCTGTCCTGGTCCTTTCCGGGTAACGAGCGCGTCAGCAACCTGTGGAAAGGCCATTTCGAGCAAGACGGACGCAGTGTCGGTGTCATCGACGCCGGCTATAACGGCCGCGTAGCAAGTGGAGGTCAGTTCGATTTCGGGTTCAATATCGACAATCCGTCCGGTCAGTTGCCAACGGCTTTCTACCTGAACGGCCAGGACTGCGCTACCGGCGCCTCTAACCAGCCCCCCGTGGAGCCGCCCGAGACCGGTATTCCGGATGACGGTGACGCCTCTGCCATGGGCTGGTCCCTGGATAACACCCGTTCCACCCTGAAATTCATCTCGGTGAAGAACACCGACATTGCCGAGAATCATCGTTTTGATTCCCTGCAGGGCTTTGTTCAGCGTTCCGGAGAGGCAACCCTCGCCATCGATCTGAACACCATCGACAGCGGCATCGGCATTCGCGACCAGCGCATGCGCAATTACCTGTTCAATACCGGCGCGGTGCCAACCCTGTATTTCACCACCATGGTGAATCCGGCAGACGTCCAGGCGCTGGGGGCCGGTGAGAGCACCGCCCTCACCCTGGACGGCCGCTTGACGGTCAATGGCGTGAGCCGCGACACCACCGCCAGCGTCATTGCCTACAAGTCCGCGGATGGCCGGGTCTCGGTACGCACAGTGCGGCCGGTGATCATCAGTTCCGGTGACTTCGAGCTGACCGCAGGCATTGAGGCACTGCGCGGCCTGGCCGGTCTGCCGGCGATCGGCCACACGGTGCCGGTGTTTTTCAACCTGAACTTTGTTCCGGTTGAAGGCAATGGCGGCAACCTGGACCCGGTCACTGTGGCCACTGCGCCTGCAGCCCCATCCATCGTCAGTGCGGCCTTCGTTCAGGCCACCAATGCGGTCACTGTCAGCTGGCAGGATCTCAGTGACAATGAAACCGGCTTCGTGATCAAACGTCGTGAAGGTAGCGGTTATTGGGAAACTGTCGGTGCCACCGAAGCCAACCAGACCACCTGGATGGACCAGCTGGACACCGAAGGCACCTACGCGTATCGGGTTATTGCCATCAATGACAGCGTTCCTTCCATGTCTTCCGGCACCGCGCTTGTCAACGCAACGCCTGATGCCACAGATCCCGGCAACGGTGATGATGGCGGCAACAACGGTGGTGATCCCGGAAACGGCGATGATGGTGGTGACCCCGGTAATGGAGACAACGGTGGCAACCCGGGCAATGGCGATAACGACGGCGACACCGGTGGCGGCAATGACGGCGGCAACAACGGTGGCGACAACGGCGATGCCGATCCGCTGAACGGTGCCGAGTTGTATGGCCAGCAGTGCGCAGCCTGTCACGGTAACGATGGCAAGGGCGGCGCGACCGGAGTTTCACTGACCGCGTCAACCGAGCTTTCCGCTCTCAGCAGTTACATCACAGCCGCCATGCCACTGGGTAACCCCGGACGCTGCGGTGCAGATTGTGCCGACGCCGTTGCCGATTACATCGCAGACAACTTCTGGTCCGATGATGACGCTCCGGTGGTCCTGGAAGAGGAACTGGCCGGCCCACGGCAGCTGAACCTGCTGACCCGCTATCAGTACCAGAACGCTGTCAGTGACCTGGTAGGTATTGATGCCTCGAACCTGGCCACCAACTTCCCGGTGGAGGCACGGGTGCTGGGCTTCAGTAACAACGCCGCGAAAAATTTCGTGTCCAGCCGTCACCTGGATGAGTACATGAAAGCCGCCGAGCGTGTTGCAAAAGATGCCGTCAGTCAGCGTCAGTCCGCACTGCTGCCCTGTCAGGCCAGTGCCCAGGGTTGTGCGCAGCAATTTGTTGAAACCTTCGGCCAGAAAGCCTTCCGGCGTCCGCTGAGTAACGACGAGCGCCAGGCCTACCTGGGTATCTTCAACGGCGAGGGCAATTTCAGCGGCGGTATGGAGGCGGTCATAGAAGCCATGCTGGTTTCCCCGCACTTCCTTTACATCAGCGAACTGGGTACCCAGACCAATGACGGCAACTACCAGCTGACGCCATACGAAGTAGCCAGCCAGCTGTCGTTCATCTATCAGGGCACCATTCCTGACGACACCCTGCTGGCAGCCGCTGCGGCCAACCAGCTGCAGACACCGGCGCAACTGGAGGCTCAGGCAAGGCGCCTGCTGCAAAGCGACAAGGCCCGTACCCACCTGGGTCATTTTGCCGAGCAATGGATGGAATCCGACCCCGCCTCCATGGGCAGCAAGGATCCCAATCTGTTCCCTCGCTTCAATACCGAAGTACGGGAAGCCATGCACCGGGAACTGCGGGCCTTCTTCAACCACGTGGTGTTCGATTCCACCGGACAGTTCGAAGAACTGCTGACCGCAGACTATGTGTTCGTCAACCAGCCCCTGGCCAACTACTACGGACTGAACGGCGTCAGTGGCAACAACCTGCGCCTGGTGCAGGACACAACCGGCACTCGCGGCGGCCTGCTCGCCATGGGCGCGGTCATGGCCTCCCACGGCCATGCCAACGAGTCGGCACCCATTCCCCGGGGTAACTTCGTCCGTCGCCGGATGATGTGCCAGGAGCTGCCACCACCCCCGGAAGATCTCGACACCAGCGCGCCAGAGCCGGATCCCAACTTCACCACCCGTGAACGTTTTGAATCCAGAACCAGCAGCGACGACTGTCAGACCTGTCACCTGTACATCAATGGTCCCGGGTTCGGTTTTGAAGCCTTTGATGGTGCCGGCGGTTTCCGTACCACCGACAACAACAAGCCGGTGAACACCTACGGCGTGATTTACGGCCTCGAAAGCCTGCTCGACAGCTCCAGTGTCGCTTACGACGGGGTTCGCGAAATGCAGCAGGTCATTGCCCAGACCGACAGTGTAAAGAGCTGTATGGCGAAACAGTTCTATCGCTTCAGCCGCGGTTACATCGAGAGCGCGAGCGATACCAATACTCTGGACAACCTGACCCAACTATTTGCGAGCAGCGACTACAACCTGCAAGAGCTGATCGTTGGCCTTTCTCAGCTGCAGACATTCACGCTGCGCAGGGATTAACGAGGAGTTAGTGATGAGATCCAATAGACGTCAGTTTCTGAAAACACTGGGTGGCTCCGCACTAGCGGTGCCCCTGGCAACCATGCCCTGGGCACGGGTGGCCATGGCACAACAGTCTTCCGCTGCCAAACGCGCACTGTTTGTGTTTATTCCGGACGGCTGTATTCCGGAGCGCTTCCACCCCCGGGGCACTGAGTTCAACTTCGAGCTGAACGACATGACCAGCCCGCTGGAGCGCGTGAAGCAGCACTGCGTATTCACCAGTGGCCTGAACATGTACGAAGGCGGCCACACCCATGAAGGCGGGGTTGCCAAGGTGCTGACCGGCAACAACACCGAATCCCTGGACTACTTCCTGTCCCAGCGGATTAGCCAGAACTCACCGTTCCGGGCCCTGAACCTGGGCGTCCACGCCACCTTCCAGAACGGCGAGGGTAACGTGTTCAACTTCGCCACCGGCAACGTACCCATTACCCCTAACGACAACCCTATCAACGCCTTTGACAACGTGTTCGGTGGTCGTGATCCGGGTAACGAGCCGGTCAGTAATCGCCGCAAGCGCAGTATTCTCGACCAGATGCTGGCGGAACTGCGGACCCTGAACAGCCGTCTGGGCCAGACCGAGCGCGAGAAACTGGAACACCATACCCAGAGTATCCGGGAAGTGGAAAGCCGCATTCTCAACAACGGCGCCGAGGCCGGTATGTGTAATACCTCCGGGTTCAACTCTGCAGGTTTCACCCTGCCGGAAGGCTGGCACGGTTACCCGCCGAAGATTCATCTGGATGAGCACTACGAGACCATCGGCCGCCTGCAAATGGACCTGATCACCCAGTCCTTTGCCTGTGATATGACCCGGGTGGCAACCCTGATGTGGTCACACCCG
>NZ_CAXBDN010000309.1:0-4623 GCF_963974375.1 uncultured Marinobacter sp.
CCGGCGGTTTTCGTTTGGGGTGCAGAAATCGTCGGTCGATGAAGCCGAGGGGCCACGATGGATTGGTGTTGTAAGACCCGGGCATGCAGACTAGAACTAACATCAGGCTTGGTGAACAATCGAGCTGTTAAATTTGGCAGGTAAAGGAGGAACACGCCATGGCGAGTCAAAGGACCGAACAGGACAGTATGGGCGAGGTGGTCTTGCCCGAAGATGCACTTTGGGGTGCCCAGACCCAGCGGGCGGTAGACAATTTTCCGGTCAGCGGTCTGGGGATGCCACCGGAGTTTATTGATGCTGTCGTCCAGATCAAGAAAGCGGCGGCAAATGCAAACCACCAGCTCGGTCTGCTTGATGGTGGCCGGCATCAGGTTATTGTCGCAGCCTGTGACAAGCTGCTTGAAGGGGACTATCGGGACCAGTTTCCCGTGGACCGTTACCAGACCGGCTCCGGCACCAGCACCAACATGAACGTCAATGAAGTCATTGCCCGCCTTGCCAGCAGCGGCGACCAGGTGGTTGATGCCAATGATCATGTCAACATGGGGCAGAGCTCCAATGACGTCATTCCTACCGCTATCCACGTCAGTTCGGTCACCGCCGTGCAGCGTCAGCTGTTGCCGGCCCTGACCCATCTGCAGGGGGCAATCTATCAGCGCGAAGCGGAGCTGATCAGCCAGGTCAAAACCGGTCGTACCCACCTGATGGATGCCATGCCCGTGACCCTTGGTCAGGAGCTGCGTACCTGGCGGGAACAGCTGGTGGCCGTGGCACACCGTGTTGAACTGGCGTGCGATGAGCTGTTATCAGTACCTCAGGGCGGCACCGCCGTAGGTACCGGTGTGAATGCCCACCCGGACTTTGCGGAGCGCCTGGTCACCGGTCTTCATGAACAGACCGGTTTCCGTTTCCGCGAAATGGAACACAAGTTCACCGGCCAGAGTGCGGTGGATGGCCCGGTTAACCTGTCCGCGCAGTTACGTGGCGCCGCCGTAACGCTGATCAAGATTGCCAACGATCTGCGCTGGATGAACAGCGGTCCCATTCATGGTCTGGCAGAAATCAGCCTGCCGGCGCTTCAGCCGGGCAGCTCGATCATGCCCGGGAAGGTCAACCCGGTGATTCCGGAATCTGCGGCCATGGCCGCCACCCAGGTCATGGGACTTGATGCTGCAGTCGCCATCGCAGGCCAGTCCGGCAATTTTCAGTTAAACGTGATGTTGCCACTGGTGGGTGCCAACCTGCTGGACATGATGACGCTGCTCAGCCGCAGCAGCATGTTGCTGGCGGACAGTGCGATCAGCGGGTTCACCGTGAACGGGGCCCATCTGGACGCAGCCGTAGGCAAGAATCCGGTGCTGGTGACCGCGCTTAACCCCGAAATCGGCTACGCCCGGGCAGCCAGCATTGCCAAGGAGGCCTATCGCAGCGGTCGCGCCATTATCGATGTTGCGGAGGAACAGACAGACCTGGGTCGTGATCGCCTTGAGCAGCTGCTGGATCCCCTCAAGCTCACGGAAGGGGGGCTGTCAGACTGAGCACGGACCAGAACGGTTTCATGATCCTGGTGTCACACGGGTAAGGAATGACTCACTGACGGGATGTGCAGGATGACCATTCTCTGGCTGTTTTTGCTGCTTGCTCTGGCCAATGGCACTCCTGTCATTGCCCATCGCCTGCTGCGGCAGCGCTGGAACGCGCCCGTGGACGGCGGTCGTTTGTGGCGCGATGGCCGGCCCATACTGGGTAAAAGCAAAACCTGGAGAGGGCTGGTTGTGGGCATAACGAGCTGTGCACTGCTATCCCTTGTTACCGGCTTCGGTGCCCTGTTCGGCGCCCTGTTTGGCACTCTGGCCCTGCTGGGGGATCTGGTCAGCAGCTTTATCAAACGCCGCTGCGGGCTGGCCCAGAGTGCCCGTGCTACCGGTCTCGACCAGCTTCCGGAAGCCATTGTGCCGATGCTGTTTGCTGCTGTCTGGCTATCCCTGGAGTGGCTGGAGGCGCTTGTTCCGGTGGTGGTGTTTGTGGCTGCCAACATGGCTATTTCACCGCTGCTGTTCCGGCTGGGCATTCGCAAGCAGCCCCACTAGCCTCCCACCAAACTCCCCACTAACACACCAAGGCTAGCGAGGTCCGGAGGACAGGGTGTGTACGGTGACCTCCGGCGGGCAATTGAGCCGCACGTTGACCACCGAGGTGCCCGCCCCCGGCGAGGTATACCCCTGCATGCCATTGTGGCGCCAGTAGCCGCGTCCCATGCGCCGGGGGCACTGGGCATCAAGGGTCACCGGAATTCCTCCGGGCAGGCAGATCTGACCGCCGTGGGTGTGGCCACAGAGAAACAGATCGAAGCCGGCGTGAGCTGCTTCCCGCCAGATCTCCGGCGTATGGCTCAACAACAGGCTGGCGGCGTCGTCCGGAATATTGTCACCGGCCCGGTGCAGGTTATGAACCTTGTAGAAATGGGCATCGTCCACGCCGGCGACGTACAGGGTTTGTCCGTCCCGCGTCAGGGCCTTGTGCTCGTTCAGCAACAGGGTGTAGCCCATATCTTCCAGTCCCGGCACCATGCGAATGCTGTCGTGGTTGCCCAGTACCGCTATCGCTTCTCCGCCAATGGCGGTTCGTAACCGGGCCATACCTTCCAGGGCCTGGTCCACCGGTCCCCAGGTCAGGCGTCTGTAGTCGCCGGTCAGCACACACAGATCGTATTCCAGTGGCTGGATCTGGCGAATGACGGCCTCCAGATTTTCCCGGTCCATATCCACGTGCAGATCGGTGAGGTGCAGTACCCGGAAGTTCTCGAAGGCGGGCGGCAGGGACGGCAGGATGAATCGGTGTTCAACGGTCCGCAGGCGGCGGCTGTTGCGTTGCCCCCGGGCGAACAGGCCCACGGATTTCAGGCAGCCGCGGATAAAGCCATGGGCCGAGTAGAAATTCTCCAGGTGAAACGAGCGTCGGTCGGGGCCGGTTATCCGGGCGTCGGATTCCTGCTCAATGCTGAGGCGCTGGCGGGCATGGACAGAACCCAGCCGTAAACTTAACCGGTAGCGGAGCAGGTCATCCTCTTGCGGTGGTCGGGCTGGTGCCGTCATAAGGTTGCAGCCTGAAGTTGATATGGTGTCTCATCGGCCCGGAAGTATAAGCAAGCTGGAGCTTGAACAGGGCACGAGAGTACTTGCTGATCCGACGATTATGGGCGGAAAAGGGCCCGCCGTAAAACCGGCGCGCTGATCTTTCATGTTTGTTGGTCGTATATTCCGGGACATTTTCTGGTGTTCATCGGGTGAGCCGGTGGTAATCGGGACTAGAAGGTCACAAAATGGACAACGCGCGCCCCTTGTCGGTCGTTAATGGCCTAGTATGACGCCTGAGTAAGCGCATGACGTCGAATGAAGCAGTAACGTCAGGGCAGACATCCTATTATTGAGTTCGGGAGACGGGTATGAGTACGTCCTGCAGTATTTCCGGTATGACTGTTGCCAATGACCGGTTTCCGGCCCCGGCACAGGATCTGGCAGCGGATGGCGCGGAAGCGTGCAAGATTGTGCTGGCTGGTGGTTGCTTCTGGTGCACCGAGGCAGTTTTCCTGGCACTTGAGGGTGTGATATCGGTCGTTTCCGGTTACACCGGCGGCGAGGCTGGCACCGCAAATTATGAGGCGGTCTGTTCCGGGCAGACAGGGCATGCGGAAGCTATTGAAATCCGTTACGACCCGGCGGTAATCAGCTATGGAGAGTTGTTGCGGGTGTTTTTTTCCGTTGCTCACGACCCGACTCAGCTTGATCGCCAGGGCAACGACCTTGGCCCTCAGTATCGCTCCGCCATTTTTGTCGAGACTCCGGAGCAACGACGGGTGGCCGAAGCCTATATTCGTCAGCTGGACGAAGCGGGCGTTTATTCCGATCCAATCGTCACCACCCTCGAACCCCTGGGGGAGTTTTTTCCGGCGGAGGAGCATCATCAGAACTTTGCCGGAAAAAACCCGTCACAGCCCTATATCTTGGCCGTCGCTGCCCCAAAGCTGAAGAAAACCCGTGAAGTTTTCCCGGATCGCCTGCGCAAGAACTGATGCCTTTGCGCAGCCGTTTTCAGTGTAAACCCGTTACCGGAATCCGGATTTCGGTGAAACCAGAGGAATGTGAGTATGGCCCAATCAGCCAGTGGTTATGATCTGAGTCCCCTGAGTGACGACGCTGTTGCCGCACTCGCCGCCGATCTGAGCCCGGATGAGCGCAGCGTGCTGCTGGATCACGGCACCGAACGCGCCTTCTGTGGCACCTTGCTGGATAACAAGACCCGTGGGGTTTACCGGTGCCGATTGTGCGAGTTGCCGTTGTTCAGCTCGTCCGCCAAGTTTGATTCAGGAACCGGCTGGCCCAGTTTCTTCGAGCCGTTTGATCCGGACCACATCCGCTGTATTGAAGATCGCAGCTACGGCATGGTGCGGATCGAGGTCCGTTGCGCTCGTTGCGACAGTCATCAGGGCCACGTTTTTCCGGACGGCCCGCCACCGACCGGGCAACGCTATTGCCTGAACTCGGTGTCCCTGACTTTTAGCGCCGAATCTGAGGACCAGCCGTAGTTCAGGCCGTTGCCGCGTGCTGTCTGCGCGAGTATGCG
>NZ_CAXBDN010000310.1:0-4623 GCF_963974375.1 uncultured Marinobacter sp.
GGTTGCCGGCAGAGCTGCAGATCCAGCTGATGAACGATCTGATGCGGCTGATCCGTCGTGCCGTGCGCTGGTTGTTGCGCAATCGTCGCAGTGAGCTGAACATCCAGAATCATCTGGACCGGTTTACCGACAACATCGGTGATATTGCCGGCAATCTTGCGGACTTTCTTGGCGCGGGTGCTGAAAAAGAATGGAAAGCCCAGTACCAGAAGCTGGAGAAACTCGGTGTGCCCGGTGATCTGGCGGCAGTCGTCTCGGGCAGCAGTCATCTTTACTCGGCCCTGGGTATCATTGAGGTCCATGAAAGTGTCGGGGTGCCACTGAAAACCGTGGCCAACCTCTACTTCACCCTGGGGGAACAGCTGGAGCTGAACTGGTTTGGCAACGCCATTGCGGCGCTGGTGCCGAGCTCACACTGGCAGGCGCTGGCCCGGGAGAGCTTCAGAGAGGATCTGCACTGGCAGCAACGGGCACTGACCACCGGGGTTCTTAAAATGGCGGAAAACCCGGGAGCACTGGAAACCTGTGTCGGGCTGTGGATGAGTCAGCATGAGGTCATGATAGCCCGTTGGCGCAGCATGCTCGAGGAACTCAAGGCAACCCGTGAGCCCGAATATGCAATGTTTTCGGTGGCGCTCAGGGAGTTGCTGGATCTTGCCCAGAGTACGCTGCACACGCCGCTGTCGCAGGAGGACACGGCAAGCGGTTGATCAGACGCCTGTTTATATCGATCGCCTCTTGCGATAAAGCGTCAAATACCGTTCAATCTGCGCGGCATGGTCGGGCCAGCCCCTGCCACCGGATTCTGAACAAATGGAGCAGATGAATGAGTGGACTGGAATCGTTGTTACAGAAAAACCAGCAATGGGCGGACAACATCAAGCAGGGCGATCCTGATTTCTTTCGTCGTTTGTCCAACCAGCAGGCGCCGGAATATCTCTGGATCGGCTGCGCAGACAGCCGGGTGCCGGCCAACCAGATAGTTGACATGATGCCCGGTGAGCTGTTTGTGCACCGGAATGTAGCCAACGTGGTGGTCCATACTGATTTCAATTGTTTGTCGGTCCTCCAGTTTGCGGTTGAGGTACTGAAGGTCAAACACGTGCTGGTGGTGGGCCACTACAGTTGCGGTGGTGTCAGGGCCGCCCTGACCAACCAGGGATTTGGTCTGATCAGCAACTGGTTGCGTCATGTTCAGGACGTCCGGGACAAGTATCAGGACGTACTCGCAACCCTGCCCTCAGAGCAGGATCAGCTGGACCGTCTTTGTGAGTTCAATGTGGTGGAACAGGTGGGTCATGTCTGCCAGAACTCCATTGTGCAGAATGCCTGGGACCGGGGCCAGCCACTTTCCGTGAACGGGTTTATCTATGACGTTGCCGATGGCGTGCTCCGTGATCTCGGGTTGAGCATCAACGGCGAGAACGAACGCGTCGCCATTCAACAGCGCAGTATCGATGAGCTGATTGCCCGGCCGGTTCGCTCCGGCCGGAGTCCCCGTTGATGACGGCATTAACCAATGCCAGTCAGGCACTGTTGCGAAACCGTGATTTACTGCAGGGCCGGGTTGGCTTTATTGGCCTGACTGGTCCCGGATTGCTGGCGGAGCTGTCCTTCAGCGAGTCCCCGCTGGTGATCTGTGAACACGCAGGCACGTTTGCCAGGTTACAGGCCGCAGATCGCTGCCAGCCGGTGTTTGGCTACCGCGCAGACTGTCCCGGGTCACTGGATACCGTGGTGTTGTTCGTGCCCAAGGCAAAAGCTGCCCTGACCATGCAGCTGGCGCTGGCGGCAAGTCTGCTGACCCGGGGCGGCGGGTTGGTTGTTGTGGGTGAGAAAAAGGAAGGCATTGCCGGCGCGGTCAGACAACTGCAGGCCATTGCCCCGGATGCCAGCAAGCAGGACAGCGCCCGTCATTGTCAGGTATGGCTGGCCCACCCACCACAGACCGGTCAGCCATTTGTCGCCGAACAGTGGCTGAGCTGGCACCAGGCCGAGGTTGCCGGGACCGACATTCCGGTTGCCGACTTCCCCGGAATTTTCAGTGCGGGCAGGCTCGATGAAGGCACCCGGCGCTTGCTGGCAACGTTGGCGGAGCAGCCACCGCGGGGGGCGGTGCTGGATTTTGCCTGTGGTTCCGGCGTCATCGGTGCCTGGCTGCAAACCCGCTATCCGGATCTGGGCCCTGTGGATGGCGTTGATGTCCAGGCCCAGGCTATTGATTGCGCCCGTCAGACCTATGCCCGCAACAGTGCGAGTGGCGAACTGGTGGCCAGTGACGGTTTGCCGGCAGAGCTGGGTTACTATCGATCCATTATCACCAATCCTCCGTTCCATACCGGCGTGCGCACCGACACCTCCATGACCGAGACCTTTCTCCGGCAAGTACGGGCGCATCTGTTGCCCGGAGGCGAATTGCGGCTGGTTGCCAACCGATTCCTGCCTTATGTGTCATTGCTGGAGGAGGGGGTCGGTCCGGTCAGGATTCTGGCTGAGGATGGCCGCTTTGTGGTGTATCAGGCCCGGCGGGCATGAGGCCTGAATAATGTCTGATCAGGCACTGGTTACCTCTCGGAGTGTGTTGCAGATCCGGCGTCATCATCCCGGAGGACGCTCTTTGCGAGCCTGGGATGCCGCCGATGAGCAACTGATCGAAGAAGCGCTGACGCGGCTGGTCCCGGGGCAGCGGATTGTCGTGATGGATGACAGCCATGGCGCCCTGAGTCTTGGCCTGCACTCGTTGGCGCCCCGGGTGCTGGCGGACAGCGCGGGACTGGCAGACGCTCTGTCCGTCAACGCACAAGCCAACAAGCTGCCGGTTCCGGAACTCAACAGCTGGTGCGATCAGACCCTGTGGCACCCCCGGGGTGGTGGCGGTCTGGAAGCGGCAACCCTGGATGCCGTCATATTCAAGGTGCCAAGGCAGCTGGATTACCTGGAGATGCTGCTGCGTTGGGCCAATAGCCGGCTGAAACCCGGCGGGTTGTTGCTGACCGGCGGTATGATCAAACACCTGCCGTCCCGGAGTGTGCGGCTTTACCAGAAACTGGTGGAAACCGAACAGGTCCTGCCGGCGAAGAAGAAAGCCAGGCTGGTGGCTTGCCACCCTGGCACGGATGCCCTCGAGCACTGGAACGGGTTGTGGCGAGGCTACCGCTTGCCCAGCGGACTGAACCTGCAGGCTTTGCCGGCGGTATTTGGCCGGGAAACCCTCGACAGTGGGGCCGGGCTGCTGCTACCGGTCATTGCTGACGCGGTCAGGGATCTGTCTCCCGGGATACGGGTTCTGGATCTGGCCTGCGGTAATGGCGTACTGGGGCTGTCGGCACTGCAGGTCAACAGCGGCCTGGCGCTGACCTTCGCGGATATCTCATCCCAGGCCATTGTCAGTGTCAGCCGTAACCTTGAGCAGTTGCAGACGGCCGAAACGTCACCAGATGCGGGTTTTTTCCACAGCGATGGCGTACCTGCCGGCGCCGGAAAGTTTGACCTTGTGTTGCTGAACCCGCCGTTTCACGAAGGTGGTGCGGTCGGTGATCACATCGCCCTGCGGTTGTTTGCCGACGTTGCTGCGAGCCTTGCTCCGGGTGGTCGTATGTTGATGGTGGGCAATCGCCACCTGGGGTACCACCAGAGCCTTCAGCGCAGCTTCAGCTCGGTCCGCCAGCTGGCTGCCGACCCCAGGTTTGTGGTGTTTGAAGCGTCGGCCTGACCACGTTCAGGCTCCAGGATCCGGCGGCCGGTTGTAGCCCATTCGTGCCAGGGTATCGACAATGGTCTGGGTCTGGCTGTCTACCTCGATATTGACCTGATCGTCCTCAACGATGTGCTGGAAAGTGGTCGCCCTCAGGGTTTCTGGAATCAGATGCACATTGAAACGATTGCCGCTGACTTCCCCGATGGTCAGGCTGGCGCCGTTCACCGCAATATACCCTTTCGGGAACAGATAGCGTTGCCAGTGTGCCGGCACCTCAAATGTCAGGGTCCGGTTGTTTTCCGGAGTTTCGACCGACACCACCTTTGCGGTGGTATGAATATGGCCGGAGAGCAAATGACCGCCGATTTCATCACCGATTCGTGCTGCCCGTTCAAAATTCACCTGGTCCCCGATCTGCAACGATCCCAGTGTGGTCAGCTTCAGGGTTTCCTGCATCGCATCAAACAACAGGCAGTTTCCCTGCTGTTCCGTAACCGTGAGGCAGGTGCCATCAAGAGCAACCGAGGCACCGATGCTGACGCTGTCAAGCATGGCTTCCGGGAAGCGGACGGTGTAGGTGGTCAGCCCGGGTCTGGCATCCAGTTTGTCGATGATCGCAATTCCCTGAACAATACCGGTGAACATGCTGTCTCCTGCCTTGATGAGCTGAGTGTGTGGGTGGCTTCCGCAAGTTTAACGGCGGCCCGGTTACGTATCAAAACGTTTTGTAATTCAAGATATTTGACGTTCGGGCGATATACTCGAAAGACACTGTACGAGTTTGATGACTGTGTGACTCGTACATCACCTTACCCGTTTACGAAGCCGGTACGGTTTTGGGGCATTGCTGACAATGGCTGAGACGACCACCAAGAAGACACCAGGAGGCAGCGGCACCGCTGGTCCGGTGCTGCGCCCTGGTCGCC
>NZ_CAXBDN010000311.1:0-4614 GCF_963974375.1 uncultured Marinobacter sp.
CGAGCGCACGCCGGTGGCCACCATAGATGCTCCGGCTTCGGGCCGCATGGCGGTGGGTGAGACCATCACCAACATGGCGGCGGCACCTATTGCAAAGCTTTCCGATATTCGTCTCTCGGCAAACTGGATGGCGGCGGCGGGGCATCCCGGCGAAGATGAAAATCTGTATGAAACGGTCAAAGCTGTGGGTATGCAGCTGTGTCCGGCCCTTGGTATTGCCATTCCGGTTGGCAAGGACTCAATGTCCATGAAAACCGTATGGGAAGAGGGTGATGAGCAAAAAAGTGTGACCGCACCCCTGTCGCTTGTGGTCAGCGGCTTTGCGCCGGTAACCGATGTGACTCGTACCCTGACCCCGCAACTGCGCACCGATTGTGGCGACACCGACCTGATTCTTGTGGATCTGGCTGCTGGCCAGAACCGGCTGGGTGGTTCTGCCCTGGCTCAGGTATTCGGCCAGGTGGGGGCTGTGGCACCAGATCTGGACGACCCCGAGGACATCAAAGCATTTTTTGCGGTGATTCAGGGGCTGAACGGCGACAGCAAATTGCTCGCTTACCATGACCGTTCCGACGGCGGCATGTTTGTGACACTGACAGAAATGGCATTTGCGGGCCATTGCGGTATTGATGTTCGCCTCGACGGTCTTGCCGAGGAGCACAGCCAGCTGGCCCGGGAGCTGTTTAACGAGGAGCTGGGTGCGGTCATACAGGTACGTCGTGATGACACGCCTTTCGTGCTTCAGCAGTTCTCTGCGGCCGGACTGGGGGAGCATACCTCGGTGATTGGTACGCTCAACACTGAGGACCGTATCCGTTTTCTGTTCAACGCCGACCCGGTGGTAGATCGTGCGAGAACGGATCTCCAGCGATTATGGGCTGAAACCAGCTACCGCATCCAGGCTTTGCGTGATAACGCCGACTGCGCAAAGCAGGAATATGACAGCTTGCTTGATACATCCGATCCCGGGTTGTCCGCGCTGCTGACGTTCGATCCTGCGGAGGATATCGCTGCGCCCTACATCAACACCGGAGTGCACCCCAGAGTCGCCATACTGCGTGAACAGGGCGTAAACGGACAGACCGAAATGGCGGCTGCTTTTGACCGGGCCGGTTTCGAGTCGGTAGACGTTCATATGAGCGATCTCCTGTCTGGCCGTGTAGCACTCAACGATTTCAGGGCCCTGGTAGCCTGTGGCGGGTTTTCCTACGGGGACGTGCTGGGCGCAGGTGAAGGCTGGGCCAAGTCGATTCTGTTCAATGGCCGGGTGCGGGATCAGTTTGCAGAGTTTTTTGATCGCAACGACACGCTCGCACTGGGTGTGTGTAACGGATGTCAGATGATGTCCAGTCTTCATGAGCTGATTCCGGGCACCGACAGCTGGCCTCGCTTCGTGCGAAACCAGTCAGAGCAGTTCGAGGCACGCCTGGTGATGGTAGAGGTGCAGGAGTCGAAATCCGCATTCCTGCAAGGCATGGCGGGCTCACGTATGCCTATCGCCGTTGCCCATGGGGAAGGGCGCACGGAGTTTCGTGACGGTGCCGCTGAGGAAACCTTTGATGCCTCGGGGCAGGTTGCGCTGCGGTATATCAGCAACCAGGGCGGAGTCACTGCAGCCTACCCGTTTAATCCAAACGGATCCGGGCGAGGTATTACCGGACTGTCCAATAGCGATGGCCGGGTCACCATCATGATGCCTCATCCTGAGCGGGTGTTCCGTGCTGCCCAGTATTCCTGGTGTCCGGAAGGCTGGTCGGAAGATGCGCCCTGGATGAGAATGTTCCGCAACGCCCGCAAGTGGCTCGGTTAATACAGGACACCACGGGAACACTGCTGGACGGAATTGAGAAACCGGTGTTGGATACCAGTGAAAGCTGGCACTCCGCACCGGTTTTTTATTGCCCGGAAAGATCACCTGGCCGCTGTTGGCAGCCTTGGCTAAACGGCAGGATTACAAGGTTTTTTTTGCCTTTTATAACGAAAAAAGGCCTTGACTAAAAACTTTTATGCACATGTTCAGGTGCTTTTGAGGGCACCGCTGGTTAATCGGTCTGCAGTTGGGTTATATTTTGTTCGGCATTCTTAAGTTGTTGAAAAATAAAGATTTTAAAACTTAGGTGGATTTGTCGCCAATTTGTAGAGAGCCCTGCAACCACGGGGGTTGTAGGGGGTTGCCCAAAAACTTTCCCCAGAGTTATCCACAGATTTTGTGGGTAACCTCGCAAGTGGTTGTTGGCAGGCCCGAATGGCCTCAGACTGGGGCATTGGTCCGGAGTTTTCAAAGACGAAAAGTTCACGGGAGGCCGTCATGTTCAAGCTGGTTTATTTTGTGCCTGAAACTCACCTTGAGCAGACCAAGGTGGCTGTATTTGACGCCGGTGGTGGTCGTATAGGGAATTACGATCGATGCGCCTGGCAATGTTCAGGGCAGGGACAGTTCCGGCCCCTGGCGGACAGCGATCCGTTTCTCGGAAAGCAGGGCGAGCTGGAAGTGGTTGCGGAATACCGGGTAGAGCTGGTTTGTGGCGACCAGTGCATCTCTGCTGTTGTTGAGGCACTGAAGCAGGCACATCCCTACGAGGAGCCTGCTTATGATGTGGTGCGGCTGGAGGTGATCTGAAGTGGTGTCAGCGGGCCGTAACCAGGCGGTCAGGCGCCTGGCTTGAGCTTGTAGCGAATGTCGCTGATGCGCATGGGGTATTCCTGGCGCGGCAGGTCTTCGATGAAGTGCTCCAGCGTCCTGCGCACGGTGGGAAAGGAAATCCTTTCCCAGGGGATGTCCGCCGGATTGAACAGCTGGGTCTCGAGAGATTCCTCTCCGGCCCCGTAGCGACCGTCGATGAGCTGTGCCCGGTAGAACATATGGACCTGATCAATGTGTGGCACGTGAATGATCGTGTACAGCCCTTCAAGACTCACGGTGGCTTCCGCTTCTTCGAGAGTCTCCCTGGTGGCAGCCTCTTCGGTGGTTTCCGAGTTTTCCATAAAACCGGCAGGCAGGGTCCAGTACCCGTATCGGGGTTCGATCGCGCGCCGGCACAGGAGGATCTGGCCTTCCCAGACAGGTACCGTCCCGGCAACAATGCGGGGGTTCTGGTAATGTATGGTCTCACAGCTCGGGCACACATACCGCGGGCGATTGTCACCGGCAGGTACGCGTTGTTCGACCGGGTGACCGCAGCTACTGCAGAATTTCATGAATAACCCCGTATAATGTGGCTTGTTTTCGTCCTAGTGTATCGCCATGACAGGCTGGTGTCTCACACGAGTTGACTATCGGAGAGCGATTTTGCGAGATCTTTTGGCTGAGCGACTGGCCGGTTATGCGCCGAGGCAACTGGCTCTGGATTACCCGGAAGCCAGTGTGCTGGTTCCGGTAACCAATAACCCGGGCCGTCCTGAAATTCTCTTTACCCTGCGCTCCGCCAACCTTTCAACCCACAGCGGCCAGGTTGCCTTTCCCGGCGGCAAGCGGGATCTTTCGGATCCATCGCTGGAATACACTGCGCTTCGGGAAACCCATGAAGAAATCGGGCTTCCGCCCGGTGAGGTGCAGATCATCGCGCCGCTGAGCCAGGTCATGTCCCGCTATGGCATCCTGGTGACTCCTTACGTTGGAGTAGTGCCAGTCGATCATCCGCTGACTCCGAATCCCCATGAAATAGAGAGCATCTTCACGGTGCCCGTGGAGTTCTTCCTGGAAGACAAGCGGGAGCGGACCGATGTGTTGCCATTCCAGAACCACACCTATCATGTGCCTTGTTATCGTTGGGGGCGTTATCAGATCTGGGGCTTGTCAGCCGTGGTGCTGGTCGATTTTCTGAACGCTGTGTACGATGCTGACATTGATATTTTCGAACCTGTAAAAGGAGGCTGACATGCTTTATGAACTGGGCGAACTCAAGCCCGAACTGATTGGCTCAGGGCAGTTTGTCGCTGACAACGCAACGGTAATCGGACGTGTCGCACTGCATGAGCACTGCAGTATCTGGTTTAACGTGGTTATTCGTGGTGACAATGACCTGATCACCATTGGCCCTGAAAGCAACGTGCAGGATGGCTCTGTGCTGCACACCGATACGGGCGTGAAGCTGTCCCTGGGTCGCGGTGTGACAGTGGGCCACAAGGCCATGCTGCACGGCTGCGAGGTAGGTGACTACTCGCTGATCGGCATCAATGCTGTAGTGCTGAACGGCGCCCGCATTGGCAAGCACTGCCTTATCGGTGCAAATACGCTGATTCCGGAGGGGATGATCGTGCCGGACGGTTCCCTGGTGGTGGGTGCGCCGGGCAAGATCAAGCGGGAGCTGGGAGAAAATCAGCGCAAAATGCTGGAGCTGAGCGCTGCTCACTACGTAGAAAATGCCGCCAGGTACATGAAAGAGCTGAAACCCATGGTCCCGGGTAATCAATGAACAGGGAAGACCGGGTTCGTTCACCCTGTGTCAGCGTCTGTGCCCTTGATGAGCGGGACATTTGCATAGGATGTCATCGCACTGGTGACGAAATTACCCACTGGTCCCGGCTAACGGACGAGCAGCGCAGGGAAGTTCTGGTCCTGGTAGCAGAGCGTGAGCGGGAAGCGCTGCTCTGAGCGCCTGAATTTTGGAATTA
>NZ_CAXBDN010000312.1:0-4490 GCF_963974375.1 uncultured Marinobacter sp.
GAATCAATTATATGGCTCAGAAAGGAGGCGGAATGAAAACCGAAAAAGAAATGCACGAAGAAGAGAGAGACCTCGCGCTCATGGAGACAGAGTCTATTCCAAAATGGGAAAAAGCTGTCACCACGACGATTGACCAGATGCGTGATGTTCTTGCCGAGGAGGAGGCTGAATACATCCAATCACTCAGCAGCAAAAATTTATTGCACTACGTCAAAGATGAAATCATATCGCAATACAGTGACGATGAGGTCAGAAAAAAACATCGCAGAATTTTACTTGAGTTGTAGGTGATTGATGAAAACGAATAACCCCTATCCGGAAGCACCAATTACTATCATTCCGATTGAGTTGTGGAGTGACGAACAGCAGGATCAATACATTGCTGCTCGCGTCAAGCTACACCAGGATGCCGAGTACGAGAGACTAACTGGCGGCGATCTGCCGCTTTGTTCTGACCTTGAGCGATGGGCCAGACCGTCCACATGGGCAGTCAAGAAGATTGTTAATAAGCGAGCCATGCGCGTCTTTTCATCGGAACAAGAAGCACAGCAATACTTTGACGACAAGAAGCTGGACAACAAGCATTGCATCGAGGAACGCAAAGGAAAGAACGTGCGATGCGAGGGTGATTACTGCGGTGTGGCTAAATGGTGCGATCAGTTTCAGGCAATCAGAAATGGCATCCTTTGATTTAGATAAATCTATCAGTATAGAGTTTCACGGGCAGGATGAGATAGAGCGCAAGATGCTGGGCCTGTGGGCTGATCCTAGATTCAAAACGGTGAATCTGGGTATGAAGCTGGTAGGCGATAATGTGCAGATCACCATGAACAAACACCATGTGACCGATATCAGTTTCCTGGTATTTGAGCAACTTGCAGTCAAAGAATTAGCAGAAATTATTATCAGACAAGCGAAAGAAAAATTTAACCAGTAAGGAGAAAGTAAAGTGAGCGAGGAACAAAACAGGCTTGTAGGAGCCGTTGTCAAGATGTCTGAGTTACCCGACTCGGAAAAGGTTGACATCAGGGGTAAGCGTTACGCGGAAGTGCATACGCGAGTCCAGATTTTTCGGGAAACCTACGGCGATGATGGCAAGATTATCTCCACGATTCATGTTGCAGATGATACTAAAGTTCTGGCAGAGACCTCTATCAGCGTATTTGTCGATGGATCATGGCGAGTTATTGCCAATGATTTTGCAGAAGAATACAGGGCCAGCGGTCCAGTCAACAAGACCAGTGCGGTTGAGAACTGTCTTACCAGCAGTATTGGCAGGGCGTTGAGTGCTTGCGGATTGTCAGGCGGTAACTACGCTTCTTTTGATGAAGTGAACCATGCCATCAATGACAAGGCAGAAGCACCAGAACCGAAGCCTGAGAAGCCAGCAGCAAAGAAAAAGGCTAAACCAAAGGCTAAACCAAAGGCTAAACCAAAGGCAAAGGCAGAGTCTGAACCAGAACCTAAACCAGAGCCAGGTCCAGAAACAAAAGACATCGAGGACTACACATTTGGCGAAATGGGAGAAATTACCAGCAAGGATGGCGCAGAAGGGCTGGTCACTATAATGCTTGAACTGGCAACGGAATTTGCTGAAACACCAGACCAGTTGAAGGATTTTTACAGGGCCAACAAAGCGACCGTTGATGTTCTCGACAGGGACTGGAATGAGCAGTACGAGCAGTTGCGAGAAGGATTTGTAAAACTCAAAGATAATTTAACCGAGAAGGAGACAGAATGAACTTTCCAAAAACGAAAGGTGGGTTGTGGCAGCACAACAAAACCAGCGATAAGCAGCCCGATGTAAAGGGCCACATCGAGATCACTCGTGATGTTCTCAGGATGCTGGTGAACCAGGCGAAGGCCGGAGTGCCGGAGATCAAGCTACAGATAGCAGCATGGGATCGTACTGCACAGAGCAATGGTCAGCGTTATCAGTATCTTACAGCCGAGGCGTATGTCTCAAAGGAACATCAAGATGCTGTGGCTTCCGTAGACAACAGTAACGAAGCTCCGCCACCCCCTCCGCCACCGCCGGTCGATTCTGGCAAAGACCCGTGGGACTAAGATTTCAGATTGATCCAGAAGCTCACCAGGCCATCTTCAATAAACTGTTGATGGCACTGGCTGGGCGGTTTCCTGACAAGATTCCTGCGATCCGGCACATGATGCCGAGACTGAAGGAAAAGGGCGTTATATTCTCGATTGAGCCGGTCCGAGATGAAAGAACCAAATCACAGGAAAGATATTACCGGAAATGGGCGAGGGAGTTCGGCAAGTTTACAGGCAATACCCCTGATGAAATCCATGAAATTATGTTGTCGAGGACTTATGGCAGCGAACAGGTCGAGACTAAATTTGGTGTGATGAATCGTCCGGTTCAAAGGTCAGCGGACCAAAGCAAAAGCTCTTATTCAGACCTGATTGAAACGCTGATAAGAGAGTCAGCCGAAATGGGATTTATCATCCCGCCGCCAAAACCACCTGGCCCGGAATAAAAAAAGAGCAGCTAGGCTGCTCTTTTTAAGGTCGCTTGGTTCCTATGGGTCCATATATAATCTTGGCTCGCTTTGTTTTTCTGGGTCTCTATAACTTAGTGGCTAGCTTTTGATTAATGGGTTTCTACCCTAATCTGGCTCGCTTGCTGGTGATGGGTTTCTTGCTCACCATAGCGTGACTCGCTTAACACTTCTGGTCTTCTAATGGATTTTGGCTCGCTTTGCGCCTGTGGTTTTCTCGTCAAGACTGACTCGCTCCGTACATATGGGTTTATTAAGCTGTTTGGCTCGCTCATTCCTTCTGGGTTTCAATCATGTGTAATGGCTCGCTTATATGTTTTGGGTTTCTTTCGTCGTCTGGCTCGCTACGATACCCTGGGTTTCTTCGTTGATATGGCAAATTAAAAATCATGCGGCCTTACCGTGAATCATCTTCAACTTGGCCTTGCTGTACTCAGCCGCTACGGGCAGACCTTCCAGCTTGCGCCAGTTGTAATACAGGTCAACCAGAAAGAGTTTGACCGTATATCGTATAGCCATGTTGTTGATGTGTCCCTTTGATTTCTCGGCATGGGCTGGCATATTGCTGATCCGATGCTTGTAGTTGTCGTATATCTCACGGTACTTGCCGTTCGTTTTTACAAACGATGATCCCAGCACACCTATCAGCTTGGTTTTTAAGAAGGGGTTAAAGCTAATCCCCATCTTCTTCTGTTCCTTGCCCTCAGCGTCAGTGTAGGTTTGCTCTACCAGGTGTTCTTTCTTTCTTGAGCGCCCTGCGCCCTTGACCACATCCAGCCCTGCATAGGCCCAGAGGCTAGATGGATACTCGGCCTTGTGAATATCGAACCCACTGATTATTACTGCCGCCATAGTCGGGCCAACACCCTTCACATCTTCCAAGAAGTTTCTGTAGATGTCGAAGTCTCTCACAGCGTACTTGAGTTGCTTCAGGGCTTCATCCTCATTGGTCACCAGCCTGTCGTATTGCTGAACTAATGCAAACTCAGAGAAGTCACTTATCAGCCCGTCCTCTTTGAATCGGCGCGGGGTCATGGTCGCAACACCGTCCGTTATCTTCTTGTAAGATTCCCGAAGGCTTTTCAGCAGACGTTTAGAGTCTGCATCCAGGGCATCTTCAGGTTGGCTCGGTTCTTGACCGATTTTGACCTTGAAGTTGCTGACAATGTTATTGCCAACCCTGATGCGGGTTTTTTGGATGCTGTAAAAGCCATTGACCGCAGCTTTCAGCATTGATCTTTGTAATTGGTTTTCCATTTTGATTTCCTCGCTGTCGGGTTTAATATCCGTTCACGTAATACTGCATTTTTTCCCAGTCTTGATGACTCAGGAGTGCTTTAGATTCATGGTCGTGGAGCAGTCGTCGTGCTGTTTTCACCAGGTTGTTGAGCGTCAGTTGTTGCTTTGTCCTTAGAAATTCTCTTTCAATCGCCAGCCTGTCATGCAGATCAGCAATGACGGGATATTCCTTTCTCGGAACATTAGATAACAGGGCGATGGTTTTCGATAATGTCTCGATCACTTCCTGAATTTCTGGCGTTATTTCCTCTGACTCCCTGCGCCTTCGCTCCTCAAGCTCAAGCTGATGATTCCAGGCATCATCGCTGTCAGTTTCCTCAGTCGTTGTAATTCGTTCATCATTCATTGGTTTTCCTCGCTGAACTCGCTATAAACGAGAGAATATCTGGCTGCAAGACCCTCCAACGCGAGTTGCTCCCGATGTGGCCGCCAGATGTCAAGATTTATCAACAGTGATTGGTTCCCGTCTCGGACCTCCACGATTACATCTGTTTCTCCGGTCGGAGTTGACCACGCCAGAGAATGAAAATCTTTTTCCTGAATTGTCTGAGATGAGCCGATTGACCTGGAAATAATCAGAGTAACGTCGTTGATTAGCCACGGGTTCCATTTCCAGTTATCCGCAAGTTTCTGTTGTGCTTCTGATCCGCTTATCTCGATCTCATTGTATGT
>NZ_CAXBDN010000313.1:0-4484 GCF_963974375.1 uncultured Marinobacter sp.
CTGCTGTGTGAGGGCTCCGAGATCTTTTTCAGACTTGATGTCCTTGGCCAGCTCGGCGGCCATAGCTTTAAGTTTTTCTTGGTCCAATTGCGTACCCACGATGGTATCCTTTTGAAAAGGTTACTTAGTCGTGGGCAGTTACACAATTTGGTTTACAGTCTCAATTTGAACGCGATTTATGGCTCGGATTTGAACCAAAACGGTTTGTTCGTTCAGGCGAGACTTGCTACCAGTAGTGGCAACCCATCGCCTTATGGAACGGCGACGCTTCTGAAAGAGAACTGGTCGATCTCCTCATCGTACTCTGTCCATTCTATAGGTATCGCTATGGTCAGGGATTCGTTGTCGGTCGAAGTTCCAGAGCCTGGATCTATGGCATTGATCATGATTGCTCTGGGTAGTTTGGGCTTGCGACGTCGTACGGGCTGATAAGTCCGTTAGAGGTAGGAAACCCGCCACTTGGCGGGTTTTTTATTTCAGCGTGTTTCCCGATACAATGCGATGAACCTTTTTTAATATCGCCTTTTCCCGCTCCAGGCGATTGCAGCGGGCTTCCAGCTCCTGAATCCGGCGTTGTTCGGGGGTTAAGGCCTTACCCTTCGGGGTGACACCGTCACGTTCCTCGGCCAGTTGTTTAACCCACCGCCGAATAGCGCTTTCACCGACTCCCAGGGACACACTCGCCTGGGGAATCGTGTAACCTTGATCCAGCACCAGGCTGGCTGCTTCCTGTTTAAACTCAGGAGAAAAAGAACGTCGCTTTCTGGTCATCAGACACCTCGTTTATGGTGGCAATCTTACCACCTACGTTGGTGTCCGGAATCATTGAACCACTAAATCTAGATATTCTATAATCCGGTTCGCCGCCATGGAAATAATGGCGGACTATCCCGAGTGGACTGCGAAAAACAGTATCTTATGCAGCTATCAGGCGTCTAGAAAATTGGCGGGGCTTGCAGAGCCCTACCCGCTATGTAGAGAGAGAACATGTGCCCCCTGCGATCAATTTGGAAGAAATCGATAAAAACTCTGTAGTTATATTGGCGTTTGATGGCTCTGTAGAGATGAGTATCACGATGATACGGGACATGTTTTGCGCTGCCGGTATGGTTGTAAGCAAGCAAAACTTAGAGCAGGAGTCGTTTGATGGCATCGATGTCAAAGTCGCATCACAAGATGGGGGCGAGGTTCGGACCTTTAGTGGGGCTGTTTTGTCTCCAGATGCTTCTATAGAAGACATTGATCACAGTGGTTTGGTGATCGTTTCCGGTATTTGGGCTGACATGGCCCCCTTCCTGGCCAAGTACGAATCAACGGTCGCCTGGCTGCGCAGGCAGTACCAACAGGGGGCCACAATTGCTTGCATGCATTCAGGAGCTTTTTTGCTTGCTGAAGCAGGGTTGCTGAACGAGAAGGCGGCAACCGTTTATTGGAGAATGGTTGATCAGTTTAAGTCACGTTATCCTCAAGTGGTTCTTCAGCCTGAAAAAAAGATTACGGCAACTGGGAGGCTATATTGTTCTGCAGGAGTTGCGTCAGGTGTTGAACTTGCAACGTATCTGATGGAAAAAATTTGGGGCGTTGCGATTGCTCAAAAGATTTCTCAAAGCTTTTTGATGGATATTCCTAGAGAAAACCCATTTTTTAAGTTGGCTTTTGATGACCAGAAGCGGCATGCGGATAAGCAGGTTCTCGCTGCGCAACAGTGGCTGGAGTCCAACTTTTCTTCAGATTTTCTGTTAGAGGAGGTCGCAGATAAAGTGGGCTTAAGTCTCCGTAGCTTTATGCGCAGATTCAAAAGAGAAACGGGCGATACTCCAGTGCATTATCTGCAAAGGATTCGCATAGAAACGGCAAAGGAGTTGTTGCGCAGCAGTTCACTGAGTATTGATGAAATAAGCTTTAGAGTCGGTTATGAAGACGTTAGCTTTTTCTGCAGAATTTTCAAAAGAAACACTAAGATGACTACTAGTGAATTTAGGAAGCAGCAAGTCGTTGAATGAAGTGTGGGCTGCAGACGGGGTTTCTGGTCGGGGCTGAACCCGCTGGACTATACGAAAATAAGTTCAAAGACTGTCCCTTTGAGTTTACTAAGCCTTCAACAACATCCTGGAGGTACTATTGAAGGCCTAGTTAAACCATCTCTATTTCAAGCTTTATTGAAAAATGATGACGCCATACTAGCGCTGTTTGTTCGCTTTGCGATTTTTGCAAAACAGACATTCGTGCGGTCCAGATCCACCAGAAAATCCAATACCATACGAGTGCTTGTGTAATCCCCCCATTTTTAACCGCTCGTTTGAGTAGAGGTTAAGCTACCTCCAGCAGCCTGGATGGGGGTATTCCTCCAATGGCCGTGTTCGGTCGTTCATTGTTGTACTGCCACAGCCACTGAGTCGCCAGGAGCTGGGCATGGGCGATACTTTCGAACTGATGCAAATCCAGCCACTCATGCCGAGCGGTCCTATTGAAGCGCTCGATGTAGGCATTCTGAGTGGGCTTACCCGGCTGGATATAGATCAGCGTAATCCGATTTCTGTTGGCCCAGTTTATCAGTGACTGCGAGATATATTCTGGCCCATTGTCACAGCGAATGGCGGCGGGCTTGCCGCGCCATTCCATGATCTGATCCAGAGCGCGAATCACCCGTTGTGCGGGTAGTGATAAGTCGACTTCAATGCCCAGGCCTTCCCGGTTGTAGTCGTCGATCACATTGAATGTCCGGAACGTCTTGCCGCTGACCAACTGATCACTCATGAAGTCCATCGACCAGACCTGGTTGGGGGCGGTCGGAACATCCAGCTCACCCGGGTAATCCCGCTGGACTCTTCGCCTGGGCTTGATGCGTAGGTTCAGCTCCAGCTCCCGATAAATGCGATACACGCGCTTATGATTCCAGGTGTAACCCTTCACGTTGCGCAGGAATAGAAAGCACAGGCCAAAGCCCCAACGTTTGTGGGTCTGGGTAAGCCGTAACAGCCAGTCAGCCACCAGAGCGTTCTCGCCACTGAGCTTCGCCTGGTAGCGATAGCAGGTCTCGCTGATCCCATACACCACTCAGGCCAATCGGATACTGATGCCGTGCTTGGCTACGCCCTTTCTGGCCATCTCCCGGCGTTGAGATGGCCTTACAACTTTCCCTCCAGGGCCTCCTGACGAAGCTCGGCCTTGAGCCTCTCTTCTGCGTACATCTTCTTCAGGCGGGCATTCTCAGCCTCCAACTCCTTCAGGCGCTTCATCATCGATGCATCCATGCCGCCAAACTTCGAACGCCACTGATAAATCAGCGCCGTGCTGACATTGTGCTCCCGTGCCAGCTCAGCCACCGGGACTCCGGCTTCGTGCTGCTTCAGGATGGCCATGATCTGGCTGTCGGTGAATCGAGACTTCTTCATCTGTCGCTCCCTTTGCGATCATTGTAAAAGTCTCTGCTCAAAACCTCGATTAATTTCTGGGGGGATTACAATTTCACCTTCCAGTCCACGTCGCGTAGTTCTCCCCAAGATAACTTAATAGAAATCTGTGGGGAGGGTGCCAATGGCTATAGCTATTAGCCACAATCGGCTAGTAGAAGCTCTTTCAGGACTCCAATTTTTTTTGCTTTGCCGTTCTGTTCTGAGAAATCCTCAGCATCAGGTTCCGGAACCTTTGCAACTGCGAACCTCACCTTGCCACCTGATCTGAGACGATGTTATCTCTGATCTTCTCTAACGTTGGTTTTCGCGAAACAGAATGAGCCTAGGTCGCACATTATGGACCCATAGTGGGATATCCCGCACGTGATGAAGCCTTTCACAATTTGCTCTGGCTGAAATGGTATTGCTAATAAACATCCATTCGAAATAAAAAACCAAGGCTTTCTTTCGCTAGGTCCTCAGCCACATAGGCAGATCCACGCCAAAAATTAAGCCACATGAATAACTCACTCTCGGTTTCAATAACGAAGTGGGTGCCGATGTGCTTCCTGAGGTCGTCATAATGAAATCTACCCGAAAATTGGTCGTAGCCTCCCCGAAGGGGCCGTGGTGCTCGAATCTCGCTTCCAGCTGAATTATGGCCAACCCAGTGGGTGATTGCGGTTATTCCCTCATGCCAGTATTGCCCCTCGATAGATAACAGGTAGTAATTTTTATGCGGGGAGGGAACCGAAATTTCACAATATCTTTTGGCGATCTCAGATTGAAGCCGTTTTAATTTTTCTTCAGGAAGGCGCGGGAGGTTACTTCTTAAATCAAACCAACCCCCGGGGAACCCGAAAGCGATCGATATGCTCTCGATGCGCTGGCACAGTGTAAGGTCTTCCTCGGAAAGGTGTGCAAGCTTCTTAACATAGTTCAAAGAGTCGTGGATATGAAACATTTTTTGTCCCCAAAGCCCTCTGCGGCATCTACCACAGTTGGCATGCCGCGTGCCTTGGCTAAAGAATTAAGGCTCTCTTCCATTTTGTGTGGGACATTAGCTTGCAACCATTCTCGGTAATGGCG
>NZ_CAXBDN010000314.1:0-4467 GCF_963974375.1 uncultured Marinobacter sp.
CCCGTTCCACGCCATGCTGATTGGCATCAAGCCATTGCCGGCACTGGGCAAACGACTGCTGATGGGAGTAGATACGGGACAGCGGCTTGCCTTCATTGCCTGGCGCGGTCATCAGATGATGATGAATGCGCAGCTGTACCTCACCACAAATCCGCAGCTGCGAGCCGATAAACATGTCCAGGGTATGGTTGACCATTCCTTCGGTCGAGTTTTCAACAGGGACCACACCGTAATGTGCAGCGCCGGATTCCACCTCCCGGAATACCGCATCGATGGCGGCCATGGGCACACTGATGACGGAATGTCCGAAATGCTTGAGGGCGGCGGCCTGGGTAAAGGTACCGGCAGGACCCAGAAAGGCAATACGGAGCGGCTGTTCCAGTGCCAGGCAGGCCGACATGATCTCGCGGAACAAGCGGGCCATTTCCTCGGCAGGCAGCGGACCCGGGTTGGCCTCCTTAATGCGACGCAACACCTGGGCTTCCCGCTCCGGGCGGTAGAACACCACTTCCTGCTGCGGATTTGCGGCCATTTTTACATGGGCAACTTCCTGAGCGCAGCGGGCCCGGGCACTGATCAGATTCATGATCTGCTGATCAAGGCTGTCGATCTCGTCGCGCAATTCGCCCAGGCGGGTCTGCTCGTCACTCATCTCAGCCGTGCTCCTTCGCAAAGTCCGCCATGTATCCGATAAGCGCGTCCACGCCGGCTTCCGGCATGGCGTTGTAGATGCTGGCCCGCATACCGCCAACCGAACGATGCCCTTTCAGGTTAAGCAGTCCACGCTCGTCCGCGCCCTTCAGGAACAGGCCGTTCAGGGCCTCGTCTGCCAGGGTAAAGGGCACGTTCATCCAGGAGCGGAACCGGGGCTCAATGGGATTCGCGTAGAAGCCGTTGTCATCAATGAAGCCGTAGAGTTTTTCCGACTTGCGACGATTGGCCTGTTCCATGGCCGCCACACCGCCCTCGGCTTTCAGCCACTGGAACACCAGCCCCGCCAGATACCAGGAGTAGGTGGCCGGGGTGTTGTACATGGAGCCGTTATCAGCCATGACCTGATAATTCATCATGGTCGGCGTTTCGGCCCGGGCCTTGCCCAGCAGGTCCTTGCGGATGATGACCACCACCAGACCGGACGGTCCGATGTTTTTCTGGGCACCGGCGTAGATCAGGCCGAACTTTGACACATCCAGATGCCGTGACAGGATGGTGGATGACATGTCGGCCACCAGCGGTACAGACCCGCTGTCGGGGACAAAGTCAAATTCCAGTCCGCCAATGGTTTCATTGGGGGTGTAATGCAGATAGGCCGCGTCGGCACTGGTGGCCCAGCCCGACGGATCCGGCACCGTGCGGTAGCCAGAGGACTTGCTGCTGGCCACCACATTGATCTGGCCATAACGGCTGGCTTCATCGATCGCCTTGCCGGACCAGATGCCGGTATCCACGTAATCCGCAGTAGCCTTTTTACCCAGCAGATTCAGAGGCAGGGTCGCGAACTGACTGGAAGCTCCACCCTGCATGAAGAGTACTGCGTAATCATCTGATACGCCTGCAAGTTCTCTGAAATCACGCTCAGCAGTTTCAGCGATTTCGACAAATTCGTCACCGCGGTGGCTCATCTCCATCACCGACATGCCTGTACCGCGCCAGTCGAGCATTTCATCCCGCGCCTGCCGCAGCACCGGTTCCGGCAGTGCTGCCGGACCGGCGCAGAAATTATACGCCCTGCTCATCACCGCCCTCTTCTGAACCGTCTGTGCTGTCTGTGCTGTTTACGTCGTCCGCGCCGGCCACACCTTCACTGCCTTCAACACTCTCGTCGATATTATCTTCGACACTACCTTCGACAATGTCTTCGGCATCGGTTTCTGCAATCCGCTCGACACCTACCAGACGCTCATCTTCCTGACTGAGCTTGATCAGGCGCACACCCTGGGTATTCCGGCTCAGTACCGACACTTCATCGGTACGGGTCCGCACCAGAGTGCCCTTGTCGGAGATCAGCATCATCTCATCGCCCTCAAACAACTGCAGGGCGGTAACCAGGTTGCCGTTACGCTCGGAGCACTGCATGGCGATAACGCCCTGGCTGCCCCGGCTGTAAGTCGGGAATTCATCAAGGGAGGTGCGCTTGCCGTAACCATTCTCACTGGCGGTCAGAATCACCCCGCCTTCCTGGGGAATGATCAGCGACACCACATGGTGGCCCTCGTGCATACGAATGCCACGGACACCCCGTGCGGTGCGACTCATGGGCCGAACCGCACTTTCGTTAAAGCGTACGGCCTTGCCAGCGGTCGAAAACAGCATGACTTCCGCATCACCCTGGGTGATGGCAGCGCCAATCAGGGTATCGCCTTCGTCCAGCGACAACGCAATCAGGCCGTTGCTGCGGGGACGTGAGAAGTTCGGCAGAGGCGTTTTCTTGACCACACCGGCAGAAGTTGCCATTAACACATGGTGGTCTTCCGGGTAATCCCGCACCGGCAGGAAGGTGGTAATACGCTCACCTTCGTCCAGCGGCAGGATGTTGACCATCGGACGACCACGGGAAGCACGGCTTGCCCGGGGAATCTCGAATACCCTCAGCCAGTACACCTTGCCCTTGTTCGAGAAGCACAGAATGGTGTCGTGGGAGTTGGCCACCAGCAGCTTTTCAATGAAGTCTTCATCCTTCATGGACGTCGCCGCCTTGCCGCGACCACCACGACGCTGGGCCTGATAATCCTCGACCGCCTGGGTCTTGGCGTAACCACCGTGAGAGATGGTCACTACCAGATCTTCTTCATCGATCAGGTCGGCAACGGTCAGGTCGCGACGGGAGCTCATGATTTCAGTCCGGCGCTTGTCACCATATTCCGCAACAATCTCCGCCAACTCGTCGCGAATCACCTGCAACAGGCGGTCCGGGTTGCCCAGAATATCCAGCAGATCTGCAATTTTCTCGACAATTTCCTTGTACTCGTTCTGCAACTTCTCGGTTTCAAGCCCGGTCAGACGATGCAGGCGCAGATCCAGAATGGCCTGGGCCTGTTCCGGTGACAGATAGTACTGGCCGTTACGAAGGCCGAAGATTTCCGGCAGATCATCCGGGCGACAGGCATCTTCGCCCGCCCGCTCCAGCATGGCCAGCACGCCACCGGGCGACCAGCCCTGGGCGATCAGTTTTTCACGGGCTTCAGACGCCGAAGGCGAAGCCTTGATCAAGGCAATGATTTCATCGATGTTGGCCAGGGCAACCGACAGACCCTCAAGAATATGACCCCGCTCCCGCGCCTTGCGCAGCTCAAAAATGGTCCGACGGGTAACCACCTCACGACGATGGCGGACAAAGGCGTCCAGCATCTCTTTGAGGTTGAGAATTCTGGGCTCGCCGTTGATCAGGGCAACCATGTTGATGCCGAACACGGTTTCCAGCTGGGTCTGGGAAAACAGGTTGTTGACGATCACGTCCGGGTTTTCGCCCCGACGCAGCTCGATCACCACCCGGATGCCTTCCTTGTTGGACTCATCACGCAGCTCGGTGATGCCTTCCAGACGCTTCTCTTTGACCAGTTCCGCGATTTTCTCGATCAGCCGGGCCTTGTTCAGCTGGTACGGCAGTTCGGTAATGATGACAGCGTCACGATTGGTCTTGTTGTCGTGCTCGATTTCATGGCGGGCGCGGATATAGATGCGGCCACGACCGGTACGGTAGGCCTCAACAATACCGGCCCGTCCGTTAATAATGCCGTCGGTCGGGAAATCCGGTCCCGGAATCAGCTCCATCAGTTCGTCGATAGAGGTATCCGGGTTGTCGATCAGCGCCAGACAGCCGTTGATGATCTCGGTCAGGTTATGGGGCGGGATGTTGGTGGCCATACCCACCGCGATACCGGAAGAGCCGTTAACCAGCAGGTTGGGCACCCGGGTTGGCATGACTTCCGGAATCCGCTCGGTACCGTCGTAGTTGTCGACGAAATCAACGGTTTCCTTGTCGAGATCCGCCAGCAGCGAGTGGGCAATCTTCTCCATGCGGATTTCGGTGTAACGCATGGCGGCCGCGTTATCACCGTCGATGGAACCGAAGTTGCCCTGACCATTCACCAGCGGATAACGCAGGGAAAAAGGCTGGGCCATACGAACGATGGTGTCGTAAACCGCAGAGTCACCGTGGGGGTGATACTTACCAATTACATCACCCACCACGCGGGCGGACTTCTTGTAGGCCTTGTTCCAGTCGTTGCCCAGTTCAGACATGGCGAACAGAACGCGCCGATGGACCGGCTTCAGGCCATCGCGGACATCAGGAAGAGCCCGGCCGACAATGACGCTCATGGCGTAGTCCAGATAGGACTGCTTGAGCTCGTCTTCGATATTTACCGGCAGGATCTCTTTGGCTAACTCACCCATCGAGAATGGTTCCTTTGCATGTGCTGGAAATCAGATTGGTTGTTATATACAAGCGGCAGATACTACCACAAA
>NZ_CAXBDN010000315.1:0-4457 GCF_963974375.1 uncultured Marinobacter sp.
GGCAGGCGCTGCCGCAGAATCGCCGGCGCCCCCGGTGGCGTCTGCTGGCAGTCGATCTTCACCGGCTACTGCAACTGCTGCAGAAGGAGAGATGGCCAGGCAGGCGGGGGATGGCACCACCGGGCAAGCCGGTGCGGCCAGTCAGGCGGAAGTTGCCGAAGCAACCACCAGCGACGGTGTCGAGAAACGATTTGCCGAGTCGAGACAGCGGCGGTTACGCCGCCTGCTGCGTCAGTGTGAACGGGTAACCCTGATGGATTTCAATACCCTCGCCCTGTCGGGCTGGCCGGATAATTTCAGTCTGAGCATGGCCAGGCGGCGGCGCGATACCTGGCTGCTGGGCGCCAGCGTTGCAGCCCTGGTGTTTCTCAGTGGCATGACCGGGTTTGTGCCTGCATGGTTCGCCGGTGGCGGTTTTGGCGCTTTTGTGGTGATCCTGTTGCTGGGTTTCCCCCCGATACGACGTCTGTACAGCTCCCGGCCGTCCTATCTGGATCTTCTTATGCAGCGTCAGCAACTGCTGAGGGACGCCCGCAAACACGTTGCACATCTTGAGGGTGATCTGGGTCTGATCTGGCAGTGCAATGAGCTCTCGGAATTCAACACAACGTTAAGCGCGCCTCGCTTCAGCACACTGCGACATCTCTCCGAGCAAAGGCGCCTGTCGGCCTCGCTGAATCAACGGGAGCATATCCGGCTCTATCTGATTTTTCTGCTGGAAGCGGAGAAGGCCTACGAGCGCATGCAGTCGGCATATTTTGAAGGACACCGGCAGGCTATCGACAAGGGCTGGCAATCCGTTGCCGAAACCGCCACGGATACCATCGTGGATAAGGACACAGGCACGGTTGCAGGCGAAACGACTGGCGATCAGGGCAAGGCTTCTTGACAATGTCTCATTTCAAACGTATGTTTTAAACATTCGTTTATATGAGGTGGTGTTGTGGCGCAGTCGGATACGGTTGACAAGATTCTGGATGCAGCGGAAGAGCTGTTTGCCGCGCAGGGCTTTGCGGAAACTTCCCTGAGGATGATCACCGGTAAGGCGGGTGTCAACCTTGCGGCGGTAAACTACCACTTCGGCTCCAAGAATGCCCTGATTCAGGCGGTGTTTGCCCGTTTTCTGACTCCCTTTTCTGCCACACTTGAAGAAGAGTTCGACGAACTTGAAGCCCGTCCCGGTGAGCGCCAGCCCACCATTGAAGAGTTGCTCGGGGCCCTGACCGGCAGTGCGGTACGTATGCCCCAGCGCAATGAGCGCGGCATCTCCATTTTCATGCGGCTGCTGGGACTTGCCTATACCCAGTCCCAGGGGCATCTGCGGGAATATCTGGAAGTGGAGTATCGCGATATATTCAGCCGGTTCATGCGGCTGCTGAAGGAAGCGACCCCCCAGCTGTCCTCGGTAGACCGTTACTGGCGTATCCAGTTCATGCTCGGGGCAACCGCGTTTACCATGTCCAGCAGTGATGCCCTGCGGGGCATTCTGCAAGCCAAGACCGGTGTCGAAACCCAGATCCAGGAAATTGCCTCCCGGCTGATTCCGTTCCTGGCCGCCGGAATGCAGGCCAAAGATGCCATGATGGTTCCCCGCTCGGAAGCCTCGGTCGCCTGAGGCTGCCCTGCTGCCCCTCCCGGTTTGAGGTTTTGCCGCTTGTCTCTGCCCCCAAGGTTCGTTAGCCTTTAGCTCCGGTTTTAACGCTGGCCGCCCTGGTTTGCGGCTTTGACGGAGTGTCTCTGTGCCCAAGAATGGTGGTCCGGTCCGGCTATTGGTGGATCTCGAACGTCAGCAGCTGGAGCTGCGGGCAAACGATCGGATACGCGGCAGCTGGCCCGTATCCACCGCACTGAATGGCCCCGGCCAGGCTCAGGATTCTGGCTGCACGCCTTCTGGTGAGCATTATATCCGTGCCCGCATCGGTGAGGGTGAGCCGGAGGGGGCCGTGTTTGTGGGTCGTCGACCGACCGGAGAAGTCTGGTCGCCGCAACTGGCATCGGCGTTTCCGCAACGGGACTGGATTCTGACCCGGATTCTCTGGCTTAGCGGTCGGCAATGGGGCCACAATCTCGGTCCCGGTGTCGACAGTTTCCGCCGCTTTATCTATATCCACGGCACGCCGGATACGGAACCCATGGGGGTACCCCGCTCTCATGGTTGCGTGCGCATGCGCAACAGGGATCTGCTGGAGCTGTTTCCACAGGTGGCGCCAGGTACGCCGGTGACCATTGTCTGACAGGATTTGTGCCGCCCTTCAGGTCGGTATGCCCTTTGTAATACCCCTCGGTTCAACAGGAGTACAAGGTGGAAGAAACACCGGAGGTCTTCACCGATCTCGTCGAAAGCTGGAGTCTGGTGCCTGAAAACTGGCGTGTTGTCAGTGTTGTTTTCCTGCTGGTGCTGGCAACAGCGCTGGTGGCCTTCGTGGTCAGTCGCGTCATTCTGGCGCTTGAGCGCCGGTTCCAGAAAACCGATAACATCTGGGACGATGTCTTTCTGCATGCGTTGCGCAAACCGGCGGTGGTGTTTGTCTGGTTGCAGGGCGTGTACTGGGCGGCGGAAATTGCCTATCGCTACTCCGAAGCAGAAATTTTCTCGTTCAATGACAAACTGCTTGAGCTTGGTTTCATCTGGCTGATTGTATGGACAATTCTTGGAGCGATTCGTCACGCCGAGAAAGTTCTGATATCGCCGGACAAGGTCAAGAAACCGGTTGATTACACCACGCTGACCGCGATCGGAAAACTGCTGCGGGCCGTAGTGGTCATCACCGCGGTTCTTACCGCCATGCAATCCCTGGGCTACAGTATTTCCGGCGTGCTGGCATTCGGCGGTGTCGGCGGTATCGCAGTGGGCTTCGCCGCCCGGGATCTGCTGGCAAACTTCTTCGGCGGTTTTATTGTCTATATGGACAAGCCGTTCAAGGTGGGTGACTGGGTGCGGTCTCCGGACCGGAACATTGAGGGCACGGTCGAAGAGATTGGCTGGCGGATCACCACCATCCGGACCTTTGATCAGCGACCTCTGTACGTGCCCAACGCCGTCTTTTCCACCGTTGCAGTGGAGAATCCGTCACGGATGAGAAATCGCCGCATATCCGAAACTATCGGTGTCCGCTATGGCGACGTCCATGCTGTGCGGGAAATCGTGAACGAAATCCGCAGCATGCTTGAAGGGCATGAGGAAATTGATACCGAACGGACGTTGATCGTCAACTTTCTGGCGTTCAACGATTCGTCACTGGATATCATGGTGTATACCTTCACCAAGACCACTCAATGGGTCAAATTCCACGCGGTCAAGGAAGACGTGTTGCTGAAGATCAGCGATATTATTGAATCCCACGGTGCTGAAGTGGCCTTTCCGAGCCGGACTCTGTATGTGCCGGACGCCGTCAGGGTGGCGGCTGAGCGGGCTCAGAGTTCCAGCGAGCACGACGACTCCGACCAGGCCGCCTCTGATGTGCCGATCAAGCAGCCCACGGGCCCAGGACAAACCACACGCCAGGGCGATGCGCCGGGAGAAGACTGATGACAAACGCTGTCGGTACCAGGGCTGAAGCGGTCGCCATTTTGGGTGGCACGGGTCTGACTGAACTTGAAGGGCTGAGGGTAACCGGTGAACAGCTTCACCAGACGCCCTGGGGCGCGCCTTCCGGCCCTGTGGTTCATGGTGAACTGGCGGGTAAGAAGGTGCTGTTCATGGCGCGCCATGGGCATCCTCATCGTATTCCGCCCCATCAGGTAAATTACCGGGCCAACCTCTGGGCACTCAAGGAAGCAGGTGCCTCGGTGGTGATTGGCGTCAATGCCGTTGGCGGGATTCCCGCCGATATGGGGCCGGCGACGGTGGTGGTGCCGGATCAGCTCATTGATTACACCTGGGGGAGGGGGCATACCTTTTTTGAAGGTGATCTCGAGGGGGTGACGCATATCGACTTCACTTTCCCCTACACCGAGTCAGTCCGACAGACGCTGCTTGCAGCCGCTGCCCGGCGTCAGCTTCCGGTGGTTGACTATGGCGTCTATGGGGCGACCCAGGGGCCCAGGCTTGAGACTGCAGCGGAAGTGCTGAGGCTGGAACGGGACGGCTGTCATATTATCGGTATGACCGGTATGCCGGAAGCCGCCCTGGCGGCGGAGCTGGAGCTGAAGTACGCCTGCCTGGCGCTGGTTGTTAACTGGGCGGCGGGCAAGTCAGAGCACATCATCACCATGGCCGAGATCCAGGCGGCCATTGACGAGGGTATGTCAGCAGTGCGGGCCGTGCTGGAAGAATCGATTCCGGCGCTGATGGGCTGAGTTGCCGCTGAGCGGAGGCCGGTACCCACTGAAGGCACTGGCTTCAGTATCGGCAGCCGGTCAGGATTCCAGTTTGCGGAAAAATACCAGTACGCCGATGGTGGGGGAGTCGAGAAAGTGAATTTCCTCGCTGCGCATGCGGCGGGGTTCGTGGATCC
>NZ_CAXBDN010000316.1:0-4407 GCF_963974375.1 uncultured Marinobacter sp.
CAACACCTCTGGCGGCAGTTTCCGCTGCAACTCGCTGGTGGTGGCCAGCGGCGGTCTGTCGATTCCCACCATGGGCGCAACCGGCTTCGGTTACGACCTCGCCCGTCAGTTCGGGCTGACCGTTCTGCCGACCCGGGCAGGACTGGTGCCATTTACCCTGCACCCGGAACTCAAATCGCAGCTGGCCCCGCTTTCGGGCATCAGTTGCCCGGTTGAAGTGAGCTGCCAGGGAGAACAGTTCCGGGAACCCATGCTGGTCACCCACAGAGGCCTCAGTGGGCCTTCCATGTTGCAGATTTCCAGTTTCTGGCACCCGGGTGACAGCATTGGCATCAACCTGATGCCCACGCAACGGGTTCTTGACGACCTGATGGCCCTGCGTCACGCCCGGCCCCAGAGTTCGATATTGCAGTATCTGAACCAGCACTTGCCAAAACGCTTCGCTGCGGCCTTCAACGATCTGCACCGGTGGCAGGGTCCGCTGCAAGGCTATCGCAATCAGGACCTGGAGGTGGTGGCCAGAACCCTGACGAGCTGGCAGATCAAACCCGCAGGTACCGAGGGCTACCGCACCGCCGAGGTCACCCTTGGCGGGGTGGATACCCGACAGCTATCCTCAAAAACCATGGCAGCAAACCTGCGCCCTGACCTGTTCTTCATTGGCGAAGTGGTGGATGTCACCGGACACCTGGGCGGCCACAATTTTCAATGGGCCTGGGCGTCCGGTGTTGCTGCCGGCGAGGCGGCCTGACCCCGCTCAACCCAACGTGGCAGGTGGCAGCGACGGCCGATCGTCAGGGCCGTGGGCTGGAAGAACGATAACAGGAACACACGTTGCTGGTGACCCATTGTCGAACACCTTCTTCCACCAGCGCCCAACACCCAGCCGGCTAACCACATTAGTATTAATACATGTTTAATAATAAAACATGGAATTATAGTGGCCATATTATAGTTACAAAATAAACAATAAGTGCTGACACCCTTTTATTACATAAACATTTATATAGTCGACAAGCCCCATTAAGCTTAATTAACGGCCTTTCAGGCAACACGAAAACCACCGCAACAACCGACTTATTCATTGAATTTTATGAATTATTTCAGCGCATTCCGCGCTGGCGCCAGACTGTCTACCTACAGAGAATACATGTCTTTGCGTCCCTTGGATGCCTTACAATCCATTCTTCTGTTTATAAACCGATCCGCCATATATATTTTTGTCGGGGCCGCCTTCTGTGGCCCGGAAAATGCAATCAGGCATTCATAAGTACTTATGGAGTGTGCTTTTCGCTATACCCAGGGAAATTCATGGAGGATTTATGGGGAGTCAGCAAACGGAACAACGAGCCCAGGTCTTGCCCGCTGCGTCCGGAAGTACAACGACCGTCAGGCTCCACCGTTCCAACATTCTTGCCTTTTTCAGGGCGTTCGACAGTTTTCTCGTTATTGGTACCCTCTGGATGTCGCTGTTTCTTGTGGGAGTCTCCTGGAACAACAGTTACACCTGGCTCGGCGTTGTTGCCATTACCGCCTTCGTTTACTTCACCGAAAGCAATGAGGTCTATCACCTGTGGCGAGGCTTCTCGACACCTGCTCTGGCTAATCGTCTGCTTCTGGCGTGGCTGGGAACCTCGATTGTACTGCTGATTGTCGCCCTGATATTGGGACTGATCGTCAACGTCAACCTGACAGCTATCCTGTCATGGCTGGTGATCACACCGGTGGTGATCATTTTCTGCCACTGGTTGCGCCGCAAGTTTCTCGCACTGTTCCGGCGTCAGAGCTCCCAGCGACGCATTGCAATCGTTGGCGCCACGCCCCTCGGACAGCGGCTCACCACCGCCATTCAGAATCTGCCATGGATGGGTTACCAGATTCAGGGCTATTACGACGACCGGCAACCGTCCGGTGACCCCTTGCGACGACTTGATGACAACGAGATGCGGGTGGAAGGCACCCTTGCTAACCTTCAGACCGCAGCCCGAAACGGTGAGGTGGACATGATCTTCATCACCCTCCCCATGGCGGCGGAGCGCCGGGTCCGGAAACTGGTGCATGAACTGGCTGACACTACAGTATCGGCCTACATCATTCCCGACGTGTTCGGATTTGATCTGCTGCATTCGAGGCTGACAGCGTTTCAGGGCATACCGGCTGTCAGTATCTATGATTCCCCGCTGGCGGATCAGGGCCTGAACAAACGGCTGTTCGATATCATCTGCACCCTCGGCATCCTGGCACTGGCGGCCATTCCCATGCTGATCGTTGCCATTGGCGTCAAGCTTGACTCACCCGGCCCGATACTTTTCAAACAGGCCCGATACGGTGTGGGTGGAGAGAAAATCAAAGTCTGGAAGTTCCGCAGCATGAAAGTCTGCGAAGACGACGGGCAGGTTATCCAGGCGACCCGTAATGATCCGAGGATTACCCGGTTTGGCGCCATGCTGAGACGTACGTCACTGGATGAACTGCCACAACTGTTTAATGTGCTTGAGGGCTCCATGTCACTGGTCGGACCCAGGCCTCACGCAGTCTCTCACAACGAGTTTTATCGGGCTCAGATCCAGGGCTATATGCTGCGCCATAAAGTCAAACCGGGCATTACCGGCCTTGCCCAGATCAGCGGTTTTCGTGGAGAAACCGAAACCATGGACAAAATGGTCGGTCGTATTGCCTACGATCTTGACTATATTCGTAACTGGTCACTGGCACTGGATATCAAGATCCTGTTTCTGACCGCATTCCGGGGCTTCGTCGGGCAGTCAGCGTATTGAACCTGACAACCCCCGTGTCATCAGAACTCGCACACGGACATCAAGGATGATCAGTATGCCACTCAGCAGGCGTCAGATAACTGTCGCTACCGGACCCTCATCGGTCTTGTCACTTTCCCCCACAGGACCTGCTTCGGGCTATCCTGGCCGATTCGCAGTTATCGGGTGCCTGACCATGGTTCTATTCTGTAGCCTGGTTCCCGGACGGGTAATGGCCGATGCCAATGACACCCTCCGTATCAGTGCAAGCCTGCGCCAGAGCTGGGATGACAATTACAACCGCAGTTCGGACGCCAGACCGGAGGAGATCACCATTGCCGCGGCCGGTCTTGCCTTTAACAAGAAAATCAGCCAGCAGCAACTGTCTGCCAATCTGGGCGTCTCACGGTATGAACATAATCGTCGGGACTTTCTCGACGCCACCACCTGGCGTGGCGGTGCCGCCTGGATCGGCCAGCTTGGCAACGCCCTGCGCACGCGCCTGAGCTGGAACCGTTACGAGCAACCGGTGGACCGGGCAGAATTCATCGGCAAGGATATTCTTACGTTTGACCATCGTCAGGCCAGTATCAGTCTTGTTCCCGGCAATCATTGGCGGTTTCCGGCGGGCGTTCGCCGCAACGCACTGGAACACTCCAATCCAGGCCAGCTAGCCATCAATTACGAAGACCGTGAAGCATTTATCGGTATAGGGTACGTCAGCAACCGCCGCTCCACCATCTCCCTCGAGCTGGTGCGGGGAGAACGGGATTACCCCAGGCAGAACCTCAACCGGCCCGACGACATTCCACCAGGTGCCGACCTGAATTATGACTACATCAATACGGCACTCAGCAGTACCTGGGTGGTAACCAGCAAGACACAGCTTGAAGGCCGGGTGGACTATTTCCAGCGCGACGGTGAAGTCAACGACGGCAATGGCAGCCAGGTCAGTCTGGACGGCCGATGGAAAGCCACTGACAAACTGAGCCTCCCGAGCGGCTATCAGTTTGCTCAGCCAGCCGTTGGCGAAACATCTGACAGCCCTTCAGAGGTGCAGCGGTTGTTTGTTGAGGCGGAGTGGCAGGCAACACCAAAGCTGGAGCTGACGACGCGCCTGTCTCATGCCAGGCTGGCCTATGAGCCCCGGACAACCCTGCCCGCCCGCACGGAAAAAGGCTATCGCTGGGTACCGTTGGCGGCCCGCTATCAGTTTACCGAGCAGTTCGGACTGACACTGGCGGGGTCCTTACTCAAACAACAGTCCCCTGTCGCTGACCGGGACTACATTGCCAGGGAATTCAGCATGGGCATGCAGTTCCAGTTCTGAACCCGGATCAATGTGCAACCCGGGACCGGTGACCCCATGGCAGCGTCGGGACAGCTCCGGGCATCAGCTTTCGATTCTGGACTGATGTCGCCAGCGGCGACAACGAATCAGAAACCGTCCAATATCAATGGTGTACCGCCGGAACAGCCGGCGCGGCTCGAGGCTGAGCCGGTACAGCCACTCCAGACGACAGGACCGTATCCATTCCGGGGCCCGCGGTTTGTCTCCCGCCAGAAAGTCCAGCAACGCCCCCACGCCCATCAGCCAGCGGGCATCCAGCTGGTGTCGATGATCCAGAATCCAGCGCTCCTGAACGGGATT
>NZ_CAXBDN010000317.1:0-4358 GCF_963974375.1 uncultured Marinobacter sp.
TGACTTACCGCGATGCCGGCGTGGACATCGATGCGGGCAATGAACTGGTAGACCGCATCAAACATACCGCTGCGCGTACACGTCGCCCCGAGGTGCTGGGTGGACTGGGGGGCTTTGGCGCCATGGTGTCACTGCCCACCGGCTACCGGGAGCCTGTGCTGGTGTCCGGCACCGACGGTGTCGGCACCAAACTTCGCCTGGCCATGCAACTGGGACGCCACGACACCATCGGCATTGACCTGGTCGCCATGTGCGTTAACGATCTGGTGGTAGGCGGCGCCGAGCCATTGTTCTTTCTCGACTATTACGCCACTGGCAAACTCAACGTTGACGTGGCCGCCAGCGTGGTGGATGGCATCGGCACCGGCTGTGAGCTATCCGGCTGCGCCCTGGTGGGCGGCGAAACCGCAGAGATGCCGGGCATGTACGAAGGCGACGACTACGATCTGGCAGGCTTCTGTGTAGGCGTGGTCGAACGCAGCGACGTGATTGACGGTACCAGGGTGCAGGTTGGGGATGCCCTGATTGCTATCGGCTCGTCAGGCCCCCATTCCAATGGTTACTCGTTGATTCGAAAGATACTTGAAGTCAGTAACGCTGACCTGAATCAGACCGTTGGCGATTCAACCCTGGCCGATGCGCTCATGGCACCAACCAGAATTTATGTTAAAAACGTGCTGCAACTTATTAAAACAGTTGATGTAAGAGCGCTATCCCACATTACCGGTGGCGGCCTGCCAGAAAACATTCCCAGGGTTCTTCCGGACGGTACTGTCGCCGCTATCGACACCACCAGCTGGTCGCTGCCCCCGGTCTTTCAATGGCTCAAAGATAACGGCGGCGTGGCGGACGAAGAAATGTATCGCACCTTCAATTGCGGCATAGGCATGATCGTGTGCGTGCCGGCCGAACGCAAGGCAATTACCCTCGACACCCTGACCGCCATGGGTGAAACCGCCTGGCAAGTGGGCGTGATCGAAGCCGCCGCCAGCACGGACACCAGGGCCGCTACCCGTTATGCGCCGGGGCTGCTGGACGCATGAACATCCCTGAACTTGAAAAACCACGGATTCTGGTGCTGGCCTCCGGCCAGGGCAGCAATCTGCAGGCACTGATTACTGCCTGCAGGGACAGGGACTTTCCCGGCCAGATCGTCGCGGTCGGCAGCAACCGGCCCAACGCCTTTGCCCTCGAACGGGCGGCCCAGGCCGGCATTGAAACCTTTTCTGTGGATCACACCCGTTACGACACCCGGGAAGAATTCGACAATGTGTTGCGCCTGGAGATCGAGCGGCGCAGTCCGGATCTGGTGGTGCTGGCCGGTTTTATGCGCATCCTCACTCCCGCCTTCGTCCGTGCATTCCAGGGGCGCATGCTGAACGTTCACCCGTCCCTGCTGCCAAAGTATCAGGGTTTGCACACTCACCAGCGCGCCCTTGATGCCGGTGACACCGTGCACGGCGTCAGTATCCACTTCGTGACCGAAGATCTCGATGGTGGGCCGGTTGTTGCACAGGCCGAAGTAGCGGTCAACAGCGATGATGACGCTGAATCCCTGGCCGCCCGGGTACAGGAGCAGGAGCATATTCTTTACCCCATTGTTATCCGCTGGTTCTGCGAGGGCAGACTGCAGCTGACGGGGGACGATCGTATCGAATTCGACCGGACGCCACTGACCGAAGTTCTCCGCCTCAGCACAGCCTGACCTGCCCGCTCCCGCACCGGGAGGTGACGTAAATGTCACTCGACGGGTATGACTTCCGGGTTAGACTGAGACCACATTCAGCAATGGAGGTCCGCTATGTATCGACCTTTGAATGCAGACACCCCGCGCAAACGTCTTGTCCCGTTCTGGCTGCTGGCAACTGTATTTGCCCTCGCTGTGCCGTCGGCAATGACGGCAGCCACGACGACTAAAACCGAGGCCGGGAATGCCCCGGCGGAAACTGACAACACCCGGGCTGCTGTTGAGCTTGTGCCCATGAGGGCCTCTTACAGCGCCTCTATCGACAAGGGCATTTCCATCAATGGTTCTGCGGTGCGCAGTCTTCAGCAGCAGGATGACGGCTCCTGGATTTACCGTTTTGATGTGGACTCTTTCCTTGCTGACATAAAGGAATCCGTGACGTTTCGCTGGGAAGACGGTCAGGTCATCCCTCAGCGCTACCGTTACACCCTCGAAGGCTTTGCCATCCGTAATCGCAGCCGTGTCCTGGAATTCAACTGGCCTTCTGAAGCCATCAGTGGCAGTTTCGACGGCAACACGTTCAGCCTGGACACAGAGCCGGAGGCACTCGATCCCCTGGGTTTCCAGCTGCAGCTGAGCCAGGATCTGAAAGCCGGTAAGACTGATATGCGCTACGCCGTGGTCGACAAAGGCGGCTATGATTACGACCGGTTTGCGGTCATCGGTGAAGAGGTGGTCGACTCCAAAGTCGGCAGCGTCAATACGGTCAAGGTGGAAAAGGTGCGGGGGGAAGGCAGCAAACGAGAGACCCTGATGTGGTTCGCCCCGGAGCTGGATTATCTGCTGATCCGGCTGGTGCAGACAGAACCCGACGGCACCCGCTACGAGGTCAACATCGAGTCTGCCGACATCAAGAGCTCCTGACGACATCCGTTGTCAGCGGATTCAGGCGGAGTGCTGCTCCGCCCAGATCGCCTTAACCTCATCCGCAATCAGCCTCAGGCCCCGCGCCACGCTGTCGTCGTCCTGGGAATAGGTTACCCGAATGCATTCGTGCTGATGTCGCCAGTCATCCTCCGGCAGGCCCGGGAAGAAATAATGCCCGGAAACCACCAGCACTCCCCTGGCCTTGAGGCGCTGGTAGAGTTCCAGGCTGGTGACCGGCAGGTCCGGAAACCAGAACCAGAGGAACATGGCACCTTCGGGTTTGTGCACATACCATCGACAATCATCTCCCATCGCCAGACTGAATGCCGTAACCGCCCGCTCCATTTTTTGCCGGTAGAACGGACACACCACATCACGACTCAGAGACAGGATTTCACCCGACCGCACCAGAGGTTCCGCCAGCATCGCACCAAAACTGCCGGTGGCCAGATTCATGATGGCGTTGATGCCAGACAGTGCTTTGATCACCGGCGCAGCCGCAATCACGATTCCGGTTCTGGCCGCAGGCAAACCCAGCTTCGACAGGCTCAGGCAAAGGATGATCTGCTCGTTCCAGCGGGGTTCCGCGTCGACGTAGATCAGGCTCGGAAACGGCATCCCGTAGGCGCCGTCAACGATCAGCGGGATATCATGACCACGGGCAAGGGCTTCGAGCTGGGCCATCTCGTCATCGGTGACGACGTTGCCGGTCGGGTTGGTTGGCCTTGATACGCAGATTGCGCCGGTTTCCGCGGTCACCTCCAGCGCGTCAAAATCCACCCGGTACTTGAACTCATGGGCATCGGTAAAACTGATTTCCGGCTGCACCGCGCGGAACAGATCAGTAGCGATGCCGGCATCGGCATAGCCAATATACTCAGGTGCCAGCGGTAACAGGATGTGCTTGCGCAAGCCGCCGCCGAAGTCACCGCCAAACATGTTGAACAACATGAAAAAGGCAGCCTGACTGCCATTGGTCAGAGCGATATTGTCAGCGCTCAGCGACCAGCCGTATTCACCATTCAGCAACTCCGCCAGCGCCGCAATAAACTGCTTCTCGCCCTGGGGCGGATCGTAGATGCCCACCAACCGCCGCATGGATTGCGGGTCGGCGGCCAGACCGGCGAGGATTTCCTGCAGTCGTTGCTGTACCTCAGGAATATGCCCGGGGTTGCCGCCGCCCATCATGATCATATCGTCACCGGACGCCAGGGCATTGCCCAGGTCGTCCATCAACGATGTGATTCCGGCGTCTGCGGTAAATTTTCGACCAAACTCTGAAAGTTTCATGTCACCAACCGGTCTCGGTCTGCCAGGACTGTATCGTCAGTCGTCGTCGAGGGAGATCCCCAGATTGCTGACGCCTTCGTTCCCCGCCTGTTCTCTGATGCGGCGAATAAAGGACTCCGTGGGCGTGCGCTGCTTTTTCAGGGCCAGCACCAGCTGCCGCTGAAAGGCCTTGTCTTCTTTCATCAAGGGGTGAACATCCAGCAACCGGACCAGGTCACTTTCGTCCATGTCTTCACCCTCAGACATGGCAATAAAATCCACCACCGTGGCGGTCGCCCGCTGCGAACATTCGGTGGCTCGATGCCTGGAGGGGTTCAGTCTGGTCAGCAACGCCTGCTCCAGCAACTGGCACACATCAAAAGCCGGATGCACGCCATAGACGTCATAAGCCTCTACGTCCGGCGACAAGGCTTCCAGTCTGGCCAGCATCTGCGGGATCACCGTTTCAGCGGTG
>NZ_CAXBDN010000318.1:0-4352 GCF_963974375.1 uncultured Marinobacter sp.
GGCGTTGGTGCAGATGCCCCGCGCCGCCAACAAGGGTGCCTGTGCCGCTACATAGCCAATGAGCGCAGCCTTGGTGGTGGCGTAGTTGGTCTGACCATAATTGCCGGCAATACCACTCATGGACGACAGATACACCATGCGTCCCTCATCCCGGAGTACCTGCTCCGCCAGAAGCACCTTGTCCACCGCCAGAATAGCCGCCAGGTTGACGCTGAGCACCTGGTTCCAGAACTCCGGCTTCATGTTGGCCAGCGTCTTGTCACGGGTTATACCGGCGTTATGGACCACCACGTCCACTCCTCCGAAGTGTTCCATCACGAAATCTGCCACCACCCGGGGGGCATCGGCCCCGGTGATATCCAGCGCCAGCGCGGTAGCACCCATGTCGGCACAGACTTTATCCAGAGTCTCCTTCACTGCCGGCACATCAAGGCAGATCAACCGGGCGCCCTCCTGGGCCAGTCGCTGCGCCGTGGCAAGACCAATACCACCAGCGGCGCCGGTCACCAGCGCAACCTTGCCGCCCAGCACCGCGGTAACAGGCACGGACGCCGGAGCGCTCACGCCAGCGGTCACCCGGAAACTCTGACCACTGACATAAGTGCACTGCACGCCACAGAAAAACCGCACCACACCGTCCAGCCGGTCAACCGCGTCTTTGGCCACATAGGCCAGGTTGACGGTGGTGCCGTACTTGCCAAGCTCCTTGCCCAGGGAGCGGCCAAAGCCTTCCAGTCCTCGGGCCAGGGCCGCCGTTACGGGATCGTCACCGGCTTCAGGTATCCCGGCCAGCAGCAGAATCCGGCCGTTCTGGGCAATGCGTTTGAGGATGGGCTGGAACGCCTCATACAGGGCCTTGTAGTCATCCGGCTCACCACAGCCTGTGGCGTCCAAGACGACCAGATCAGCCCTGGCGCCCGGCGCTGAAGAAAGCTCATTCAGCACAATCGCGCCGGCCGCGGTCAGTACTTCGCCCACGCTGGTGCCGGCATAGCCCCCGGGGACCGATAGCAGCAGCGCTGTTTTGCCTTTGAATGGCTGCTTCTGATAGCCCTCGTCAGAGCGGGCCAGCTCCACAGGATTAGGCAGCCCCACGGCTTTGGTGAGCCAGGAAGTCATTGGATTCTGGTTCAGGTTGATCAGATAATCGGACATGACAGACTCCGTAAGGTGTGCAAACTGGGTGTAGCGAACAGGCGTGGGGTTTGTTTACTTCTCAAGGATCGCAGTCACCGCCTGACCACCAGCGGCACAGACCGAGATCAACCCCCGGCCACTGCCCTTCTCGTCCAGTGTCTTGGCCAGGGTTCCGACAATGCGGGCTCCGGTAGCGGCAAACGGATGACCTGTCGCAATCGAACTGCCCTTGACGTTCAGCCGGCTTCGGTCAATTTCACCCAGAGCCTTGTCGAGTCCATGCTGCTCACGGCAGAAGGCATCTGACGCCAGGGCGTCAAGGGTACACAGCACTACCGCCGCAAAGGCCTCATGAATCTCATAGAAATCAAAGTCCTGAAGGGCCAGCCCGTGCCTGGCCAGCATCCGGGGGATTGCGTAGGCACCGCCCATCAGCAGACCCTCACGCTCATCGACAAAATCCACCGCCGCCGTCTCACCGGCGGTGATGTAGGCCAGCACCGGAAGCCCTTTGGCCGCCGCCCATTCTTCGGAAGCCATCAGTACCGCAGCAGCACCGTCGGTAAAGGGTGTGGAGTTGGCGGCGGTAATGGTGCCGTCCTCACCGAACGCCGGTTTGAGCCGGGCCAACTTTTCCATGGAGCCCTCACCGCGCAGGTTGTTGTCCCGCTGCAGCCCATGGTAGGGCATGATCAGGTCATCAAAAAACCCGTCCTGATAGGCTTTCAGAAGGTTCTCATGACTGGCCAGGGCCAGTTCATCCTGGGCCTCACGGCTGATGCCGTAGCGGGTTGCTGTCAACTGGGCGTGCTGGCCCATGTTGAGACCGGTACGTGGTTCGCCCTGTGCCGGCATTTCCGGCAACAGGTGCCTGGGGCGGAGCAGTCTGAGCGCCTGCCCCAGCCGCTGGCTGGTGGTTTTTGCCGAATTGAGCCGAACCAGCTCCCGGCGCAGGTCAGAATTGGCGCCCATGGGAATGTCAGAGGTGGTATCCGTGCCACAGGCAATACCGGCATCAATCTGGCCCAGCGCAATCTTGTTGGCGACCAGAATCGTCGCCTCCAGACTGGTGCCGCAGGCCTGTTGTACGTCGTAGGCAGGTGTCTGGGGGTGCAGCCCGGACCCCAGAACGGATTCCCGCACCAGGTTCCAGTCGCGGGCGTGCTTCTGCACGGCGCCGCCGGCCACCTCCCCCAGGCGTTCATTCTGCAGACCAAACGCACCAACCAGCCCCTTGAGGGTGTCGGTCAGCATGGTCTGGTTACTCAGTTCCGCATAGGCCGTATTGGAGCGGGCAAAGGGAATGCGATTAGATCCGATGATCGCAACGCGACGGACAGTTCCATTGAGCATGACGGCTTCTCCTGAGGCAGGGATCGGGTTGTGCACAGTTCCAGAACGACCTGTTACAACGAGTGTCCCTTCTGGCTATTTCATTAACCTGCTGAGCCAGCAGACGTTCAATATACAGCCCGTTGGTCAACCATTAACATGTCCACAGACCACTCGCAATGCGCCAGCCTTGCAGATTACTTCGAGTGGTGTCTTTTTATCGGCAACCTCACCGTCGAGGGTGATGGTCTTGGGCTTTGCCGTCGTCAGCCGGCACCGGGTACCCTGCAACCGGACGATGACCTGGTTATCCCGGGGCGGGCGTCCCATCCGGGTCATGAAAAATGCCAGCGCAAGGCGCCACAGAGGTCTTGGGCGAACACCCACAATGACCAGTTGGCCATTATCCAGGGAGGCGCCGGGTACTTCATTACCACCGCCGAAATAGGCGCCGTTGGCAATCGCAATGGACAACCAGCGACCACCTACCTGCCCGGACTCCGTGGCAATCACCCCGTGAAAGCCCCGTTTCTCGGACACTCGCCGCAGAAACGTCAGGCCATAACTGAAACGACCGAACAGCTTTTTCTGCGAGGACTCCTGCTCGGTAACCGGCGCCGTCCCCAACCCCACATGGGCAACGTTCAGAAACAGCGTGTCCCCGGCCATGGCGACGTCCACCTCACGGGTATGGCCTTCTGCAATGATGCGGCAAAGGGTCTGTGGATCATCAGCAAGCCCGAGATTGCGAAAGAAGTCATTGGCGGTGCCGGAAGGAAGCACCGCCAGGGTGGTCCCCCGTTCAACACAGAAAGCTGCCGCCAGATTCACCGAGCCATCACCCCCGGCCACCAGCACACGGTCATCGGCACTGAGTGTTCTGATCCAGCTCTGATCATCCAGGTCACACAGGCGGAGATCACGGATACCAGCCTTCTCGAGGCAATCTCTCCAGAACGGACCGCCACGATCACCATCGCCGGCATGGGGATTGGCCATCAGCCAGTCGGTCATCGGTTTCTGCTCCCGGAAAAGGGGAAAGTCATGTCATGCGCTCCGTACAGGATGAAATCTCAGGATAGCGAATCCGGACAAGTTCCGATCAACAAATCGATGAACATTCATTTAGGTTTCAGCCGGCGGCAGCCCCCTATTCCCAGGAAGGGCTGCGAACCGTAAGATGTGCCTGTCCGAAACATTAATCCATTCCTGACGTGAAAGTAGCGTTCCAATGAAAGCAAGTCTGAAATGAAGGTCCCCAAGCGCCTGCAACCTCTGGTCGACGATGGCCTGATCGACGAAGTCCTGTACCAGTTGATGAGCGGCAAGGAAGCACAGGTTTACGTGGTCCGCTGTGGCGAACATGTGCGCTGCGCCAAAGTCTTCAAGGAAGCCCAGAAACGCAGTTTCAAGCAGGCTGTTGAGTACCAGGAAGGTCGCAAGGTCCGTAACAGTCGTCAGGCACGGGCGATCAACCGCAAAACCAAGTATGGCCAGAAAGAGCAGGAACAGGCCTGGCTCAGCGCCGAGGTGGATGCGCTCTACCGGCTCGCTGCCGCCGACGTGCGGGTGCCCGAACCCTTTGGTTTTGTTGACGGCGTGTTGCTGATGGAGATGATCGCAGACAGCGAGGGCAAGGCCGCCCCGCGACTGGATGACATCAACCTGAGTCCCGAAACCGCCCGCAGCTACCATCAGAAGGTATTGCAGGATGTCGTGAAAATGCTCAGCGCCGGCCTGATTCACGGTGACCTGTCAGAATTCAATGTGCTGGTCGACACCACCGGCCCGGTCATCATTGACCTGCCCCAGGCCGTCAACGCCGCCGGCAACAACAACGCCAGCCGGATGCTGGAGCGGGATGTGGATAACATGCGGCGCTA
>NZ_CAXBDN010000319.1:0-4340 GCF_963974375.1 uncultured Marinobacter sp.
GGCGCTGAAGACGTGGCGCTGATCGAAATGGCCCACAAGCTGACCGACCGGCTACAGGTGTTCAGTCTCGACACCGGCCGCCTGCACGCCGAAACCTACCGTTTCTTTGAGGAAGTTCGCCGTCACTACGGCATCGACATTGAGGTGATGTTCCCGGACGCCACCGAGGTGGAAGCCCTGGTCAGCAAGAAAGGCATGTTCAGTTTTTATGAGGATGGCCATGGTGAATGCTGCGGCATCCGCAAGGTCGCACCGCTGCGCCGCAAGCTGGCCACAGTGGACGCCTGGATTACCGGACAACGCCGGGATCAGAGCCCGGGCACCCGCAACGATGTACCGCTGGTGCAGCTGGACGAGGCGTTCAAGGGCAAGCACGGCGATCTGATCAAGTTCAATCCGCTGGCCGGCTGGAGTTCAAAAGAGGTCTGGGACTATATCCGGATGGCTGAAGCGCCTTACAACGCGCTCCATGAAAAAGGCTTTGTCAGCATTGGCTGCGAGCCCTGCACCCGCCCCGTACTGCCGGGACAGCACGAACGTGAGGGGCGCTGGTGGTGGGAAGAAGCCACCCAGAAGGAATGCGGTCTGCACGCGGGCAACCTGATTGCCCGCAGCGACTGACAGCCAGCATCCGGCCGGTCTCAGTAGACCGGCAGTTCCACATTCCGGAACAGCTCCTCGATCTCGTGGCGGCTGCCCTGGTGGGACACCGCCTCGTTGACCTTGTCCTTGCTCAGATGCGGAGCAAACCTTTCCATGAAATCGTACATATAGCCCCGCAGGAAGGTGCCCTTGCGGAAGCCGATGCGGGTTACGCTGGGCCGGAACAGTTTGCTGGCATCCAGTGCCACCAGATCACTGTCCATCTCCTGGTCGTAGGCCATGCTGGCGATGATCCCCACCCCCAGCCCCAGCCGGACGTAGGTCTTGATGACGTCGGCGTCGGCGGCGGTAAACACCACCTTGGGAGTCAGACCCTCTGACTGAAAGGCCTCATCCAGCTTCGACCGACCGGTAAAGCCGAACACATAGGTAACCAGCGGATGTTTCGCCAGCTCGGCCAGTGACAGCTCTGAAAACTGGGTCAGCGGGTGATTCTTCGGCACGATCACGCAGCGGTTCCAGCGGTAACAGGGCATCATGATCAGGTCGTTGAACAACTCCATGGCCTCGGTGGCGATGGCGAAATCCACTGCGCCGTTGGCGGCCATTTCAGAGATCTGCATCGGCGTACCCTGATGCATATGCAGGGAAACATCAGGATAGGCCTCAATAAAGCCCCGGATAACCGGCGGCAAGGCATATCTGGCCTGGGTATGGGTAGTGGCAATGCTCAGATCACCCTTGCGCTGATTGCTGAACTCCTGGGCGATCTTCTTGATGCCTTCAACCCGCCGGAGTATTTCACCCGCCTCGCGGATAATGGTTTCGCCACCCGGCGTAATCCGGGTCAGGTGCTTGCCGCTGCGGGCAAAGATCTCCAGACCGAGTTCATCCTCCAGCAAGCGGATCTGCTTTGAGATACCAGGCTGTGAGGTAAACAGGCTTTGTGCGGTGGCTGAAACGTTGAGGTCGTGGTGCGCCACTTCCCAGATATACCGTAATTGCTGTAATTTCATTGATCCCTTCGCTCCCCATGCTGGCCGCCAGTTATTCCTGACTTTGTGGCCGTTCATGCATATCTGCCGACAGAATACGCATAAAAATTGTTATTTTCATTCTTTTAAAGAATAGAGAGTGTTCAGTAGTTCAGTGTAGCTCATCCCCGGGTTATGCAAGTAATCCACGCCGGCCGGCCAATCCACGGGTCGGAATCAGCGTTCGATCAGGCGGCGAAAAGGCGGCAAGGCATCCAGCAACAGCTGGCCGTAGCGGCGTGAGACAATTCTGCGGTCAAGAATGGTAACCCGGCCGGTGTCCTGCTCGGTGCGCAGCAGTCTGCCCACTGCCTGCACCAGTTTAATGCTGGCATCGGGCACGGTGATCTCCATGAACGGGTTGCCCCCCCGCTGGGTGACCCACTCTGCCAGGCTGGCCTCGATGGGATCATCCGGTACCGAGAACGGCAACCGGGTGATCACCACGTGATCCAGATAACGGCCGGGCAAATCAATGCCCTCGGCGAAACTGGCCACCCCGAACAGCACCGACGCCAGGCCGGCATCCACCCGTTCACAATGCAGCCGCAGCACTTCACCCTTGGCCATGTCATCCTGGGTCAGAATCAGATCCGGGTGCTCCGGTGCCAGCTGGTCTCTGACTTCGGTCATTTGCCGGCGGGAGGTAAACAGCACCAGGGTTGCCTTTTCGCCCTGCCACAGCTGCGGCAAACGACTGACCAACTCTTTGGTATAGCCTTCCGGATCCGTTGGCAGGGTCTTCATGGCCGGTACCTCCACCGTCGCCATTTCGCCATACCTGAACGAGCTGGGCACCACCAGATATCGGGTTGCCTCCGGCAGGCCGGCCCTGGAGCGAAGCCGGTCAAATCGTCCCAGTGCAGTCAGGGTGGCGCTGGTCAGTATGGCGCCGTACACCCGTGACCAGAGCCGTGAGTAGAGCAGGTTGTCCGCCAGCACCGGGCTCGAATACAGGGTGATCTCTTCGCCGCTGTCCCAGCGCTGCCGGACCGACCAGCGGGCTGGTGGTGGAATCCGGTAGCGGCCTTTCTGGGCCGGGCCGTCACTGCCGTCATCGCTGGCACCGGCGTTGGTATCTGCGGTTCCGGCCTTGCCAGGCTCTTCACACCAGGCGGTCCAGAGCCGCAACTGGTCTTCAGCCCGGGCGTGGAAGGTGCCGATGACCGGGTACCAGGCATCTGCGGTTTCCCGGTCCAGGTCGTGTTCCTTCTTGTCATCGAAGGCCTTCTGCAATTCGTCAGAAAGCACGCCCAGATGACGGGCGAGATTGGCGGTGGCGATGCGGGCTTCCGCCGCCAGCTCCGCCAGTGACTCCGGCAACTGGCCTTCCGGATAGCGCCACTGGGCATTGCGCCGCTCGTCGCTGAAGGCCCAGTCAGTGCCGCTCAGGCTATCTTCAAAAACCCGGCCCAATACGTCGTCCAGCATCCGTGAGGCTTCACTGATGCGATCAATGGACTTGCCGGCCACCGTGGTGGGAGGCAGCCAGGGCTGGGCCTTGGTCAGGGCCTGGGAAAGTTGCTTGAGCCATTGGCGAGCCCCGTTCAGGGGTACCGAGGCGGCAAAATGGTTGAGAGCCTTGGCGGGCAGGTGGTGGGCCTCGTCAAAGATGAACAGCGCGTTTTCAGGCTCGGGCAGTATGGCACCGCCCCCCAGCGCCAGGTCCGCCAGTACCAGGTCATGGTTGGCCACTACAACGTCTGCGGTCTCAAGGCCCTTACGGGCATTGAAAAAGGCGCAGCTGTCAAAATAGCTGCAATGGCGATTGGTGCATTGGCGGTGGTCGGTGGTGACCTGGCGCCAGACCTCGTCCGGAATGACGCTGGGCCAGTGGTCACGGTCTCCGTCCCACTTGCGGGAGCCATAGGTGCCCAGCATCTCCTCGAAAAAGGCGTGGGTGCCCGGCTCCTGGGCGGTCTCATCCAGCAGGAACAGCGGCATGGAGTCGCTGTCACCGCTGCCGCCATCATGCAACCTGGCCTCCAGCCGCGACATGCACAGATAGCGGCCACGGCCTTTGGCGAGGGTCCAGGTGAAGTTCAGGTTGCTGTGCTTTTTGAGGTCCGGCAGGTCCTTGCTGATGATCTGATCCTGCAGGGCCACGGTCGCCGTGGAGATCACCAGGGTCTTCCCCAGTTCCCGTGCAATGGGGATGGCCGAGATCAGATAGCCCAGGGTTTTACCGGTACCGGTGCCCGCCTCGACAACGCAGCTGGCGGCGGCGGAGGTGCGCTGACCATCGTCCGCGGTAATGTCTCCCAGATAGCGGGCAATTTCGGCAATCATCAGGCGCTGACCATAGCGGGCCTTGATGCCCTTACCGGCCAGTACATCCCGATACGCCTGTTGAATTTCCTGTTTGACAGCTTCCGACAACGGCATCAGCGGGGGGCACTCCAGTCCCGGACCACACCGACCCGGAACCGTTCGCCATCCATGCTCAGCTCGACACCGTCCTCGGTAATTCGCTCCACCCGGAGACTGCCGAAGGTTTCCCCGGTGCGCAGTACCCGGTTGTTGATCATCACCCGACGGTTGGCCACATCGCTGGAGTAGACGTGGCTGTTAAACACCAGGTCCGGCACCTGGCGCTGGAATGCCATGGGCATCTCAACCAGGTGGGGCACTCGTCCCGGATAGGGCTCATCGGTCATTGCCACACCGGGTAGTATCGTCGGTCTGATGGTTGGAGTAATAACG
>NZ_CAXBDN010000320.1:0-4288 GCF_963974375.1 uncultured Marinobacter sp.
ATCAGCAATGTCAGTGTGCCAGTCTTCATGCCACGGGGCTCCGGTTGGTCAGGGGTCATCCAGGTCAGTGGGCGTTGTCCGGGGTCAATCCAGATAGTAAAGGGAATCCACCGCGCGACGAGTCACCACATCCCCTGCGGAGTCATTACCCCGGGGCATGGGCATCGGGCACAGGTCGCGCACATCGCGGTCACTGACCTTTGACACGCACTGGCGGAACCGGGGCTCCAGTTTCAGTTCCATCACCGTTTCCACCACGCCGTCACTGTGCTCGTTCACCGCAACCAGCTTTGCGCCACGAATATAACTGTCTACATAGGTGCGGAACATATCGTTGCGGGACACGAAGTCGTTTACCGTGGAACTGCCGTACACCACGGTGCCATACACCCGCTCGGCAAGGTTGCGATAGGCATCCAGCTGGGAGGCACGGCGCGCCATCAGTCGCTTGCGGGTATTCAGGCGATCACTGGCGGCGTCCTCGTAGGTACCGAAACCACTGACCCGCACCACAATCGCCTCATGATGATCAGCCCGACCGTGAATTCCGTCCTGGCCAGACGAAGCCGTGGATCGGTGGTGGCCGACGGGCGCACAACCTGCCAGGGCGGCAATCAATAGCAGGCATATCCAGCGTGACATCATGGAAATCTCCGGTAAATCAGCGAAATTCGCTTGTGGTTATCAGCGTTAACCATTGCCATGAAAATTCCGGGCCAGTTTATCTATGTTTCTGTTTTAAAATAATTATCTTACGAAAACGAACAACAAGCCGAAAGCGGGCGGCAAAGGTTCGCCGGCCTTTTACATTTCCGTCACAAATCGTTACTTCCCTCCGACTGACCCGATTGACTTACTCATCTAGTATTCATGAACTACAGGTAATACTTACCGCTTACTTTTGCGACAGACATCAAGCCCAAAAGGAAAATCCAGATCCATGAAACTGTGTCGTCTTACCCTGGCTATCGGCCTGACCGCCGCCTCCACCGCTACCTTCGCAGGCCCTCAGGCGTTCAACTCCGCACGCTCCTTTGCCATGGGCGGCACCGGCGTTGCCATTGCCCAGCCGGCCACCGCTAACAGCGCCAACCCGGCCATGCTGGCGTCACAGCAACATGAATGGGCGGACGATTTCGGCCTGATGATCCCCTCGGTAAACGCCCGCTTCGCCGACGAAGAAGAAGTGGTTGACCAGATTGACGATATTCAGGACAACATCGATAGTCTGGAAGGCATGATCAATAACCTGAACAGCGGCGATGACGTGAGCGATGCCCAGATTGCCGCCGGACAGCTGCGAGACCAACTGGACCGTTTCAATCGTGATACGGTCCGCATTGATGCCGGTGCCGGCATCAGCCTCGCCATACCCAGTCCCCGCCTGGCAGTGGGCTTCTTCGCCAACGGCTCGGTGCGCGGCACGGTGCGGGGCGAACTGAATGATGACGACCTGGCCTTTCTCGACACCCTGGCCAACGCGGCCGACGCCGATGACCTGATTGGCATAGATCTGGAAAGCGAACTGGAATCCCGTGGCCGGGTGTTGGCCTCGGCGGTCATTGAAACCGGTGTCAGCCTGGGCCGCAGCTTTGATTTCGGACTGGAAAACCCGCTTCAGCTGGGCGTTTCGCCAAAATATGTGCAGTTGAGAACCTACAATTACAGCACTGGCATCAACGATTTCGATGACGAAGACTTCGACGGCAAAGACTATGAAACCACCAAAAGCGGTTTCAACTTCGACCTGGGCGCAGCCTACGCCTTTGGCGATCAGCGCCAGTGGAACGCCGGTGCAGCCATCAAGAACGTCATTCCGATGGAGCTGGATTCGGTTGACTCCCTGGAAGGCAAGCGAACCTTCGAGCTCAACCCGAAAGTGACCGTGGGCCTGGCACACACCGGCAACTTCCACGCACTGACCGCCGAAGTAGACCTGACCAAACAGAAAGCCTTCGGATTTGAAGATGACACCCAGTGGGTTGCTATTGGCGCCGAATTGGACGCCTTCCGCTTCGCCCAGCTGCGCTTCGGTGCCCGTCACAACATCGCCAGTAACGACGACAACAGCGGCGTTGAGGAAACCACCCAGTTTACCGCTGGTCTGGGCCTGTCTCCGTTTGGTGCCCGTCTTGATCTGGCAGCACTGGTGAGCGATGCGGACCTTGGTGCTGCCATTGAGTTCGGTGTCGCTTTCTGATCAGAGATTGGTAAGCAAGCTTCTGGAAAATAGTGTCTGACAAACCAGCAAAGCTCGCCCGGTGGCGGGCTTTGCTGTTTCTGCCTTTGCGACAGTGCCTCGCTACCGGGATAATAGGCAGCACACTCCCTCAACCGGTTTCACAACGCATGGAAATTTACCTCGTCGGCGGCGCAGTACGTGATGAACTTCTCGGCCTGCCGGTCACCGATCGTGACTGGGTTGTCGTCGGCGCCACCGCTGAACAGATGCTGGCGCTGGGCTATAAACAGGTCGGAGCCGATTTCCCGGTGTTCCTGCACCCCAAAACCGGCGAGGAGTACGCCCTGGCCCGTACCGAACGCAAACAGGGCAAGGGTTACCACGGTTTTACGGTATACAGTTCCCCGGATGTCACTCTCGAAGAAGACCTGCTGCGCCGGGATCTGACCATCAATGCCATGGCGAAGGGCCGCAATGGCAGCATTATCGACCCATTTGGGGGGCAGCGGGACCTGCAGCACCGGCGCCTGCATCACGTGTCGGAAGCCTTCTGCGAAGATCCCCTGCGGATTCTGCGCACCGCACGGTTTCTGGCCCGTTTCCACCATCTCGAGTTCCATATCAGCCAGGAAACCATGGCACTGATGACTCAAATGGCAGGCTCCGGCGAAGTCGGCCATCTGGTGCCTGAACGGGTCTGGCAGGAGATCCAGCGGGCACTGCACGAAGCCACGCCCACTGTCTTTTTCACGGCGCTGAGAGACTGTGGTGCCCTTGATGATCTGATTCCTGAACTGCGCGACGAGGTGAACTTCACTAACGCCATGAAGGCCCTGACCTGCATCTCGGAGCAGGCCGACACCACCACCGACTGCCGCACCGCCGCGCTGCTGTCGACGCTTGATGCAGCCTCAGGCCCAGCCAGAGCCAAAGCCCTCAAGGCCCCCAATGAGTGTCAGGACATGAGTCGCCTGGTCATTGAATGCAGTCCGGAGCTGAACCGGCGAAATACGCTGACAGGGGAGCGACTGCTTTCGGTCATGGAACGTGCCGATGCCTGGCGCCGGCCCGAGCGGCTGGAACGCTTGCTGACGACCTGCTGCTGCCTGCCCGACGGACTGAGCCATCAGCAACACCTGAGAATCGAACATGCTCTGGTGGCGGCCCGCAAGATCAGCGCCAGAGACCTGATACCCCTGGGGTTCAAAGGCAAGGCACTGGGCGAAGCCCTGCAGCGGGAGCGACTGAAAGCCGTTGAACAGGCCCTGACAGAAACGGAAACAGCTCACAAAACCGGGTAACCGACGCCGCATTCGGATAGAATCGGCAGATCAAACCGATGTATCGGCAGACCCGCTGAGCGCGTCAGGCCAGTCACCATCCTGACCACGAAAAGACCATCCATTTAACCGGAGACCTTCATGCAAGACGTTGTCATCGTAGCTGCAAAACGTACCGCCATTGGTAATTTCGGCGGCTCCCTGTCCAGCCTCAGGGCAGACCAGCTGGGCAGTGCGGTCATCAAAGCCATCCTTGAGGAAACCGGTGTACCGGCCGACCAGATCAGCGAGGTCATACTCGGCCAGGTGCTGACTGCAGGCTGTGGCCAGAACCCGGCCCGCCAGGCCGCCATCAACGCCGGCGTTCCCGCTTCGGTACCGGCCATCACCATCAATAAAGTGTGTGGCTCCGGCCTGAAAGCAGTGCACATGGTGGTGCAGTCGATCCGCTGTGGCGACGTCGAGATGATTCTCGCCGGTGGTCAGGAAAGCATGAGCCAGTCGCCCCACGTGGTGCCCAACAGCCGCAACGGTCAGCGCATGGGCAACTGGACCATGATTGACACCATGATCACCGATGGCCTGTGGGACGCGTTCAACGATTACCACATGGGCATCACCGCTGAAAACATCGTCGAGAAATACGGCATCAGCCGCGAGGAGCAGGACCAGTTTGCCGCCGCCTCCCAGCAGAAAGCCGCCGCTGCCCGCACCGAAGGTCGCTTCAAGGACCAGATTGTTCCGGTCAGCATTCCCCAGCGCAAGGGCGAGCCGGTTGTTGTGGACCAGGACGAAGGTCCCCGCGATGGTATCAGCGCCGAGAGCC
>NZ_CAXBDN010000321.1:0-4192 GCF_963974375.1 uncultured Marinobacter sp.
CCAGGTGGCGCCGAGCAGGGCATAGCCGGCCAGCAGACCGAAACCGGTCAGTACGGTAAAGGGCGTCAGCCAGTCCAGGGGCCCCCCGGTGAATACCCGGTTGGTAGTTTCAAACCCCTGGATGTAGGCACCCACCACAGCGCCCTGGGCAAAGGCGGCCAGGGTCGAGCCACCGGCAAAGGCCCAGTTCCACAAATAGCGGGATGAGCGGGCCTTGAAGCGGAATTCGAAGGCTACGCCGCGGAAAATCAGGCCGGCCAGCATCAGGAATACACCCAGGTACAGAGCTGGTAACACCGTGGAGTAGACCAGGGGGAAGGCCGCCAGCAGCCCGGCACCGCCGAGCACCAGCCAGGTTTCGTTGCCGTCCCAAACCGGAGCCACGGAGTTCATCATTACATCCCGGGTTTCCTCACTGGGAGCAAACGGGAAGAGAATGCCCACGCCCAGATCAAAGCCGTCCATCAGCACATACATGATGACGCCGAAGCCGATAATGAATGCCCAGATCAGTGTCAGGTCAAACATTTCCATGATCAGACTCCTCCCTTGCGGGTTTCATGGGGGTTGTACTCAAAGGAAACGTGGGCTGCTGACAACGGCCGCTTGGGACGGTCATGGTCCGGATTCACTTCATCATCCGCCTCCAGGCCATCATGAAGAACCCGCATCAGATAATAGACACCCGCAGAAAACACCAGGGCATAGACCAGCACGTAACCGATCAGCGTGAACAAGGCCATGCCGCCGGTAAGTGAGGGGGTCAGGCCCTCGGCCTGAGTCATCATGCCGTAGACCAGCCAGGGTGTACGGCCGATCTCGGTAACAAACCAGCCAGCCAGAACGGCGATGAATGGTGTGATGGACATGACTCGCATCACCTGCAGGAACCAGGGTGTGCGGTAGTAGCGCTTGCCCTTGCGCAGCACCAGTCCGGTGACCGCCACTGCAATCATCAACAGGCCAAGACCCACCATCACCCGGAAGCTCCAGAACACGATCGCCACCGGGGGTTGCTCTTCGGTCGCCACTTCATTAAGGCCCGGCACTTCACCGTTCCAGTCATGGGTGAGGATGAAGCTGGCCAGGCCCGGCACAGCGATCTCGAAGTGGTTGGTCTGGTTGGCCTGATCAGGAATGGCGAACAACAGCAGGGGCACGTTGGTCGATGTTTCCCAGTTACCCTCCATGGCGGCGACCTTCATGGGCTGGTGCTCCAGGGTGTTGAGGCCGTGGAAGTCACCGATAACCGCCTGCGACGGCGCGATAATCAGCAGCAACCAGAGGCACATGGACAGGGCCTTGCGATTGGCCTCCACTTCGCGGCCCCGCAGCAGATACCAGGCGCTGACACCGGCCACCACAAAACCGCCGGTCAGGAAGGACGCCATGGCCATGTGCAGGAAGCGCCAGCCGAAGGAAGGGTTGAACAGGGCCTCGCTCCATGAGGTGACATACAGCATACCTTCACGCCATTCCACACCAGCCGGGGTGTGCATCCAGCTGTTGGCTGAAAGAATCCAGAACGAGGAAATGAAGGTGCCGACCGCCACCATGATGGCCGCAAACAGGTGAACCCCTTTGGGGACCTTGTCCCGGCCAAACAGCAGTACCCCGAGAAACGCCGCTTCCAGGAAGAAGGCGGTGACCACCTCGTAGCTCAGTACCGGGCCCAGGAAGTTGGCACTGGCCTGGGAAAAGTTACTCCAGTTGGTACCGAACTGGAACGACATCACAATGCCGGACACCACCCCCATGCCGAAGACCACCGCAAACACCTTCGTCCAGAACCCCGACAGACGTTCCCAGACCGGGTTGCCGGTCTTGAATGCCAGAGATTCCAGCAGGGCGATGTAGGACGCAAGTCCTATGGTAAATACCGGGAAGATGGCGTGGAAAGACACCACAAACGCGAACTGAATGCGTGACAAGAGGAGGGGATCGAGTTCCATAGGAACCTCCGGCATTGAAACAACGACAACTGAAACGCCAGGCGTTTCCTGATTAGGACATGATCTGGCCGCTGATGAACTCAGTGTTGTGTTTTGTTGTTACCGGCTAATCGATATCAGACTACCTGTGACGGCGCTCAGAACCTATAGGACGGAATGTCGCAGTCCATGACTTATCTCAGGAACCGGACAATCTGCGGAGAAGTTTAGTGTTTGCCCCCGGAAATTGCTAAGTCGTAGCCCGGTTGACTAGATTCAGTCGGACGCCGCCGATCAGAATCTGGTTTCCTTCCATTGGTAGCCCCCTGGACCGGGCCTGCTCTGATAGCCGGGTGCTGTCTTCCACCAGCAGATCCAGTGCAGAAAGAGACTCACCTGTGCCGGTGGCGGCGGCCACAAATCTGAGCTCCGCGTTGGCGAGTCGGACCAGGATCTGACCGCCATCGTCCACCACAGGTTCGCCGGTGACCGCCGCCCAGCGGGCCGCAAGGGCTTCCGGATTCTCGCTCTGCAACTCGACCGCCAGAATGTCCGAAACCACTTCCGTGGAAACCTTGTCTTTCCAGCCACTTCCGCCGGCGGGTTGCCAGTTGCCGGTCATGTCTGCTTGCTGGTCCCAGTCCACTTCCAGAAATGCAGCCCCCATATCCCGGGGGTGCAGTTGCATGATGTTCCAGCTGCCACGGTCAGCCTCGTAGGCTACCCGCACCTTGTTGGCAGCGGCTCTGGCACGGACACTGGCCTGCTCTTCAAGATCCGGCACCTGGCAGATCACCATGTAACCACCGTCGCCGCCCCGGCGTTCCAGGAAACGGCCGGCAGCCGTCCCGGTTTGAATCGGCGCCACCACCTCGATGAACTTGCTGCCAACCGGCAGCAGGGCGTTTTCCAGACCGAAATGAGCCACTTCCGGATCAACGTGGCAAACGTTGATGGACAGTAACGCCTCAAGGTCCCTGACCACCGGCTCAAGTTCGCTGGCAACCAGGCAGATCTGACGAAGGTGTATGGCCATGTGGGTAGCGCTCCGTTGTAGTGGTTTCTGAAAATACCTTACCAGGTATCGATCATGGGGCGGCGTCTGCCGTGCCGTGGGCCGGGCTTTTTGACGGACTTGAGGCCACGAACTATCCACGGCCGGGTTTCTGCCGGATCGATAACTGCATCGATTTCCAGCGAGACCGCCATACTCAGTGCCTTGCCTTTCTCATACTGCTGGGCCACCAGCTTCTCGAACATGGCCTTCTGGGCGGCTTCATCGCCTCCTTCGGCAATCTCATTGCGGTAGCCAAGACGCACAGCGCCTTCCAGACCCATGCCGCCGAACTCCCCGGTGGGCCAGGAAATGTTGAAGAAGGGGGCATGGAATGACCCGGCGGTCATGCCCATGGCGCCCAGCCCGTAGCCCTTGCGCAGCACGATGGTCATCACCGGAATCTGCAGGCTGGCGGCGGTCACGAACATGCGGCTGGTATGGCGTACCAGGCCGGTTTTTTCGGCCTCTGGCCCAACCATAAAGCCGGGTGTGTCACACAGGCTGACCAGCGGCACATCAAAGGCATCACACAACTGCATGAAGCGGGCTGCCTTGTCGGCGCCATTGGCGCAGATCGCTCCGCCAAGATGACGGGGATCGTTGGCGATCACGCCCACCGGCCGGCCTTCCATGCGGGCAAACGCGGTGATCATGCCCGGGGTAAAGGTGGGACGCAGCTCCAGTACACTGTCGCTGTCAAACAGGGTGTTGATCAGGGCGCGGATATCATAGGAGCGTAGCCGGTTTTCGGGAATGGCGGATCGGAGCAGGCGCTGGTCGGTGCAGGTCCAGTCCTTCACCGGTCCCTGAAAATAGGCCAGCAGCTGGCGGGCCAGAGCGGCGCCTTCGCGCTCATCCTCAACCAGACAGTCCACCACGCCGTTGGCAGTCTGCACCGACATGGGACCGACGTCCTCCGATGCGAACACCCCCAGTCCACCGCCTTCAATCATTGCCGGTCCCGCCATACCCAGGCTGGCGGTACGGGTGGCAATGATCAGGTCGCTGGAGCCGGCGAACACCGCGTTGCCGGCAAAACAGCGACCAGAAACCACCGCGATGCGTGGTGCCAGCGCAGTCAGACGGGCGTACTGCAGGAAACTGGGCACATCCAGGGCAGCCACCTTGGTGGCATTGTCGGTATCGCCGGGACGACCACCTCCGCCCTCGGTAAAAAAGATCACCGGCAGCTGCTGCTCTTCCG
>NZ_CAXBDN010000322.1:0-4155 GCF_963974375.1 uncultured Marinobacter sp.
AGCTGAAGCCGGCCTTCAAGAAAGATGGCACCGTTACTGCCGGCAACGCGTCTTCATTGAACGATGGCGCAGCCGCGGTTCTGGTATGCAGTGCCGCCAAAGCCAAGGAACTGGGACTGACACCGCTGGCCACCATCAAGGCCCACGCCAGTGCCGGTGTGGATCCCACCATCATGGGAACGGGTCCGATACCGGCCAGCCAGCGCTGTCTGCAAAAAGCCGGCTGGACCGTGGATGACCTGGATCTGATCGAAGCCAATGAAGCCTTCGCTGCTCAGGCAATCTCGGTAAACCGCGACCTGGGCTGGGACACCAACAAGGTGAACGTCAACGGTGGCGCCATTGCCCTGGGACACCCGATCGGTGCATCCGGCTGTCGTGTCCTGGTCACCCTGCTGCACGAGATGGCCCGCCGTGACGCCAAAAAAGGTCTGGCGACCCTGTGCATCGGCGGTGGTATGGGCGTGGCCCTGGCGGTGGAGCGCTAAACGCGCCCCCTGCTGACGCCCGCTCACCGTGTTCAACATCGTGCTCTACGAGCCGGAGATACCGCCCAATACCGGCAATATCATCCGGCTCAGCGCCAACACCGGCTGTCAGCTTCATCTGATCGAGCCCCTGGGGTTTACCCTGGAGGACAAACAGATGCGGCGGGCCGGTCTGGATTACAGTGAGTACGCCAGCGTAAAGGTGCACAGCAGTTACCAGGAGTTCCTGGCCACGGAAACCCCGCAGCGGCTGTTTGGCCTCACCACCAAGGGTAAGCATCATTACCACGAAGTGGCTTTTCAGGCCGGCGACTACCTGATGTTCGGCCCCGAAACCCGGGGGTTGCCAGATCACGTACGGGAAGGCTTGCATCCATCAAACTGTGTGCGGGTCCCTATGGTGCCGGGCAGCCGCAGCCTGAACCTGTCCAACACCGCCGCCCTGGTGGTTTTCGAGGCCTGGCGACAGCTGGGGTTCACCGGAGCCCGGTAGCGCGCCACTGAACCCTGCCCCACCGCCACTGCAGGCAAGGTTTCTCTCTCGCCTGTTTCTCACCTGACACAACGCAAAAAGCCGGCAACAGCCGGCTTTTCAGGTAAAACAGAACAGCATCAGTGAGTCTGCGGCGCCTCTGGTGCTGCAGCACCATTACCTTCTGCTTCCTGCTGCTTGCGTTTTACTGCTTGTGCGAAAATCGCATCGAAGTTCACCGGCGCCAGCATCAGTGCCGGGAAGCTGCCCTTGCTGACGATGTTATCGATGGATTCACGGGCATAGGGGAACAACAGGTTCGGGCAGTAGGCACCCAGCATCGGGCCAATCTGCTGCTCGGGGAAACCCTGCATAAGAAACACGCCGGCCTGCTGGATTTCCACCAGGTACGCCACTTTTTCATCAAGTTTGGCGGTAACCGTCAGGGACAACACCACTTCGTACTGGGTATCGCTCACTTTGGAGTGAGTGGTGTTCAGGTCCAGGTTCACCTGTGGCTTCCACTGATCCTGAAAAACCATGGGGGAATTCGGGGACTCGAAAGACAGGTCCTTCACGTAGATGCGCTGCAGTGCAAACTGGGGCTGGGTAGCCTGTTCGCTGCCGGCGGCAGCCTGCTGATTATCGGCCATGATCAATCCTTTCGTTCATTCAGTTGGAATTATAATGTCGCTTACTTTTTGACAAGCGGCAGGTTGGCACCTCGCCAGTCGGCAATACCACCGCTGAGGCGAACCACATTGGTGTAGCCTTCGGCTGTCAGTTGCTTTACCGCCATTGCCGAATGCTGACCCATCTTGTCGGCCACGATGATCTGCTTGTCCTGATGTTTTTTCAGCTCGCCGGCGCGTTCTTTGATGGCGCTGAGCGGAATATGCAGGGATCCGGTGATACGGCCTTCGTTGAAATCCTTCCGGTCACGGATATCCACCACGATGGCTTCGTCGCGGTTAATCAGACTCACCGCCTGCTGGGGTGAAACCTTCTTGCCGCCACGAAGGCTCTCGAGAAGAATCAGCGCCACCAGCAAGGCCACGAAGATCGATACGAGGATGTAATGATTTACAACAAACTCTAACAACCGTTCCATTCATTTGTCCCGAAAAATGCTTTGGCGGGATTATACACACCCACTGCCGGTGACAGAAGGTGCGTTCCGTAGCCGGACCCACCCAAAACGGGTTAGAATCCAGCCTCACATTCGTAAACTACTCCGGATTGAGTAATGACCATCACTCGCACGCCGACAGCTCTGATCATACTGGACGGCTGGGGTCACCGCGACCCGGCTGAAGACAATGCCATCAGCAATGCCAATACCCCCTTCTGGGACCAGCTCTGGCAACAGCAGCCGAAAACCCTGATCAACACCTCGGGAATGTTTGTGGGTCTGCCCCAGGGCCAGATGGGCAATTCCGAAGTCGGTCATATGAACCTTGGCGCCGGCCGGGTGGTCTACCAGAGCCTTACCCGCATCGACAAGGATCTGGCGGACGGTACGTTTGCCAGCAACCCGACCCTGTGCCGGGCTATCGACAAGGCTGTGGCCAACGGCGGAGCGGTTCATCTGATGGGTCTGCTTTCACCGGGTGGCGTCCACAGCCATGAAGAACATATTCTTGCCGCCGCTGAACTGGCCGCAAAGCGCGGCGCCAGCCGGGTTTACCTGCACGCGTTCCTGGATGGCCGCGACATGCCGCCTCGCAGTGCCCGCCCCTCGCTGGAAAAAGCCGCGGCCAGAATGAAAACTCTGGGAGTCGGCCGGGTCGCCACCATCGTCGGTCGCTATTTCGCCATGGACCGTGACAACCGCTGGGACCGGGTCGAACAAGCTTATAACTTGATGACCCTGGGCGAAGCAGAATTTACCGCAGCTGATCCCCTGCAGGCCATCGACCAGGCCTATGAGCGCGGAGAGAACGACGAATTTGTCAAAGCCACCCGCATTCAGGGTGACGGTGAGCCGGAAGCCACCATCAACGATGGCGACACCGTGCTGTTCATGAACTTCCGTGCCGACCGGGCCCGGGAAATGACCCGTTGCTTCGTTGACGAACACTTCGAAGGCTTTCGCCGCCGCAAGCATCCGGCACTGGCCGAGTTCGTCATGCTGACGGAATACGCAGCAGACATCGATACGGCCTGCGCTTACCCGCCGGAGCAGCTCGTCAATGGCCTTGGCGAGTATGTGTCCGGTCTTGGCAAAACCCAGCTTCGCATTGCCGAAACCGAAAAATACGCCCACGTCACCTTCTTCTTTAACGGCGGCTCGGAAACGCCCTTTGCCGGCGAAGACCGTATCCTGGTGCCTTCCCCCAACGTGGCCACCTACGACCTGAAACCGGAAATGAGCGCTCCGGAGGTGACGGACAAACTGGTTGAGGCCATCAGAAGCGGCAAATACGACCTGGTGGTCTGCAACTACGCCAATGGTGATATGGTGGGTCACACCGGCAAACTCGACGCCGCCATCAAGGCCGCAGAGTGTCTGGACCAGTGCGTCGCCCGAGTGGTAAAAGCCCTTGAGGAAGTGGGCGGGCAGGGCCTGATCACCGCCGATCACGGCAACTGTGAGCAGATGACCGACCCGGCTTCAGGCCAGGTTCACACCGCCCACACCATTGGCCCCGTACCACTGGTCTACGTTGGCCCCCGCAAGATCCGGCTGAAGGACGATGGCAGTCTCAGCGACATTGCACCTTCACTGCTGACCCTGATGGATCTGGAGCAGCCCCGGGAAATGAGCGGTCACAGCCTGGTTGAAGCGGGCTGATCACAGCACTACGGACAGTCAGGGCACCGTTTATGCCAGCAGTACGCCAATCAGGAAGCGCCAGCGGAAGTCTCCGGCTGGCGGTTATGACCCTGCTGCTGGCAGGAAGCCTGTTATGCCTCACAACGCCCGCTTCTGCCAACGATCAGGTAACACCCGCACAGATTGAAGCACTGAAACGGGAGATCTCCAGGATCGACCGCTGGCTGGAGCAGGCCCAGAAAGACCGCAGTGAACTGGAACGCACCCTGACCCGGACCGAACAGGACATCAGTCGCCTGACCCGCGAGCGTCGGGACCTGCAGGCACAGGCAGCAGCCACGGAGGCGGAGCTGCGCCAATTGCGCACCAGGGAGTCCGAGCTTGACCGCTCGCTCGCCGACCAGCGCACGGCCTTGCGA
>NZ_CAXBDN010000323.1:0-4137 GCF_963974375.1 uncultured Marinobacter sp.
TGTACCGGGCGAAGAAGGCCGGGCGCAACAACCTGCAGTTTTTCAGCGAGGACATGAATCAGGACATGCTGCGCCAGATGGCACTGGAGCAGGAACTGCGGGCGGGTATCCGCGCCGGCGAGCTGGATCTCCATTACCAGCCGGTGGTGGACATACAGACCGGCATGATCAGCTCCCTGGAGGCTTTGTTGCGCTGGCGCCACCCGGTACGGGGGCTGCTGACACCGGCAGATTTCCTGGAGGTTGCCGAACAGAGTGGGCAACTCCATGCCATCGGCGAGTGGATCTGCAGCAACGCCTGCCTTCAGGCCCGGGCAATCCAGACCATGAGTGGCACCCCGGTACGTATCAGCATCAATTTGTCGTCGCGCCAGTACAACCATCCCCAGCTCGCCGAAGAGCTGTCCAGAAGCATCGCGAGTACGCATCTGGATCCGTCGCTGCTGATGGTGGAAATCGATGAACGCATTCTGTCGGACCGGCTCGAGGAGACCTCCGCCGTACTGAGACGGCTCAAGGCGCTGGGCATAGGGCTGGTACTCGATCGTTTCGGCAGCGGGCTGTCTTCCCTGACGCTGCTGCGGGAGCTGCCCTTTGACCAGGTCAAGATTGACCCGGAGCTGCTGCAGCGGGCGCCGCTTGACGAAAACACCGCCGCCATTACCCAGACCCTGATCAGTCTGGCCCGCCAGCTGTCCCTGTCTGTGGCGGCTGCCGGTGTCGAAACGCCGGAGCAGGATCTGTTCCTGCGCCAGGCAGGCTGCCATTTATTGCAGGGGCACCGGTACTGCCCGCCGGTATCAAGTGACCAACTGGCCCAGCTGTTTATCGATATCCGCGACGGCCGGGAGTTGTTACCACAGAATCAATACCCGTTGCCCCTTCGTGATGAGCTCAGGAGTCGCTGAGCAGCTCATCGATAACCGCCAACTCGGCTATCAGGCGGGCGACAGGTTGTGACCGACTGCGGAAATGTTCTTCCGCCATCGGCGCGATGCCGGAAACCGATGGCAAAGGGGCATCGCGCTCCACCAGTTCTTTCATCCTGACCAGAAAGACAAACTGCAGCCACTCTGTAAACATCAGCGTGTCGACGCAGAAAGGTTCGGTGCTGGCCAGCGCCTCATCGCTGGGTGGCACAGGGGACCACTCACCGATCATTCGCATGTGTGCCTCAACCCGTAGCAGGCAGTCGGCAAGCTTGCTCACTTTTTCGTCATTTTCACTCATTGGTATTTTTCCGGTTGTTTCCGGCCGATTCTGGTTGATTCCGCCAGCTCATCCGACACTATCCAGACGTCGACTTCCGGGTCACTACCAGCCCATCACCGACTTGACGAACGGAATGGTCAGACGCCGCTGGGCCTGCAGGGAATTTTCATCGAGGGTATCCAGTATGCCCAGCAAATCCACCAGTCGTCGTGACGCTCTGCGCATGATAAATCCGGCCACTTCATCACTGAGCATTAACCCCCGCTGCTCTGCCCTCGCCTGCAAAATGGTCACCCGGTCTTCATCGCGATAGACGCCCAGCTGAACCAGCAGACCATGCTGCAGTCTTGAGCGCAGGTCAGGCAGCACGAATACTATGTTCGCCGGCAACTCGGTGAGGCTGACAATCAGCTGATGGTTCCGGTCCTGCACACGGTTGTACAGGTGGAACAGAGCTTCTTCCCACTCGCTGAGGCCGGCCACCAGTTGCACGTCATCGAGAGCAACCAGAGCTATCTCGTCCATGCTGTCGAGAACCCCCGGCCCCATGGGCAGCAATTCGGCCATACTCATGCAGATGGCCGAACGGGCGTCTCGCTCGGCGTCATGACAGGCGGCCTGAAGAAGATGGCTCTTGCCGGTATCTTCATCGCCACACACCACAATTACCGGGTAAAGCCCACCTTCGCAGGCGGTTCTCAGCAGCGCCGCCGGGGCTTCGTTGCGCTGGCCGTGAAAGTTGCTCCAGCGAGCATCATCGCGCAACCGCACGCCAAGAGTCAGCTGAGCGCCAGTCATCCGGCCCGCCCCCGCCATGCCCTGAGACCCCACACCCAGATGTAGTGACCACCGCTCACGCAGGCCGACACTGCAATCATTGCGATAATCACCGACATGGCACCCCCGGGCAACACCACGCCCGCCTGGAGCATCATCACCAGAACGGCGCCCGCCACCTGTATCAGTGTATTGAGTTTTCCGAGAATACTGGGCTGAACATCGAACTGGCCGATAAAACGATGAAACAGCAAACCGCCGACTACAATGGCCAGATCCCGGGCCAGCACCAGGACAAACAGCCACCAGGGTACCAGCCCGGTCAGACTGAAACAGAACCAGGCAGTTGTCAGCAACAACTTGTCAGCGAGAGGATCCGCGATGGCACCCAACCTGGTTCGCCAGCCATAAAACCGGGCCAGAAACCCATCCAGGCCATCGGTGGCCGCCGCCACAAAGAAGATCATCAACGCGCCCGGATAGCGTTCCCCGATCAAAGCCCAAGCAAACGGGGCCACCATCAGAATACGCAGAAGCGTCAGAGCATTCGGAACCCAGCGCCAGCGATCGGACATATCAGCAACCCGGCTCTGTTATCGTACCCTGACACATTGCCCGGCACCCTGGCCGCCGGCCCTTCTTACAAGGCGGTTTATTGTCCGCGGTTGCCGGAACCGGACGCGTCGTCACTGTCATCCCCCTCCACAGTGTCGCCCGTGCGCCGGCTCGCACCTTCACTCACCCGCGAGGCACCGCCCTGCCAGCGGTAATAGAGTGTTTCGTAAAGTGCATCAAACGCAACGGGTTGTGCCGATGCTTCAGGCTGAGTGGCATTGTCAGTGCCGGGGTCGCGATCGGCTTCCGCTTCCGTATCCCCACCGGTATTGCTCTGTGCCTCAGTGGCAGCCGGCGGGGTTATGGTGTCGGCCAACCGGGGCGATGCCATCGCCTTGAAGCGGTCATCCAGCGAAATATATTCCCGCAACTGGTCAAGTTCGCCGGAGAAGCCAAGACGAAACACCAGGCGCTCACGGCTGGCGCTGGCAATGCTCAGACCCGTTACCGGATTCATCGATTCAAGGGCCCGTTTGGCAGCGCCAAAGTCGTCAACGGTCTGCAACCCCTCCAGCACCACCTCCACCCGGGTGGCATCCTCAAGGTCACCGCCGGCTACGGCATAGCGAGCCGCCAGTTGATCAGCCCAGGCATCAATCACCTGGCGAGCGAGCATTTGCGGAGTGTCTGCGCGGACACTGCTGGTCTCGTCCATGCCCGGGCCTTCCATGACCCAGGACGCCTCCCAGCCGCCGGCACGGCCGGACACCCGCACAGCTGTCAGAAAATCGTACTGGCTGCCGGCAGACGCTTCACGAATACTGCCCATGAACTGACCCCAGACCTCGGACAGCAGACGACGATCAGCGGCCGCTTCCCCGGACGGGAAAGCCAGCGGCAGGCCCCGGTCCATGGCAGCGTCACGGAAATAACCAGGCCACGCGCCCCCGGACTCGCTTTCGGGCACCAGCAACCGCCGGTTACCACGATCTTCCACCGCCACCCAAGCCAGTGTCACCGGTCGATTGGCACCCCATACTGCGGCACCGATACCGGCCAGGGCACGGGTGACACCCACCGAACCAAAGGTCATGCGAAGCTCATTCTGGCCGCTGTCTGCCCGCAGGTACTGATAGGACTGCAACAGGGACTCGGCGTCCGCCAGCACCTCATCAATGCCTTCATTCTCGAATACCTGACGATTGCCGGAGGCCCTCAGCAACACGGCTTTCAGGCCGTCCCGGTAACCCTGCTGAAGTTGGGCTGACGATGACCCTGCAACCGGTACCTGCACGGTATACAGGTCCTCCACGGGATTTGCCTCAGCCCGGACAGCCAGCAGCAGAATCATCATTCCGGCCACTAAAGCGGCAGCGGCCACCGTGCGTTGCATGATCTGTATTGCGTTGGTCATGAATCACCCTGCAATTCCATTGAATGGTGCATAGGATACACCAAGCCCTTTACCCTGAGTAGCAAGCGCCCCTGTTCTCTGATGACCGTCGCGTAATTGCATTTGGACCCGCTCACGGCAACTGGTAAAATCCCGCGCTCACATCTCTTTGCCAAACGGTTGAACCCTAACATGAGCGA
>NZ_CAXBDN010000324.1:0-4125 GCF_963974375.1 uncultured Marinobacter sp.
TGGTCAGTTAGCCCAGATAGCGGGTATCGACACGCAGACGATCCGCTTCTATGAGCAGCAGGGCCTGTTGCCGCCGCCAGAACGGCAGGAGAATGGTTACCGTGTCTATACCGAGAAGCATGGCGAGTGGCTTGCCTTTATCCGCCGCTGCCGAATTCTGGACCTGTCACTGACAGAGATTCGCGAGCTACAGAGCTATCAGGACGACCCTCGCCAGCCTTGTACCGCCGTCAACGCCATGCTCGATGACCACATCTCTCATGTGCGGTCGCAGATAACTGCTCTGCAAGCGCTTGAGCAACAACTCGTTTCACTGAGGGCGAGTTGCAACGAGGGTCGGGAGATCAATGCCTGCGGCATCCTGACGGGGATCAGCGAGGAGAGCAAACAACAGCTGTATAGGGCTAGCTCAGGCCGTAAGGACTGAGCAGAGACATGCCGGACCTTGCAGTGACATTGTGAATGCATGGTGTGTTGATCGCGAAGCCTCACTGCGTATCTCGGCATGCGAACCTGGGCGTTGCTGCAAACTTGCAGGGGCCGTGAAGAAGAGTCGTCATCAACCAGGTAATCCGCTGAGCTGATGGTTGGTTCCGTCATCATGATATGAGCCAATCAACCAAAAAATCCGGATACCCCTTTTTTGGTGATTCCTTTGTCTATGTCATTTTCGATGACAACACCGATCTGTACTGGGCCCGCTCCCGGGTACTGGAGTACCTGAGCCAGGTGGCCGGGCAATTGCCCGATGCCGCCAAACCAGAGCTGGGGCCGGATGCAACCGGCGTTGGCTGGGTATACTCCTACGCCCTGGTGGACCGCACCGGTCAGCATGACCTGTCGGAACTGCGGGCTATTCAGGACTGGTTCCTGAAGTTTGAACTGCAAACCGTGCCCGGTGTATCCGAGGTCGCCAGCGTTGGCGGCATGGTGAAACAGTATCAGGTCGTGGTGAACCCGGACAGACTGCGGGCCCACGACATTACCCTGCAGCGCATCCATTCCGCCATCAACAGCGCCAACCAGGAAACCGGCGCCTCGGTGGTGGAGATGGCCGAGGCGGAATACATGGTACGGGTCACCGGCTACCTGCAGAACGAAGACGATCTGCGACAGGTCCCCCTGGGGGTCAACGACAACGGCAAGCCCCTGTTACTGAAAGACGTGGCCGATGTGCAGCTTGGCCCACAGGTCCGTCGCGGTATCGCCGAACTGAATGGGGAAGGGGAAGTGGCCGGAGGCATTGTGGTGATGCGTTTCGGTGAGAACGCCTTGAAAACCATCGAAGGGGTCAAGCAACGCTTGGAGGACATCAAAACCAGCCTCCCCGATGGTGTAGAAGTGGTTCCTACCTAAGATCGCTCCACACTCATTAATAACGCCGTGGACAACCTGTATGGCAAGTTATTGAAAGAGTTCCTGGTGGTCGTCCTTATTTGCGCAGTATTCCTGTTCCATCTACGGTCGTCGCTGGTGGTCATCGTCAGTCTGCCCGTAGGTATCCTTGCGGCGTTCGTGGTGATGCACGCCCAGGGCATCAACGCCAATATCATGTCCCTCGGGGGTATTGCCATTGCCATCGGCGCCATGGTGGACGGGGCCATCGTGATGGTGGAGAACGTCCATAAACACATGGAGCGAACCCCGCTGACACCGGAAAACCGATGGGCCGTGATGTCGCGGGCCGCGGGTGAGGTGGGGCCCGCGCTGTTTTTCTCACTGATGATCATCACCGTGAGCTTTCTGCCGGTCTTCACCCTGGAGGCTCAGGAGGGCAAGCTCTTCGCCCCCCTGGCGTTCACCAAAACCTACGCCATGGCGGCGGCAGCCGGGCTGGCCATCACTCTCGTTCCAGTGCTGATGGGCTATTTCATCCGTGGCAAGGTATTGCCAGAACATCGCAATCCCATCAACCGACTGCTGATCGCCCTGTACCGACCGATTATCGGCTGGGCTTTGCGACGGCCGGCATTGATGCTTGCCGGAGGCCTGGTGGTGCTGATCATCGGCTTCTGGCCGGCCAACAAGCTGGGCAGTGAATTCATGCCGCCTCTGGACGAGGGGGATCTGATGTACATGCCCACCACCTATCCTGGTATCTCCATTGGCAAGGCCCGACAGATTCTGCAACAGACCGACAAGCTGATTGCCAGTATTCCGGAAGTGGAGACCGTGTTCGGAAAAATTGGCCGCGCCGATACGGCCACCGATCCTGCCCCGCTGACCATGATTGAGACCTTTATCCAGTTCAAACCACGGGACCAGTGGCGACCCGGCATGACGCCGGAATCTCTGCGCCGGGAACTGGACAGGACCGTCAGACTTCCGGGCCTTACTAACGCCTGGGTCATGCCGATCAAAACCCGCATCGACATGCTCTCCACGGGCATCAAGACCCCAGTCGGCATCAAGGTGGCCGGTCCTGACCTGGCGGTGATCCAGGGTATAGGGGAAGAGCTCGAGCGGGTGTTGACTGACATACCCGGCACAGCCTCTGCGTTTTCCGAGCGGGTGGCCGGCGGACGCTACATCAAGGTGGATATACAGCGCGAGGCTGCCGCTCGTTTCGGGCTGAATATCGCAGACATTCAATCGGTCGTACGTACCGCGATTGGCGGCATGAACGTGGCCAACACGGTGGAGGGTCTGGAGCGCTATCCCATCAATCTGCGCTATCCCCAGGGTTACCGGGATTCGGTGGAGCAGATGCGCCTGCTGCCGATGGTGACACCCAATGGCCAGCGTATCGCGTTGGCCGATGTGGCGGATATCCGGATCGACCAGGGGCCGCCCATGATCAAGTCGGAAAACGCCCGTATCAATGGCTGGACTCTGGTGGATATCGAGGGCCGGGATCTGGGCAGTTGGGTAAGGGAGGCGCAGTCCGTGGTGCAAGAACAGGTGGATCTACCTGCTGGCTACTCCCTGACTTGGTCTGGCCAATATGAGTATATGCAGCGGGCCAAGGAACGCCTGACGCTGGTGGTGCCGCTGACCCTGGCCATCATCATCATTCTGCTGTACCTGAACTTCCGCAACCTGACCGAGGTGGGCATTATTCTCGGCACCCTGCCATTCGGCATGATCGGTGGCATCTGGCTGATGTATCTGCTGGGTTACAACCTCTCCGTGGCCGTGGCCGTCGGTTTTATTGCCCTGGCCGGGGTGGCGGTGGAGATCGGAGTCCTGATGCTGGTGTACCTGAACCAGTCTCTGCATAACGCTTTGGAAACCGTGGATCATCAATCAGGCCAGCTGTCGGCAGATGCCCTGCGCAAGGCGATCAGTGACGGTGCTGCGCAACGGGTGCGTCCGATCATGATGACCTTCGCGGCCATTGTAGCTGGCCTGGTGCCCATCATGCTGGGCAGTGGCACCGGCTCAGAAGTCATGCAACGCATCGCCGGCCCGATGATCGGTGGCATGGTCACCACGTTGATCCTGACCCTGCTGCTGATTCCGGTGATTTTCTATCTCTGGCAGCGCGCACGGCTGAAAAAAATCGCCAAAAAAGGAACATTCCGATGATTAGACCCATTGGCATCCAAACCGTTCTGATCCTGCTGATCACAATGGCCTTGCCGATAAACGCCGAACCTATTGAGGTCGTTGACGATTGGGTTCAAGAGGCTCTGACCAATAACGCGACTCTGGGCGCGCAAAGATCTGTCGCCGAAATGTCAGAAGCCAAAGTGGAGGGCTCAGATACTTGGGCCGACCCGGTCATCAAGTATGGCATTGCGCCTGAAACTCTAGAGGGACCTAATACAGTTGGGCATCGCTTTGAGGTAAGCCAGCAGCTGCCCTGGCCGGATCATCTGTCGGCGTCTCGCAAGGCAGCGGAGGCCGGAATGCTTGCCGCCCAGCAGGAGACTCAGTGGCTAATAAGGCAGCTGACAGCTCGCGTTAAGGAGGCGTATGCATATTGGTGGTATACCAATGAAGCGATCAATCTCCATCATGAGACACGCGCTTTGGTCGAGCAACTGGCCACCGTAACGGAACAGAGGCTTGACTATGGCATCGGCTCGCAAAGTGAAATGCTCAGGGTCAAAACGGAGTTGGATACTCTAGATGCCAGACTAGTAGAGCTGCAAGCGGAAAAGGCCGGGCTAGCCAGCGACC
>NZ_CAXBDN010000325.1:0-4124 GCF_963974375.1 uncultured Marinobacter sp.
CACCCGATGTGATCCGGCTGACGGCCCCGAACCCCAGCATCATGACCGGACCAGGCACCAATACCTACCTGCTGGGCAACGCCAGCGGCGGCTGGTCGGTGATTGATCCGGGCCCGGCTGATTCGGTGCACATCCAGCGCATCATGGAGATCACCGGTGGCGATATCCGTCAGGTCATCACCACCCATACCCATCGGGACCATTCCCCCGGCGCCCGCCCGCTGAAGGAACAGACCGGTGCCAAGCTGGTGGGCATGCCGCCTCCCGGCGACCCGACCCAGGATCACGACTATGTGCCGGATCAGATCCCGGTGGACGGTGACCTGATCGAGACTGCCGCTGGCACCCTGAAAGTGCTGCATACCCCGGGTCATGCCTCCAACCATCTGTGCTTTCTGCTGGAGCAGGAACAGATGCTGTTCGCCGGCGATCACATCATGCAGGGTTCAACGGTGGTGATTAATCCACCGGACGGAGATATGAAAGACTATCTGAACTCCCTTGACCGGCTGCTGCAGGAGCACATCCGCTGGATTGCCCCGGCCCACGGCTTCCTGATCGGCCATGTGCAGTCGGTCATCGACTGGCTGATGACCCATCGCCTGACCCGGGAACGCAAGGTTGCCAAAACCCTGGAAAGTCACGGCCCGGGTACGCTGAAGGAGCTGACCAAACACGCCTATGACGATGTACCTGCAGCAATCCACGGCCTGGCCAGCAGGTCACTGCTGGCGCACCTGATCAAACTGAAGAAGGACAATCGGGCCCGTGAGAACGGGGAGTTGTGGGAAGTGGTCGAAGGCTGAAGCTCTGGTACAGCCCCTTCACAATGCCCAGATAAATATCTTCCGCTAACGGGGGCCCGTTTTGGGTTCCCGTAGCGAATAAACTCTCAGACTCTCCTCATAGGATGTGCTGGTCACTTTGTTGCCGCCAATCGCGGTGAAGTCCAACCACCTGCCCTCTTCAGGCAAAAACCTGCCTAAAGCGAAGTAAGTGTGCTCAACATTGAGAGGAATTTCTTCGGTCCCTTCGGGTTTCCGAAACAAGAAATGGCCGTCAAACTCCTCACTAACGACATAGAACAGCGTGGCGATCAGTCGACCATCTGCGTCCCTTTCAAGATCCTCAAGAAATCCTTTACTTTCACGCCTGGCATGCTCCGGGATAAATCCGGCCGCTAACTCGATGCCCTTCACATCAAGCTCCCAGCTATCACCCGGTGAGAGTTGTTGATCAGGCAGCGCAAAAAGCAGGTTCAGCAGGCTTCGTTGCTTTTCTTCCAGGAAAAACGACAATAGCCGACCATTCTCTTTTGAGAAATCGCCAAGTAAAACCACCTTACCCGCATTGTGCCTGATCTTCTCCCGCTCGTACTTTGCTTCAGGAGTCTCGGGAGATCCGTCATTTGGATCGGGCTCAATGCCCGTCACAGCGACGCGCAGGAAGTCATCCTGGCTCCAAAGTTGGGTGATAAAGGTAGCATCAGGGAGATCAAGCGATTTCAGCTCCCGCTTAATTTCACGCCGCTTTTCCTGATCCTCCAAAACATCAAACCCACTGATCATTAACGGCTTATAAACTGCCACCTCAGTATTCACTGTCTCGTATTCCAGCGACTCGGGCCCAAGGTCAGCCCAGGCCAAACGAACATCACCGGACAGCGATTGACAGGCCGTCAGGAACAAAACAACCGAAGCCAGAACCAGTTTTTTCATGCAGAAACCCTGTAATAGAACGCCGAGGCGCTGGCACCAAGCAACTGGGTTTCCAAGCTGGTACCCGCAAAAAAACCTACAGCCGTAGTACTTCTAAGAAACCTTTCAATCTGAAATCTGGGCACACCCATCGGAACTATCCCCCCCTTTAAAACCATAGCACCCACATTGTTCGCTATTTGCATCAACTCGTCCCTGCTGCAACTTAGTCGTGCCATACAAATTTCTACAGGATCCGACATCCAGATAGCGCAAGAAATACTGCCGCTGATCTGTTTTCCGGCTCCAAGTGACTGAACAATGAGGCCACCGTAGAAATCATTTCCCTGATAAACACCATTTTCAGGACGGGAGTAGCCAGCATAGATACTGCCAATACGACTTGATGGAAAGTCATCTAGACTCCAAGAGGCATTGGCAAAAGGCAGTGAAATCGAGATACCTCCGGAGAAACCGCCGCCGTATCCAGATAATTTCACAACCTCCCCGGAACTGGCATTTTCTATTGGGAGAGTAATATTCCCGGCGCCGATCTCAAGCCGGAAAATCGGGGTGCCGACTCTTGCATTTCCGCCACCTGAACCCGCAATTCCCCATCCAGTACTTACAATTTCCATAGTCATCGCTCCCTGACAAAGAATAAATTAAATTATTTTCAAACGCTTAAAATCCGGAAACATTGTGTATCCATTATTTTTTTACTTAAACTGCTGAACATCTTGCTTCCGGAAGTCACTCTACCGCGCGCAGATTGTGAAGGTGGCTCGGAATGGCACTGCGGCAATGAGACCGGAATAACGATTCAGACAGTTTCGAAGGTACAACACTAGGCAGATAATTCGGATGCATCGCACTCCTTGCGCTGATATGGCGGAATGCCGCCTGAGGTGGAAATCAGAAAGCTGGCTTCAGTCCCGAAGCCGCTAACCAGTGAAACATATTAAAGTGCCAGATCAAAAAATCAACCAGCAACATTTCGAAACACAAAGCGTCACGTTTTTACCCGGCAATCCTTGCCACTCCATTAAACCTTCGTCAAGCTGCTATTGTTAGCGTCTTCAAGTCAGGTAGCCTTGCCGGTTCACCAGGCCCGGAAACAGAGAACGGGCGCGCATTTCAGGCGCTGCCGATCGGCGGTCGTTGAGAGGGTTCATGACGTTTCAGTTTCGCCATTGCATTGGCACTACCATTTTGCTGACATCACTGTCTCTTGCAGGGCTACCTCATGCCTGGGCCGAGGACGATCCTGATGGGCCGCTTCAGGTTATCGAGCTGCCGGAGGATGAGTCTGTCGAAGATATCCCCCCGCCGGAAACCAGTGCACAGGCGGCTGACGAAGCATCCGGCGACAACGCCCGTCGCCCCATCGATGAGATAATTCCCGATCCTGCCGCCGATACCGCCGCCGGCTCTGCAGGCGATGACAGGAAGACTGACGCTGAGCCAGAGCAGCCTCAGCAGCTGGACGCAGATGCCAGCTCAGACGACGAGTCATCGGAGGCTGTCCTCGCCGCCCGTGATGACATCAATAATGAGGCCGACGACTCAGACCGTAATAGTAATGAGGAAGACCGGGACCTGGCCAGTGGTGACGATCTGGCCGCTGTCGAAGAAATGCAGGAAAACACCGACACTTCCGGACAGGGCACGGAATCCACTGACGCCGACCCTGAAGTGCGCCGTCTGCCAGAAACCGTGGTGGTTGCCGAAACCCTTCCGGCACAGGCACAAACCTTCAGACTGCTCAGTGGTGAGGTGTTACCCGGCACCACCGCACGCCTGGCCTGGTCGCCGGACATCCAGATTGCCGGTCTCAGCCAGCCGACTCCGGTGCTGGTGGTCAACGGCGCCCAGCCGGGGCCGGTGATGTGTATGACCGCTGCGGTACACGGGGACGAGCTCAACGGTATCGAGATCATCCGCCGCATTGTTTATAACCTGAAGCCCCGGGAGCTGTCCGGGACGGTGGTAGGCGTTCCTATCGTCAATCTGCAGGGATTCCAGCAGGGCAGTCGTTATCTGGCGGATCGCCGGGATCTTAACCGTTATTTCCCGGGCAGCCCTGATGGCAGCCTGGCTCACCGTATTGCCCACTCACTGTTCGAACAGGTCATCAGCCACTGTGACATGCTGGTGGATATCCACACCGGCTCACTCAAACGCACCAACCTGCCCCAGTTGCGGGCCAACATGAACGATCCAGATGTAGCGGAATTCAGTCGGGGCTTTGACTCCATGGTTGTGGTCCACAGTCCCGGCAGTTCCGGCATGCTGCGCTCGGCGGCGGGTGATATTGGCATCCCGGCAGTGACCATGGAGGTGGGTGAATCCATGCGCATTCAGGAAGATCAGATTGAGGCGGGCGTGAACAGTATGACCAGTCTGCTGGAGCGCCAGCGCATGACC
>NZ_CAXBDN010000326.1:0-4078 GCF_963974375.1 uncultured Marinobacter sp.
AAGTTGACGGTTTCAGACTCGCCCTGATCATACGACTCGTTGATGAAGCTTGCTGCCGCCAAAAAGTCGCCCAAATCACATCGAATTTTCTGGGAGGCACTTAAGTAATCGCCCTCGTGGAAAGAGCCATGCTGTAACGCGAAGTCTGAAGACAGGGCGGAACAGGACCAGCCGGTAACGAGGAGAAGGGCAGCAATGGGCAGTGCTTGTGCAGTCATCCGTTGCACGAGGTTTTCATCCTTGGTTTGGTTCAGTGGATGCTAGGGCATTTTGTCAGACTTCTCAAGATTTGTACCTTGATTGCAGCTAGTTCGTGCAGATGTGAACCTCAACCATGGGATGGTCTGTAGAACCCTGAGCTTCACTATCGGTATTATCGAAGTACGCGCTGAAATTCAGTCAGCACCTGTGGGTGACCACGGTCCGCCCGCTGGCCACCAGGCAGGAAACGCTGTTTTGGCGCTGGCCGCTTCAAAGACTGGCGCAATGAAATCAGACAGCGCAGCCGTGACGTCGTTCAGCGTGAGCGCTTCCAGTCGGTTTTTTCGTAGGAAGGCCTGCCACTGCCTCTGCTTTTGCGCATCTTGCGCAAAAGCATCCGTCACTCCGAATGGAAGCTCTCCCGTGAGGGCTGTTTTGCGGCGATCAAAGGTGGCCTGCACCGCTTGGCGGAGGGTGTCGCCGTCAAAGTCGGTATGCCGCATCAGTATCCACAGATCGAAGTAATCCTTCATGCGACTGTTGGCAATGCCAAGAGTTGCCAGCGCCTCGAACTTCTCGGAAACAACGGTATAGCGTGGGTAGACGCGCAGCTTCGGTGCCGCGAACTCTCTCAACATTACGGGGTACTCGACATTCTCCGGCCCTGGCGTCACCGCATCGCCAAAGCCGACATCGACCTGGATATGACAGCGTGCGCCGTCAATCGCACCGAGCAATGTGACGCGCACACCAGAATAGTTTGTCTCTTTACGAATCTCGGCAGCATGCACGGTGTCGGGGTGAAAGATTACGCCATCCTGGGCCTCGATCGTGCAGATATTCTTAAAAACAGCCTCGATGTGCGGCAATTCCGCTGAGCCGAATCCCAGGAAGTCAGCGTCTCTGGTTGGGCGATGCGGGATGTCGAACCACAGGTCAAAAAGCAGTGCGCCTTTCAGCAGAAACTGATCTGCATGTGGTGAGATACTGACCCGGTACAGCAGTCGCTCTATCGCATAGCGCGTCAGGACCAGATTGAAATCCTGTTTGGTCTCCCGAGCGCGGTTGAGCAGGCGCGCACGCACCGACGCTGAGATGTTTCGTTCGTTCATGACAGGCTTTCCATGTAGGGGCGCATTACATTGGCCACCCGGCACAGGGTGGCATAGCGCCAGAGTTCGTCCATGCTCACGCGCTTGCTGCGCCAGGCTTCCTGCAGTGCTTCGATCGCTACGTCGAGGCCGATCTTGTTGCGAAACTTGAAACAGTCAGCCACGGTGCGCGCGACGTTGGTTACTCGAACATTAACGCCGTCGATCTGATGATCTTCGATTCCATCGGTCAGTGCGGGGCCCGAGAACCGCACGATGCGCAGCAGGGGATAATCCATCTTCGGCGCACGGGCTTTGTTGGGAATGGCCAGCCAGACCTCGAAGGGTGATTGGGTGGTGAGATCGTGCACGCGCAGCGCTGACAGCAGGCAGACGATGGCTTGTGGGTGTCTGCGTGCTACCTCGGCCAGCGTGCCATGCTCCGATATGCTGCGATCCGGATGAGCGTACAGTCCGCGACCTACACGGGTGAGCAGGCCCTGCCGAACCAGCCGGGTCAGGGTAACCGTGGGCAGCCCAAGCTCATGGAGGTCGCGGGGGCGAATGAGGCCCCGCTGAGCAGCGAGTTCCAGAATGCTTTGATGCGAACTTTTCATGCCGTTATCATGTTGTGATTTGCAGGTAGTTGTCAATAAATACCAACAAAATGCAACGATGTGTATCTCCGATGGCCGCTTGCCAGTAGAAAGTGGAATGAAAGCAAAAAACCTGACCGTTCGGCCCACTGCAGCCAAAGATTTATTTCCGAATCACCGGCCCTTTAAGATCTGTAGTAACCCCTTAATACCCACCCCACCATCGCCGCTGCTACTGTTTCCTGACCTGCCAAAACAAGCACAAGGAGACAGCCATGAGCGGGAAGAAGATTCTTATGATTACCGGTGATTTCACCGAGGACTACGAAACCATGGTGCCGTTCCAGGCACTGCAGGCCGTTGGTCACACGGTTCACGCCGTCTGCCCGGACAAAAAGGCGGGCGACACGGTAGCCACTGCGATCCATGATTTTGAGGGCGACCAGACCTACACCGAAAAGCCCGGCCACCGGTTTGCCCTGACTGCGGATTTTGACGGACTCGACCCGGCAAAGTACGACGCGCTGGTGGTGCCCGGCGGCCGCGCTCCCGAGTACCTGCGGCTCAACAAGGATGTGCTGAACCTGGTTCGCCATTTCTTCGAAACCAACAAGCCGGTGGCGGCCATCTGCCACGGCGCCCAGTTGTTGGCCGCAGCGGGGGTTCTGGAGGGCCGTAAATGCTCGGCGTATCCGGCCTGCCAGCCGGAAGTGGAACTGGCCGGCGGCACGTTTGCCGGTATCGAGGTTGATCAGGCGGTCACCGATGCTAATCTGGTAACAGCGCCTGCGTGGCCAGCCCATCCGGCCTGGCTTGCGCAGTTCTTCAAGTTGCTGGACAAGTAACGCAGCAGGGGCCGGTCCGCTGGCTCCTCCGTATCCTCAAGCGCCCTCAATCACTCTCGGGGAGGCCGTCATATGCAAGCTTTTTATCAACGCCGATTCTGAGCTTTGGGTCAGCCGGACCCACTCCCTGCGTATTGATGGCATGGTCACCAGTGTGCGGATGGAAAATGCCTTTTGGCAGGTACTGTAAGAGCTGGCGGCGCGGGACGGTATGAATTTGCCGCAGATGATCACCCGTCTTTACCACGAGTCCATTGATGCCGGCCATGATCTCGGCAATTTCACATCCTTCCTTCGGGTCTGTGCGCTGCGCTATCTTGAGCTGCAACTGAGCGGCGACGTTCCGAGGGATACCCGGGTACCGATTGCTTCACTGGATGCAGACCGTATTCTCGCCGGCAAGCCCGGTGAGTCGGCAACTCCCGATATGGTTAGCAAAGCAAGGCACTGACGGCGAGACGGTTGGCGAGGCAGCCCCGGTTTCCTTATTCGCGGATACCGCCCTCGATCATCAGACCGTCGTTCTCGTGCTGTCCGAACGCCCTCGAACAAACACCAACATCTCGTTGTTGGCCGGCATTGCATAATATTCTCGCAGCACCAGACCCACAGCCTCGGCCAGCGCCGATAAGTCTTCGAGATCGCGGATACCCATATGGGGCAGTTTGGATTTGAGCGACTGGTCAAACGCCTGGTTGCTCTCGCTGGTGAATTGGCCCTGATGCTTGAACGGCCCGTAAAGGCAAAACGCGCCGTCTTCTGGCAGGCCTGCTCCGATGCCCTGGAACATCTGTTCCACTTCTGACCAGGCCATGATGTGGGCGGTGTTGGCCGAGAATGCCCATCTGAATTCTTGTGCAGGCCACGGGGTATTTCCCACGTCCAGTTCAAGCATGGGAAGAATGCCGGGCAATGCGGCCTGTTCCAGCCGGGCAGCCGCCAGGTGTGCGGCCCCGGGGTGGTCCGTTGGTTGCCACTGCAGGTGGGGCATGGCTGCCGCGAAATGCACGGCGTGCTGTCCGGTGCCGGTGCCTATCTCCAGTACGATGCCCGGTGCGTTGAAGATCTGGCGCAGTCTTTCCAGTAGCGGGGCTTTGTTGTTTTCACAAGCCTGGGAAAAGGGCAGGGGGGTGACCATCAGTCCGTCTCTCCTTTTCTCTGAACAGTATCATAAAACGGTGTTCTGCCCATGAGGTCGGCATAATTGGGCGCCTTGGCTATAATGGTCTACTTTTAACCGTCACAGAGAACCCTATGCCCATCGAAAAGAATCAAGTGGTCTTGTTTCACTACAGCGTCCGTGATGAACAAGGCAAGGAAGTTGAAAACTCCCGTAGCGGCGAGC
>NZ_CAXBDN010000327.1:0-4066 GCF_963974375.1 uncultured Marinobacter sp.
AGACTGTCTTCATGAATATGACAGCCTGATCGTTTCCGAGGCGCCATCGACCTGTGCCACCGAGTATTTCTGCCCGACTCTATATCACCAAGGCTGGCGATTGGCTGATATGGCGCCTATTTATTGGCGCCATTACCGAGAGCGATACGGTATCCCGCTGGGGCTCAACTCCTGGGGGATGGCCCAGTTTACCAGAGCCACGAACCTTCTCTTCATGGACTACCTGCCGGGCTGCAATGATAAAACCGACCAGCTCCTTTTGGAGGCCTGTGTGATCAAAAGCCTCGAAGGGGCCGGTATAGCGCCCAGTTTGGTTTCCTTGGTTGGGCATTCAGAATGATCTCGGAGGATGGACCTTACTATGGGTTACAGACTGAATGAAGGATTACTCTGGGCGACGCCTTTGGAGAGTTCGTATGGTTATGCTCGGCGTTTGATGGTGGCGAATCCTGGTCTGAGTCTGAGCAATCTCAGGCGGGCCTTACCGAATTTGCCTGGCACCGTCAATCAATGCCCAGTGTGTGCAGACCACCTGTTTCATCCTTCGGTTTACGGGCTCCGCTGCCTGACACATTGCCCCCTCCATCACTGCAAGTTGCAATCCAGTTGCCCCAAGTGCCATAACTCCTGGGGCCGACCATTCAGGTCCCGAACCCCGGTGTGTGATAAATGTGGTGTATTGCCTAAGGCGGACTGGGGCAAAACCCAAATTAAATGCCGGGATCTGCGTAAACTGCGTTGGCTAACACGCTGGGTAGCCCGGTGTGAAGAGCAAAAGAGTCGCTGCACATACGTGAGCTTATGGGATATTCATGGTCGAGTGGAGGCACGACGTGGACGCCAGCTCCCGAGTTTTTTCGAACCGGATATCGAAAACAAATACCACATGGCTTTTGAATGTCAACGTGCCGGGGGTACCAACCAGGATCGATTGAATCGCATGCACGTAGTGACTCACAACAGACCTCTGAAATCCCGAACCTCCGAACTTCGATCTTGGCCTGTACTTGAGGAAGATTCTTACTTGCTTCGAAAAAATCGCGATAGTCAAGATAGCATCCTCCGGCGAACAGCAACGGAGGCTGAAATGATCACGCTCATCACCGTGGCTCTGCGGCGCATACTTCGCTGGCAACGGGATGCCCTAGGCTTTGAGCATCGGCTGGTGTGGTCTGAACTTCGGAATATGCGTCCCGAAAACCTTCGGGAGGGCGAGCCCCCATGCGATCTTTGCATGGCTTTCAGTTTCTGGTTTTCGCTGATCAACGCTAAATTTACCAATAAGTGGATGGACATGGATAGCGAGGGAGCTCACGAGTTATTCCGGTTTGCAAACTATCGTTTCCAGCCCAATATCCCAGCGGGAATTTTCGTAGAAGATCGCCAGAGTAAGGCTTGGCGGCCATCCCTTCATTTCGAGCGGTGGCTATTTTTGCGCGCGTCGGAAAATGCGTTCGCAGAATATGTCAGTCTGGCCAATTGGCTTTTTGCGAAAACCGCCGATAAAGCCGTGCGATACAAGGCGACCGGGTATCCTGGTCAAGTCTTCCAATATGGCATGTATCCTTCTCAGATTCTCGAAACCCAGCTCGAGGGAAGTCGGCTGGTTGCAAGGTATTGGCCCGATTCGCCCCTAATCGACATTCAGTTTAACCAGGACGCCCGCGACCGAATTCGGGATTGCCAGGGCGTTGATCCATCTGATTGGTCCTTTGTGGGAGCTGTTGAAGCCGATCACCATAAGTGCCATCAGGATCAGACCAGAGAGTTGCTCGGTTGCCTGATGCATCCTTCGCGCTGGCTTTTTGGGCCTTGGATTGAGTGTGCTCACGAGGGGTATCTCGATAGGGTGTCGCCTCTTTACGACTATGAGGTGCTGCGAAGTAGGAACAGTTTTTTCAGTTTCCTCGACGATCATTGAGGGAATGTGGTCATGCATCCCGGCGCCCTTCTTATGGGTCAGCTCGTGGCGAGACGAAGCCAAGTCCGGGCCTGTTTGAGCAGAGAACCACTTTTCTATTCCATTTTGCGAATATCACGCTCCGCGAGTTCGCCTTGTCAAAATACCGAGCTTCACCCAATACGCGCTGCTGGAAAGATTTGGTAAGAGCCCTAAAGATGCACCATCACACTCTCGATGAGAGTCGCGCTTGAAACTAGCAGGCTTCACGCGCTTTAGAGCCCAGTGATTCTGGTCTCTGCAAAGCGATCAGTAAATGTAAGTACCACTCAGACAGTTTGGCTCGAATTTGGTGGGAAAAAAGTACACTTACTGTACGAGGCTGTTGAGTTCGTGGCATCACTCATAGTGAGGTTGTACTTTTCAGGACAAAAATATTTTACTTTGGTGCTCAACTCCCTCTTTGTGCCCTCAATCCGGAATTTTTCAATCGACCTTCCGTTGTATGGCTTGCATTCCGAAGAGCCCTGAATATCAGCCCGTTAATCTATCGTCCTGATGCTATGATTCTAATACACGCTCTTGGGCTCTCCCGTCAAAATATTTCCGCGTCAAGGCCAGCCCCTCAAGCGAGCCGGTGAGCATCAGACCCAGTGGCGACCGACCTGCAAACGGTTCGTGGGTGGTCGCAAGCCGGATTCGCTGCGCGGCGCGTTCCTCAGTCGGGTAGAGGATATGCAGTGCACGGCCGATTCCCATCAGGTAGCTGATACGCAGTAGCGTCTCGGCCGTCATCTCGGGATGGTCGCCTGACAGAAGGCGACGGAAGGAAGAAGGCTCCAGATCCAGCAGTTGTTGCTGTTCCAGTTCTGAACACTCCCACTGAGCCATGAAGTAACGAACGGCCTTCAGGGCGACCGCCGTTTTTTCAACTGAAATTGATTCTGAACTCTTATCAGCCATCGTCCCCCCTTATAACACTTCCTGGACCGCACGATTTCACATGGGTCCCGGGTCGCCTGAGCGGTTTTGCGAACCAACGCTCGTCCTTACGCCCGCCGTTCAGACCTTTCCATGAAGGCACTGATCTCCCGCTCGAGACGCGCATGTACATCCAGAAACTCGTCCTCATCCGAAGGTCGGTCCTTGAGGTTAGAGCGAGATTTCTTGCGCTCCAACTCGGTACGCTGTTCCGCGAAGACGTGGTGCAGGACCCCCACCGGAAGATCGGCACGCGTCTCCTCGTTCAGGTGTTTGCGCAATCGTTTGAACTGCTCAGGCGCGGGTACATGTTGTTGTTTGTCGGCGATGTCCTTCGGGCGAATATCGAAGACTTCTCCCCACAAGGCCACCGCTTTTTGCCAGGCCACGGACAAGGTTTGCTGCTCAGTGATCGCAATCCGGATCGGTTTTCCCGGTGCATCCACCTGAAAATAGCACTGGTCGGATGTGTCACGACCAATCGTGCCGATCCCGAGGGTGATACCCTGAAACCCAACACCCCTGAATGACCCGGTGCCCGGATGCTCCGTTCGCATGAAGTCCAGATAACTCAGGGCGGCCGCTCGCATTGACCAGCGAGCCTCATAATACTGTGCCCGGGTCTGCTGGTAACGATGCCAGAGATCCTCAGACAGATGAGTGCCCGGGCACTCACTGCTCAGGCGTTTCTCGAAATGTTTTCCGCGGAGCTTGGCGGTTACAACCCAGCCCCGGAAACGACCGGCTTTCCCGGGTTTATCCAAAAACTGTATAGCCATAGCTGGCGATCAGACTCCTGTAGGCGTTGAACGTGGGTTCACAATTTGGCAAGGCCGGACGGCGACAAAACTTGCAGTCAAGCCTTTGGTTAGCTGCATTTCAGTAGCTCTCGTAAAGTCGGTCACTGGCACTGAGCATCAAGATAGCGGCGCACTCTCGAGAGGTCGCCCTCAAGCATCACATCCAGAGCTGGTCGTCCCTCAAAATCCCTGTTAGGTTTGTGCGGCCAGGCATTCGCCTGATCCTCGTCCCGAAAGAGACATCGCAAGGCTTGGTAGATTCCGAAAACATGGCTGATCCGCTCCATTGTCTCGGGTGGTATGAGCACTCGGGAGCCGTTCACCCAGCACTCAAATTCAGATTCCTCAGGATTCCCGATTAGAGTATGGACTTTCGAATCTGGCA
>NZ_CAXBDN010000328.1:0-4053 GCF_963974375.1 uncultured Marinobacter sp.
TTAAGGCCAACAGACAAGGGCGCGCTGTCCTTGTCTCATCCGTTCATCCTGAGCTCGTCGAAGGATGGTACTCTGGAGTTCGACCTTTTTGACCCTTCGACAAGCTCAGGGCGAACGGATGAGTAATCTCAAACCGGATTGTCACAATCAATAAACCGGTGCTCCACTCCGAACTTCTCCGCCAGGGCCCTGCCCAGGGCCTGTACGCCGTAACGCTCGGTGGCATGGTGGCCTGATGCGAAGTAGTGGATACCACATTCCCTGGCGGTATGGGTTGTCGGTTCGGAGATTTCTCCGCTGATGTAGGCGTCCAGACCCGCCGCCACCGCTTTATCGATATAGCCCTGAGCCGCTCCGGTACACCAGGCAACCCGACGAATCTTGTCCGGGCCATCGCCCACATGTAAGGACGGTCGGTGCAGCCGTTCGCTGATGTGGGCAACGAACTCTTGTGCCGACATGGGTTCCCCCAATTCGCCCTGCCATAGCAAGCCCGCCAGCGGTCGTGGGTTCTGAATGCCCAGCACGTCTGCCAGCTGCCGATTGTTGCCATATTCAGGGTGGTCATCCAGCGGCAAATGAAAGGCCACCAGGTTCAGGTCGTTATCCAGCAACGTCTTGAGGCGGTTACGCTTCATACCGGTTACCGGCTGAGGTTCGCCTTTCCAGAAGTAACCATGGTGAACGAGCACCATATCCGCACCATCCGCCACAGCCTGATCCAGCAATGCCTGAGAGGCGGTTACCCCGGTCACGATACGCCGGATTTCGGAGCGCCCTTCTACCTGTAGCCCGTTTGGGCAGTAGTCCTGGAAGTCGTCCGGGGTGAGCCATTGGTTCAGCTGTTGGAGGATTTCGTTACGGGTTGCCATGGGGTGGTACCTTTTTTGCTGCGGAATTCGTTACCCGTTAATTCTGAACCTGACGAAGGGTCAAAACACGGCGGAGTCCAACGCCCTTCGACAGGCTCAGGGCGAACGGAGCTAGTTCCGCGCATCCTGAGCTCGACGAAGGACGACAGGCTCAGGACGAACGAAGCGTACGTTTGATACCTCCGCGCATACTGAGCTCGACGAAGGATGCCAGGCTCAGGGCGAACGGAAAATCACGCGGCCACTATCCCCGCCAGCGCCTCAATCAGTTCGTTGTTCTGGCCGGCGGTGCCGATGGTGATCCGCAGGTAGTTGTCGATGCGGGGCTTGTTGAAGTGGCGCACGATGATACCCTGCTCCCGCAGCCGCGCTGACAGGTCTGCCCCGGACTGCTGCCGGTGCTGGCAGAAGATGAAGTTGGCGGCTGACGGCAGCACTTCAAAGCCCAGACCCTGAAGGCTTTCGGTTACCCGTTCACGCTCTGCGATCACCTGGGTACGGGTTTCCTCGAACCAGCCGGTGTCTTCAAAGGCTGCTATGGCGCCGGCCTGGGCTAGGCGGTCCAGGGGGTAGGAGTTGAAGCTGTTCTTGACCCGGTTGAGGCCTTCAATCAGATCTTCGTGGCCGATGGCAAAGCCTACCCGCAGACCCGCCAGGGAGCGTGATTTGGACAGGGTCTGGGTCACCAGAAGGTTCGGGTAGCGGTCGACCAGAGCGATGGCGGATTCCCCGCCAAAGTCCACATAGGCCTCGTCCACCACCACTACGCTGTCCGGATTACCCCTGATCACCATCTCCACCTCGGGAAGAGACAGGCAGCGCCCTGTGGGCGCGTTGGGGTTCGGGAAGATAATGCCGCCGTTGGGGCGCAGATAGTCCTCGGGTCGCAAAGACAGGTCATCGGCCAACGGCAGTTGCTCACTGGCTATGTTGTACAGGCCGCAGTACACCGGATAGAAGCTGTAGCTGATATCCGGAAACAGGATCGGGCGTTCCTGCTGGAACAGGCCGTAGAAAACATGGGCCAGCACTTCGTCGGAACCATTTCCGACAAACACCTGACCTGGCCTGACGCCGTAATAGCCGGCAATGGTTTCTCTCAGCTGCTGGCTTTCCGGATCCGGATACAGCTTCAGACCTTCATCCAGCTGGGCGCGGATAGCGTCCAGAACCCGTGGCGACGGCCCGAAGGGGTTTTCGTTGGTGTTCAGTTTGACCAGGCGCTGCAGTTTGGGCTGTTCGCCGGGCACATAGGGACTGAGCTGGCTGACCAGCGGGCTCCAGTATTTACTCATGATGAAGCTGCCTCGGTAGTTACTGGTCAGACGACTTGATACGGTATTCTGCCGAGCGGGCGTGGGCTGTCAGGCCCTCCCCCCGGGCCAGCACCGAGGCCAAACGCCCCATCCGGTCTGCGCCGGCGGCAGAGAAACCGATCAGCGATGAGCGTTTCTGGAAATCATAGACGCCCAGCGGTGACGAGAACCGTGCGGTGCCAGAGGTAGGCAATACGTGGTTCGGGCCTGCGCAGTAGTCACCCAGGGCTTCTGCGGTATAGCGCCCCATGAAAATCGCACCGGCATGGCGGATCTGATCCAGCATGGCGGCGGGATCTTCCACTGACAGCTCCAGGTGCTCCGGCGCAATACGGTTGGAGACCTCGGCGGCTTCCGCCAGATCTTTCACCTGAATCAGCGCGCCCCGGTCCGCCAATGAACGGGCAATGATCTCGCCCCGCTCCATGGTGGGCACCAGTTTGCGGATGCTGGCCTCGACCGCATCCAGAAAGGCGGCGTCCGGGCTGATCAGAATGGACTGGGCCTGTTCGTCATGCTCGGCCTGGGAGAACAGGTCCATGGCGATCCAGTCCGGGTTGGTGTTGCCGTCACAGATCACCAGTATTTCTGAAGGCCCGGCGATCATGTCGATGCCGACGGTGCCGAATACTTCCCGCTTGGCGGTGGCCACAAAAATATTGCCCGGGCCGACGATCTTGTCTACCGCCGGCACTGTTTCGGTGCCATAGGCCAGCGCACCAACCGCCTGGGCGCCACCCAGCGTGAATACCCGGTCGACGCCGGCGATGGCCGCTGCGGCCAGTACCATGTCGTTCACCACACCGTGAGGCGTGGGCACCACCATGATGACTTCCTTGACACCCGCGACCCGGGCCGGAATGGCGTTCATCAGTACCGACGACGGGTAGGCGGCCTTGCCACCGGGCACGTAGATGCCTACACGGTCCAGCGGCGTCACTTTCTGGCCCAGCAGGGTTCCATCGGCGTCTTCATACTGCCAGGAGCCCTGCAGCTGACGCTGGTGGTAGTCACGGATACGGTCAGCGGCCGCGCGCAGGGCATCCCGCTGATCGGCGGGGATAGCTTCCAGTGCGCTCTGCAGTCGTGCCGCCGGCATTTCCAGCTCGGCCATGGCAGTAACGTTCAGGTGATCAAAACGAGCCGTAAACTCGAGCACTGCGGCATCGCCACGGTGCTTCACTTCGCTCAGAATATGACGAACGGTTTCATTTACCTGATGATCCACGCTGTCATCCCAGGCCAGAAGTTTGCCCAGGGCGCTGTCAAAATCTGCCTGACTGGCAGACATGCGGGTAATAGAGAGATCGTTCATTCTGCTCACCTGTTTTTATGCCGAACGGATCAGGCCGGAATCGGCGCTTTGCGCCGCTCAACCGCTTCACCCATCTTGTCGATGATGGGCTGCAGCTGGGCGTGTTTCATTTTCATGGAGGCCCGGTTGGCCACCAGCCGGGTACTGATGTTGGCAATCAGGTCCCGGGCCTCAAGACCGTTGGCTTTCAGAGTGTTGCCGGTATCCACAATATCAACAATCTCATCGGCCAGGCCCAGTAATGGCGCCAGTTCCATGGCGCCGTACAGCTTGATGATGTCCGCCTGGCGCCCCTGTTCCGCGTAATAGCTACGAGCCAGGTTCACAAACTTGGTGGCCACCCGCAAACGGCCTTGCGGTGCCGGCTGCCCCTTCACCCCTGCAGTCATCAGGCGGCAGCGGGAAATGTTCAGGTCCAGGGGCTCGTACAGACCCTCGCCACCATGCTCCATCAGCACATCCTTACCGGTAACCCCCAGATCAGCACCGCCGTACTGCACGTATGCTGGCACATCCGTGGCCCGGATAATCAGCAGCCGGACCCGGGGAT
>NZ_CAXBDN010000329.1:0-4026 GCF_963974375.1 uncultured Marinobacter sp.
TGTAGCTTACGGAAAATTCTACTTTTGATCACCGCTGTTTTTCGGGGGGATTACCGTGGAACTGACGGCCGATACCGGCACCCGGATGGTCTGTGATGTGGTGCCTCAGTGCGAACAGCCGGGCTCCGGGCCTGTTGCTTTTGGGCAGGCCATGGCACTGGACAGCGCCTTCAGCCTCCGCGGTGCCGGTGACCTGATCACGGAAACCGTGCATCTGACCCCACTGACCCATCTGGCCGTCACCCTGGCGGAACGCAGCTCTGACGGGCTTTCTCCCAGGGCGCTCGCTGACGCCTACCAGACTGTGGAAGGCTGGTTTGGCCTGGCTGCGGGTTCCATGCGCCTCGCCCCGCCGGACCTGACCCGGTTGGACGACTTGGGCAGTGTGACCGCCGACGCCCTGCAGGTGGCCATTGCCAACGCCGCTTTCCTGGCTCTGGTGAACGACAACGCCCAATGGAACACTATCTCCGAAGTACTCATCGACCTGGTCAATCAGACCCGTGAAACCGGCCAGATCAGTTTGATGGGTGACGGCACCAACGTATCCCTGGCGGATCTCATTGCCACCGCGGCGGTTCAGGCATCCGCGCTCCAGGCTACCGTGCACTCAAGCACCATCAGCCAGAAACTGGTTGTGGTGGAGTACAGCAATGTGCAGCATTTCAAGACGATTGCGGATGTTTACGACGAAACCGATACCATCGTTGCGGACACGGACGGGACCGCAAATGACACCGCAGATGACACCTCAGGCGACACGACCACTGATACCTCCTTGGACAATACCCAGGATTCGATTGCGGACACTACCGGGTCCGATACCACCACTGGCGACGACAGCACCACTGACACCGTAGCCGATTCCGGAACAGGCACCGACGCCAGCGAACCACCGGCCAACGAAATCACCCCGGAAGAAATTCTTGTCTCCAACACAGCGCTGCTGAGCTGGACTGCGCCCCTCACACGTGAGAACGGGGAAAGTCTCGCCATGGGGGAAATCGCCGGTTTTGAAGTGGTCTACGGCACCAGCGCAGACAGCCTGGACCAGAGCCTCGCCATCGGTGATGCCTCAGTGGATCAACTGCTGGTGGACGAACTCAGCACCGGCACCTGGTACTTCGCTATCCGCACCCTTGATACCAACGGCAATCGCAGCCGCCTTTCCGAGGTGGTTCACAAGCAGATCTGAATCGGTGCCGATTTAGGAGGATGCCTGTCTCTTTCAGGGCAGGTAGAGCAGGGCAGGCGACTGCGAGCGGCCTGATTCCCCACCCAAAAGAGCGAAAACAACGAACTGGTCAATAGCCAGGGGCTTCGCTTGGCCTGAGTTCGGGGAAACAGGCCGGGGTTTGGCAAAGTTGGCGAATTTGTGGCCAGTGAGGTCAGGAGTGGTGGTTTTGGGCAGGTGCTGTCGGTGTTAGGAAGAGGGTTTCAGGCTTTCTTCTTTGGGAGTGCCCTTCTTTGGGAGTGCCTGTCCATGCAAAAAAAGGTGTCGGTCCATGCAAAAAAAGGTGTCGCAGTGCTTGGTCTTGTTATGGGGTAAAACATCCTGCATCATTTATCTATGCTTATCTCCACGGAGCGTCAAATGACTGCGGTAGAGCTCGAAACCCTAAGAAATGCTGCCCTGACCCTTTCTGAGCAAGAGCGTGCTACTTTAGCGAGGGATCTGGTGGCCAGTTTAGACGGTCCTGCAGATGACAGCGTTGCAGAGGCTTGGGACCGTGAGATTTGTCGCAGAATCCAACGGATTGAGTCAGGAGAAGCAAAGCTACTTGATCCAAAGGATGTTTTGTCCCGCGCCAGAGCCCGAATCGGAGGCTGATAGCTTTGCAAGTATGAGTCAGCAGGGAAGCTGCCACGGAATTCGAAGAAGCTGTTTTCTGGTATGAGCAAGAAGAAGTTGGGCTCGGAAGACGCCTGATTGATGCTTTTGAGCAAGCGATCAGGCTGCTCGAAGAACCAAATCCCCCACTTGTTCCAGTTTCCCACAAAACTGCGGAAGCCGGGGCGAGTCAGCTTATACTTCGTAGATTCCCTTTCTCGCTCATAACCATCGAAAAAGACCGAACTATCATAGTCGTTGCGTTTGCCCATCACTCAAGAAAACCAGGCTACTGGCGGCGCCGGATTATTCTATAACGAAGATCAGAGCGATTATGACAGGCATTAGCAAGCACTTCGGTGATGATAACCGGAGAGCCCGTGGTCGCGACAGCCAGTATCGGGCTTGCTTCTTCGAGAGTGCCTGTCCACGCCGGATCTTTGTCCAGGCCAATTAATAATGCAGCTTCTAAAGTGCAGGCGCTTGTATGGCCGGAAGATAAAGAGCAACCTGAATTCCCATCATAAGAAGGGCGACGGTAGCCAGGTAAGAAAGGTCACTGATCCGTCGTCTATCTGCTGAAATCAGCCAAAAACGGGCATAAACGTAGATCAGCATGCCCAGCCCCAAAACAGCAGCCAGCCAAGGTTGCATCAGGAAGTCGAGCAGGTTCGAGCCCATCAAAGGTGCCCCCGGAGCGTACAGACCGTTACTGATTTCCTGAAAACCATTGCGGTTGAACGGTATCGCCAACAGCGAAAGTGAAAGGAAGATAGCTGCAATACGCGCCAGGAAAAACAAAGCTCGGCCGAGGAAACGGGTGATGGGAAAAGAGCTTGTCATTCATTGGCCTCACTATTATTGGCTGACCAATCTGGCACGTCCACGCGCTTGGGAGTGATTATCTGTGTGTGCCTATCCAAGCCTTCCCCCATCACAATGCCTTTTCGCAGAATTAATCATTGCGGGTGAAAAGCTATGGTTTGAAAAGGTAAAAGAAAGGAGCGCTCAGGAACATCACCATCAAACCGTAAATTGCTCCACAGGCGATAGCTCTTTCAAACCAGTTCGCGAAAGACCGGACGTCCAGGCCAGGGTAGATCGATTGAAATCTCTCCAGCCGTTGTACGCGAGGTATTGCACAGGCCCAGGCAAACAGCGAAGTATTGATAAATCCAAAATCAAGGGTGCCGGTATCCCAGTAGTCCCCGGTTGCCCTCAGCTTTTTCTTCAGGCGATGGGTCAACGTGAGCCTGAGGAGCAAAAGCCCAAAGAACATGCTTGCCCCGCCGCCAAGTCCTAAGAGAGCAAAAAATGAAGTCAGCGAATGATTAGCCATGCTTACCACTGGTCGTACATCCATCCCGCGAAATCCTTGACCGCATAATCCACTCCAACGGCTGTTGCACCGGCAACAACGATGCCAATCGCAAGCCCGACTGGCGTCACGGCAATCACGGTACCGATCACAGCTCCCGCAAGAATGCCTAGTCCAAACGAACTACCCTCAACAACCGCTTTGCGCTGCCAGTTGGGATCATTGTTTTTCCAGCTACGGTGAACACTGCTGGCACGAAGATAACCATCAAACACCACAACCCCGGGGCCGGCCACACGCGCGACCTTGGCAAGTCCGGTGAGCTTTCGCACGTCCGCTGTATCGGCCACAGGAATGGACTCCCACACGGTGCGGCCGGCCGCGTTGGTGGTCTGGCGCATGCCGAAGGTATTGTTGTTCAGGTAGTTCAGCGACTTGTCATTGAGTACCCGGTTCATTTTCTTGAAGGCAGCGTCCGCCTGCATTTTCGCGGAGTTGATCATTGCGGGTGAAGCCCGGTGATTCTTCAGATCCTCATAGCGCTTGTTCGCAAGATCGTAGTCGTTGATGGCACTCAATACTCTGTTGGATTGTGCAGCGGCGGCGCCCATACCGTTGCCGCCAAAGGTGTTTAGGTCACCAACATACTGAGCAATTTTTGTGTCCCAAAGCAGGTTGGCCAGGCCCATGGTTGCGGCACCACCAGCATAGTGGCTCAGGTGAGAGAGCGTTTGTTGTTCTTCAGCCGTGCAGGCCTTGAGCGGAGCAATACAAACGGAATCACCCTGGCCGGAAGACGGAACAACTAATGGCTTGTTGGGTGGGCAGATACATTGGTGACCGGAGGATTGCCCGTTGGCAGCCAGAAACTTAGTCT
>NZ_CAXBDN010000330.1:0-3985 GCF_963974375.1 uncultured Marinobacter sp.
GAAGATGGCCCCACCTCACAGCCTGACGGTGGCCGAGTTAGCTGGCCAGGAAGGCATCAGCACCGCGACCTTGTACAATTGGCGTAAAGCCGCCAGAGAACGAGGTGCCGTTTTGCCGTCGAACTCAGCCACGCCTGAAAAGTGGAGTAGCGAAGAGAAGTTCCGCATTGTTCTGGAGACCGCCCCGATGACCGAGGCGGAACTCGGTGAATATTGTCGCAAGCACGGTCTGTATCCGGAACAAATCGAAGCCTGGAAGACCGCCTGCATGGGTGCCAACGCCCAGTCTGACGAACAGGCCAGGCGTAACCGGAAAGCGGCGACGACTGAGAAAAAGCGGGTCAAAAAGCTCGAATCTGAATTACGTCGCAAGGAAAAAGCCCTGGCGGAAACAGCAGCGCTACTGACGCTGTCAAAAAAAGCCGAGGCGATCTGGGGCCCCAAAGACGAGGACGAATGACCAGCCTCCCGGATCGCCAGCAGGCGGTTGCTCTGATCCACGAAGCTCAGAGCAGCGGCGCCCGGCTGGCCAAGGCCTGTGCCTTGCTGAACCTGAGTGTGCGCACCTTCCAGCGCTGGACGACTGATAAGGCTGTCAAAGCGGATCAGAGACCGGTGGTGCCCAGGCCGGCACCGACTAACAAACTGACGGATCAGGAGCGTCAGGCTGTGGTGTCACTCAGCAATCAAAAGAGATACCAGAGCTGTCCGCCGGCATTCATCGTTGCGGACCAAATGGATCAGGGGCGTTACCTGGCCTCGGAGTCGACCTTTTACCGTGTGCTGCGGGAGCATGGCCAGGTTAACCCCAGAGGCCGTCAGAAAGCGCCACAGCCCAAGAGACAGGCGACGACACACCAAGCCACAGAACCCAACCAACTGTGGTCGTGGGATATCTCCTGGCTGCCTGGCCCGGCACGAGGCACCTGGTTCTATCTGTACCTGATGCTGGACGTCTACAGCCGCAAGATCGTTGGTCACGAGGTCTACCAGAGCGAAACGGGAGAGCTGGCCAGTGAGTTCATCGAAAAGGCTTACTGGCGTGAGCACCTGGCAGCCAGGGAGAAGCCTCTTGTGCTGCACTCGGACAATGGCAGCCCCATGAAGGCCTCGACCTTCCTGGAAAAGCTGTACGACCTGGGCATTACGCCCTCGAACAGCCGGCCCAGAGTGAGCAACGATAACGCCTACTCAGAGTCGCTGTTCAAAACCCTGAAGTTCCGGCCAGGGTTCCCGGTCAACGGCTTCAGCACCATCGAGGACGCCCGTGAATGGGTGCTGGCCTTCGTGCGCTGGTACAACACCGAGCACCGTCACAGCGCCTTGAATTACGTAACACCTCAGCAGCGTCACGATGGCGAGGCTGATCAGATCCTGGCTCAGCGCAAACAGGTGATCGAGGCTGCGAAGGCTGAGAACCCGCGGCGCTGGTCCGGTGATATCCGAAACTTCAGCTTGCCGGAATCAGTGACTCTGAATCCGGAAAAGGCGGTGAACTGTTAAAGAGCTGATGACTTAAACACGACAACTACGTTGACAGACTCCGGTTAGTAAAAGATCCTAGTAAGTTCAATGCCGTAAATTTCTCAGCTCCTGTCTCGCTATTCGAGTCAGATAGATAACAGAAAAATATTTGTAATTTTTCAAAAAACGAAGTTCAAGGAGAAAGATATGTTTGATTGGTTAAAACAAAATGTAGAACAGGCTCGCTCGAAATTGACAGCCGAAGCCTCTAAATTTAAAAACCGTTCCTTCATGGAAGCTGTAGTGAATGGCTGCGCACTGGTCGCTGCAGCGGATGGCAGTATAGACGCATCTGAAAAGCAAAAAATGGCCGGTTTTCTTGAGCGCTCCGACGAACTGAAGCATTTTGACATGCGCCAGGTCATTGAGGTCTTCCAAAAGGCCGCCGCTGATTTTGAGTTTGATCATGGCATCGGTAAGGGATCGGCTCTTAAGGCAATTGGCAAGATCAAAGGTAATGACGAGCAGGCTAGATTGCTCGTACGTGTAGTCTGTGCAATTGGCGCTGCTGATGGCGATTTTGATGCCCAAGAGAGAGCCATGGTTGCTGAAATTGCGCGAGAGCTTGACCTAAATCCTGCAGAATTTGATCTGTAGTTTTCAGGTCACGAATTGCATGTGAACAAATCATCAAATTCATATGCCCCCTGATTCAAAGGAAGGATTTTAATGCACGAATTTGAGACCTATCAGCTGACTGTCATAGCAGTAGGCGCCATAGCTTTTGGCGTTTACTTGCTAGTTAAGGGTGGAGATTGGACCGTAGACAATGCGATTATCGTTGCTGAAAGAGCCGGACTGTCTAAGTTTTTCATCGCTGCCACCATCGTAGCTTTTGGCACGTCAGCACCTGAACTGTTCACATCTATGAACGCTAACCTCACGGGCTACCCGGGGATTTCCGTCGGCAATGTCATTGGTTCGAACATAGCCAATGTGCTTTTGGTGGTAGCCGTGTCCGCAATGATAGCCCCTTTGGTTTTCGACCACAAAGCCGCTCGCGTTGATACGCTCGTCATGGTCGGTGCGACCGTCGCCATGGTCGTTGCGATTTTAGCCGGTCTATTGCCGCGCTGGGGCGGTTTCTTGATGGTGGTGGCAATCGTTCTGTATATTATATACCAGTACAAAGCCCATAAATTGGATGTTCCGGAATCTGATGAAGATTACAGCGAGGGTGAGGGTGCAAAAGCGCCCGGACTGATGCTGGTTGTTGGGATTGGCACACTTCTCGTCGGTTCAGAGATCCTTGTTCAGGGTGCCGTTGCAGGTGGCGTCGCTCTGGGCGTCCCCGAAGCTGTAATTGGAATGACCATGATTGCGTTCGGAACCTCGCTGCCAGAGCTCACGGCCTGTGTGGCTGCCGCACGCAAGAACCACTCTGATTTGATCATTGGCGGAATCGTTGGGTCAAATATCTTCAATATTTTGTCGGTCATGGCATTTTCTGCAATTGCAAAGCCGCTGGTAATCAACAGCCGCTTTATCTCCTTCGATATGCCCGTCGTGGTTGCAGTGACAATGCTATTTGCCTTTTCCCTTTTATTTGTGGGGAAGATTGGTCGCGTAACAGGTGCCGCTATGGCTATCGGGTATCTATTGTTCCTCGGTGTTCAGTTTTTTGTAGTCTGATCTGCGGCAGTGTCCCCTGTGACCTGGTAAAACTCAGGACACTGCCGCCGCTTTGATAAACATTGTTCACCCTTGTGGGCGTCGCCAGAAATGGATGGCAAAATACAAACTGCCTCCAATTATCCGGTAATGATGCTTATCTGATGTAAAGCCTCTATGGATATCAGCGACAAAAATGAATTGTTGGATGTGAGAGGAAAAATGGCTTTGCATCAGCATGCACGATGCTGTCCAGAAGTAAGCGTTCATTCCACGACGTTCTGCCGCCCCGCTGAAATTCGCCATACAGTAACCTCACATTTCCCAGCACGAGGTTACCCCTATGAGAAAGCACCGTACTCCAGAACAGTGGCAGACCCTGGTTGATCAGCAGTGCGCCAGCGGCCTCTCGGCTTCGCAATTTTGCAAACAAGAGAACATTGGCTACGCCAGCTTCTGTAACTGGCGTAAGCGCCTGGCCGATCCGTCGCTCGATGACTCGGCAGGATCCGGTGAAGCCAGCTTTCTGGATTTGTCGTCACTGATGGGCACGTCGCAATCCTCCGGCCCAGGCTGGAACATTGTGCTTAGCCTCGGCAACGGCGTTGAACTACGGCTGAGCCAGAACGGATGATCGGGCTCGATAGCCAGGCGCGCATCTGGCTGTGCACCGAGCCCACCGACATGCGCAAATCGTTCCGGGGCCTGAGCGCCCTGGTCCGGAATCAGTTGAAGCACGACCCACTCAGCGGCCAGTATTTCGTCTTCGTTAATCGCCGCAAGACCCAGATGAAGAGTAAGCGTTCATTCCACGACGTTCTGCCGCCCCGCTGAAATTCGCCATACAGTA